>NZ_PDGU01000011.1:0-328176 GCF_014334955.1 Corynebacterium sp. LK33 | reverse complement strand
GGTAAAGGTCGAGTACAACAGCAAAAGGCAGGTCGAGCTCGCCGAGGCTGCATTAATTGAAGGCGTAAAAGAGCATTTACAAGCCCCGTGGGGAGAATACATGGGAGAGAGTTTCCGAAGAGTTTTGGGAACATTTATTGCGCGTGCAAAGTTCGCCTCGTATCAGTTTGAACAAGAATATCGGTATATAATAGGGGCCTACAGTACCTACAAGCCGAAAATTAACGAGTTGAACGGCCAGGAATATATGCCATTGGCGTGCTTTGATTCTGAGAATACTTGGATTCGACCTTTGCCATTGGTAGCTGTACGTCTAGGTAGACACTGTCTTCTCGAAATTAAGGATGTCCAAGCGATGCTGAACGCTGCTGGTATTGAGGAGTGTGACGTGTCCAGAGTGAAATAAACAGGTAGTCACGTCTTGCGTTAGGAACGAAGTTACATAGTGCAGTTTTCGAGGATGTATTGGGAATCTCTGCTGGCGTAAGTGCTGATTTGGACCGACATTTAGAGTTCGGGAAATGGATGGTCTCTCTTTCCTGCTTCTAGCCATACCTGGTACGTATCGATTTATGGTGCCGACAAAACTCGGAGAGTCTCTGAAAGCTACTTCATAGTGGAGGCTTCATTTTGTGGCTGATGCAGGTATGTGAGTATGAGTCTGAAGATTCTTTATCTCTGACAACGGAGCTGCTTCTTCACAGCATTAGAATGCTTTAGTAGAGAACTGTAATTGGTTTGACGCAAGAATTAGATTTAGTCTTTTGCAACACCAAGTTCGTCTGGTGAGCGAAGTAACCGTCGTATAACCTGTTCAAACGACCATATAAGGGTGATAACTAGGACGGGGTTGGCTGTAAGCCCCAGGGTGGCAAGCGTAACGATTGATTGAGCAATCAGTGAAGCGGCATCGTGCGAAATAGCCTTCTTTCGGGTGAATTCCATGATTTGGTCTAGTAGCGCAGTAAGGGCGTCAGCAGTGCGGTAAGTAGCTGATAGGGCGATCGACTTGGTTGTTGCAGATTCCTTAGAGTCTTCTTCTGGGAGCGAGGGAATCTGATCTTTTGGAGCTTCGTCCGAGACTGCTAACTTGTCAACAGTATCCTGAAGCGCAAATTCAAAATTTTGAAAGCTAATAGCAATCGAAGGTGTGGAGAGAAGCTCCTCAAGTGCCTGACTGATAGCCCCCGTATTGTTAAAAAGTGCGGAGTAATCGACTTCTGGTCCGAAAAACTGCTGGTCAAGGGCTTTAACCATTTTATTCATCGGTGATGACTGAATCTGGTGTATAAGACTGGGGATGGCAGCAGATATGCATTGCGAGAACTGTGCGACTGGGTCTATTTTTAGTTTTGCTCCACTCCTGTCAAGTGCTAAATTCGTATTTTTCGCAAAAGTATTTAATTGTTTTGCTAGTTCTTTCGCATTGGTCTCGTGCACCTGTTGCACGAAGTTGCTTAGGTCGGGGGTAACACCATGCAACGTTGGGTTTATCGCCTGCAAGCGCAAAGGCTTAGTGGGGTCCATCGGGGTGGCATCATTGTTCATAGTATGCATTTTAGGTTAGTGGGGGTGTCTGGTTCCCGCTGGAAGAACTAGTGTTTTGAACTACTGAGTGGCCGATTCTCCGGCAATGGTCCCGTCTACTAGATATGGGCTGAAACACTTTCAGTTTTTGGATTGGGAAACTCGGCTATGACGTGCTTCTCTTTCTTTTGACATAGAAGTCCATATTTGGCTGGTTGATTCAGAATCTAAGACTTTCATTAAAAGGTTAGGTGCCATTAAATCGAGTTGCATCTACCCCCAAAGGAAGATTCTGAATGCCCCATTCAGCTTGTTCTCGTCGTCAATGCTGGGCTGCTGCGCGCTGTACATGTCGTAGCGCGTAATGCTCACTTGAGTCTAGTTTTGTCTTCTTCTTTCTTAATCTGAGGTGATTTTCCAGAATCAGACTGCTATCGAGGAGTACGGAAGCTGGGGTGAATAGTTACGCTATGCGTGCAATCGCTTAACCGTGAACACCTTTCCCTCTTATTCCATTTCCGGTCATGAAACCGACAGGGCTGACATAGAAGTCAGTGGTACCCAGGTTCTATGCGCCGGCACGCTCTTTGCACTGGATCCCGTTATCGGCGCAATCCTGGGCTGGGCGTTTTCCGGTGACCGAGTGACCTGGTCGATGGCGCTGGGTATCGTGCTGATCGCGGCGGCTGGCGCGATTATTACCTGGCGCGGGGCGCGGGAGTCGCGCGAGCTGCGGGGGCTTGCGCAGTAAAAATGCGGATACCAGAACCCGCCGAAAAGTGGGGTCTCGACGTGTTCTGCTGGAAAACGACAGTGAATGCGGGTAAGTTTGTCGAAGATTTACTGTTTCTTAAGGTAATTCCCTGAAGCGGAAACACGCCTGATAGTTCCCACCGGCCGTGGGGAATCGCACATTGTGAGGAGAATGCACACGTGAAAATCACCTCTACTTTCCGTGGTTGGCGCCGAAAGGTTGCAGCCGTTGCGTCCGTAGTAGCTGTGGCTGCGTCTGCATTGACCATGGCGCCGGCCGCGAGCGCGGCGGGTGACCGAGGCTCGCTGCGTCCGGGTTGTGAGTGGGATTCGTACCAGTACTTCACCCAGAAGTGCCAGGTTTATTCGCCGGCCATGGATCGTAATATTCCGGTTCAGATTGTGGCCTCTGCCAATGGCGGTAACAAGGCTCTCTATCTGCTAGATGGCCTGCGTAGCCCGGCTGATGCCTCTGACTGGGTGGAGCACGGTAACGCCCCACGTACTTTTGAGGGATCCAACGTCAACCTGGTTATTCCAGGTGGTGGCGGCGGTAGCTTCTACACCGACTGGAAGCGTCCGTCGGTTAGTGTGCACGGTCCGTTTGTAAACATGTGGGAGACTTTCCTGACTCAGGAATTGCCGGTTTACCTTGAGCGTGAGTTCGGCATTTCTCGCACTGGTAACTCCATTGCAGGTCTGTCCATGGGTGCATCTGCTGCACTGTCGCTGGCATACAACCACCGAGACCAGTTCGGTCAGGCTCTTGCCTTCTCCGGTTACCTGCACACCACTGCGCCGGGTATGACTACTGCAATTGAGGCTGCTCAGCTGTCGGCTGGCTACAGCTCGTTCGACATGTGGGGTGCGCCTATGTCAGCGGAGCGTGTCCGCAATGATCCGTACCTGAACGTCGAGAAGATGAAGGGGCTGGATCTGGTTATTACCTCGGCAAATGGTGTTCCGGATGAGGTTCGTGACCCGAAGAACCTCTATCGTGTCGTCCCGAAGGCCGGTGGCGTTGCGCTGGAGTCGCTGTCCCGCTTGTCCACCCGCGAGTTTGAGTTGCGTGCTCGTACCTCCGGTCTGGATGCCACGTTTGAATACGAGCAGACCGGTATCCACGATTGGCCAACCTGGGATCGCAACCTCCAGAACTCCAAGGCCCGCATCGAAGGTTTCCTCGGAGCTTAAAACTAGAGCCTGAACGAAAAAGCCCCTATGCGCAGCAGATAGTCCGCAGCGCGTAGGGGCTTTCACATTCTGGGCTGTCGCTAGCGTGGCAACAAGAGGCAATCCGCCACGGGCACTAGGATGCTATGAGATAGAAACGTCGGTAACTTATCGGCGGCAACATCCCCGGTAGACCTTTCGGAAAGTGGTTGATACGTCTCATGGCATCACAGCCTGAACAAAAGCGGACACATACCCCGACAACGTCGTCAAGCCTTGCCGTTGAACGCCTGCAGCGGATTTTGCTGCCAAAGTTGGGTGAGCCCCGTGATGTCCGCTCGCTCTACTTGGTTGAGCCGGAGACTAATGCCGGTCGTGTGCAAGCGCATTCGCGCACGTCAGCCACCATTCCGGCGGGTGATGAAGTTAGTTTTGAAACCTACTTCAATGCTTTTCCGGCCAGCTACTGGCGCCGGTGGACGAATCTGGACAATGTTGTCCTGCGCCTGGAACTGTCCGGTACTGCGCGCGTGGACATTTACCGTTCGAAGATTGACGGTGCGCGTATCGCCGTGACCGGCGAAGTTGTCGGTGATCTGGGTGCGGCGGCTGAAGGTGCAGAAGCCAAGGTGGACGGCAAGGATGTGCACGTCTGCGAAATCCCAGTACCGCTGACGCAATTTGAAGACGGCGGCTGGATTTGGTTTGACCTCACCTGTGAGACGGACGTGGTAATCCACTCCGCAGGTTGGTACTCCGATATCGAGGCGCCGAGCCAGACGTACCCGGACGGCACGGAGCATCCGGCGCCGGAGGGGCGCGTCACTATCGGTATCCCGACGTTCAATCGCCCGACCGACGCAGTTGCTGCTCTTGAGGCGCTGTCCTCGGATCCTGAGGTCGATGCCATCATCGATGCTGTTTTGATGCCTGACCAGGGCACCAAGCACCCGGCAGACGAGCCGGGCTTTGATGCTGTCGCCGAGCACTTTGGTGACCGCCTGCGTATTTTCCCGCAGGGAAATCTCGGGGGTTCCGGCGGGTACTCCCGCATTATGTATGAGGCCCTGGGCGGTCCGGATTCGGATTCGAAGCGTGCGACCGATAGCCCGTTCATCCTCTACATGGATGACGACATCGCCATCGAACCGGATTCCATTCTGCGTGCGGTCGCTGTCGGCCGGTTCGCGAAGTCCCCGATGCTGGTCGGCGGTCAGATGCTGAACCTGCAGGAGCGCAGCCACTTGCACTCGATGGGTGAAGTCATCGGCCGCCATGACTTCATGTGGACTTCCGCTCCGCACGTCCACTATGACCACGACTTTTATGCGCACCCACTGCGCGATCGCGGGGAGCACGGCACTAACGCAACCGGTGAGGTTGTCGATTCGAAGGATCTTCACCGTCGCATCGATGTTGAGTTCAACGGCTGGTGGATGTGCCTGATTCCGCGCGTCGCCGCTGAGACAATCGGTCAGCCACTGCCGCTGTTTATTAAGTGGGACGATGCCGAATACGGTTTGCGCGCAGGTAAGGCAGGCTTTCCGACGGCCACGTGGCCGGGCGTCGCAATTTGGCATATGGCCTGGTCGGACAAAGACGATGCGATTGATTGGCAGGCGTACTTCCACCTGCGCAACCGCTTGATTGTCGCGGCTCTTCAGCACGAGGGCGATGCTGCCGGTATCGTGCGTTCCATGCGCAAGGCCACTTTCAAGCACCTTCTGTGCCTGGAGTACTCCACTGTTGCCATCCAGAACGAAGCCATGAAGGACTTCCTGGCAGGCCCGGAGCACCTGTTCGATATTCTCGAGTCCTCGCTGCCGCGCATCAATGCCCTGCGCAAGAGCTTCCCCGACGCGGTTGTGCTGCCGAGCGCAGGCGATCTGCCAAAGCCCTCCGGTATTCCGGGGGTTCCGACAAAGGATGTCGGTGGTCGTCTGGGCAAGCTGAAGAAGGTCGGTTGGCTGGCCAAGGGTCTGCTGCACAGCGTGCGCCCGGAAAACTCCGAGCACCATGCGGTGCCGCAGGCAAACCTGGCGCCGCTGGAGGCTCGTTGGTTCTCCCTGTCGCGTCTGGATGGCGCAACGGTCACCACCGCTGATGGCCGTGGCGTGGTGTATCGCCAGCGTGACCGCGACAAGGCCAAGGCTCTGCTGGAAGAATCCTGGGAGCTGCAAAAGCAGGTTGAGGAGCGGTTCGAGCAAATGCAGGCACGCTACCGCGCAGCCTATGACGATCTGACCAGTAGGAAGGCCTGGGCGAATGTCTTCGAAAATTAAAGGCGATCCGTTCGGCGAGTCCGACGTTCTCGTTAATATTCAGCACACGCTTAACGACGTCCCGGGTGTGCTGCCCACCGCGCGTGCCATGAGCTATTTCGGTGAGCACGCCCTTGGGTGGATGGGGCTCGCTGCCCTCGGGGCGGCGGTGGATAAGGAGCGACGCATTAGCTGGGCAAAGGTCGGTGTGGCCGCCTTTACCTCGCATGCGGCATCGGTGGTGCTTAAGCGCATTGTCCGTCGCCCGCGTCCCCATGACCGTCGTATAGCAATCGGCGTTGGTACGCCAAGCAAGCTGAGTTTCCCGTCCTCGCACGCGACGTCGACGACGGCGGCGCTGGTGGGGATTGCAAAGTTGGGTTACCCGGCAGCACCGGCCGTGGGCGTGCCGGCGATTATGCTCTCCCGCCTGGTGCTGGGAGTTCATTACCCGACGGATGTTGCTCTCGGAGCGGCGCTGGGTACAGCCACTGCTCTTGCGGTGGACAAGATAGGTGATAAGGTCATCGAGCCGAAAAAGGCGCAGCATAACCAGGGTGGACAGCCCTCCATTGCGGAAAGGAATGCACAGTGACACAGGCGGAGAACGACAACTTGGCCAATGTGTCGGCCAACCAGCGGCAAGCTTCTCAATCAAGGATTGGGTCCGAGCCGCACACTTCCGGTATCGATGAGCCTGCGCACCCGCAGGGGCATCCGCCGAAGAATCTGTTGGACGGCATGATCAAGGCGCTTCGCCCGAAGCAGTGGGTGAAGAATGTCCTGGTCATTGCGGCTCCACTGGCAGCCGGCAACGAGATCATGGACTCGGGACGTTCGATCGGTACGCTGACCGTCGACATCCTGGTGGCGTTTGTGGCCTTCTGTTTGGCCGCATCGTCGATTTACCTGATTAATGATGCCCGCGATGTTGAAGCTGACCGGGCGCACCCAACCAAGCGCTTCCGCCCAATTGCCGCTGGCGTACTGCCGGTGAGCATGGCGTACATTATGGCGGTCGCACTAATCATTGGTTCGATTGCGGTGTCCTGGTTCGCCTCTGAGGGGCCGGGGCTAGCAATTGTTGTGGCTGTATACATTGCACTGCAGCTCGGTTACTGCTTTGGCCTGAAGCACCAGCCGGTGATTGATATTGCGCTGGTGTCCTCGGGTTTCATGCTGCGTGCAATGGCCGGCGGTGTTGCTGCCAACATCAACCTGTCCCAGTGGTTCTTGCTGGTTGCCGCCTTTGGTTCGCTGTTCATGGCAGCCGGTAAGCGTTACGCTGAGCTGCTGTTGGCAGAGCGCACGGGTAAGAAAATCCGTAAGTCGTTGCAGGGTTACACCGCGACTTACCTGCGCTTTGTGTGGACCCTCGCTGCGACCGCCGTGGTGCTGAGCTACGCGCTGTGGGGCTTTGAGATGGGCCGCGCGCCGGGCACTTCATCGACTTCGGCTATTTGGTACGAGATCTCGATGGTTCCATTCACTGTGGCCATCCTGCGCTTCGCAGCTGACGTTGACCGTGGTGATGCGGGAAGCCCGGATGAGATTGCGCTCAAGGACCGTCCGCTGCAGGCACTGGCCGTCCTGTGGCTGCTGTCCATTGCTATCGCTGTCTACGCTGTCCCGACTCTGGGGTAGTTCCCAGTTCTTTTCCCTGTAAGCGAACTGCGATTTCCGTCGGTTTTCTCGTCGGGTTCGGTCGGGTTCGATTGGTAGCTGAAAGCCCATGCGCCGAGGGGTGCATGGGCTTTTTCTGTATTTCGTTAGTACTTAGGTTGTGTTTGGGGTTCTTGTAGGCGTGTTTTAGGTTTCTCAGTTAGTCCTACGGATCAGCCGGGGGGGCAGAATTACAATTTTGTAATTCCATGCTGGTAAACATTGTTTCTCCTTGTGGTGGATAGTTTTGGGGAGAAATGTGAGAAATATTACGGAATGATTACGATTTAAACTTGGATGTAGGGAAACGATTGAGTATCGTTACATACTCGAGATTCTTTTGTGGGGTCTCCAGTTGTCGCGTCACAACTGGAAGCAGAAAAGCGAAAGCTCGCGTAAGCGACTGCCTCCGAAAAGTCTGGCGCGGAGGTAAGTCCGAAAGTAAAGAGGAGAACGATGAGCTTTACTGCAGTGAGTCGTAACTTCACGGTGAAGGTCGTAGCTGCCCTTGTGGCTGTTGCAATGGTGTTTGGTGGCATCATGCTCGCATCCGCGAAGGATGCGAGTGCTGATCCAAACCGTGATCGACTGCGTCCAGGCTGTGAGTGGGATCCATATCAGTGGTTTGTTCAGTACTGCCAGGTTTTCTCGCCGGCTATGAACCGCAATATTCCGGTTCAGATTAAGGCGGCTACTGGTGGCGGCGATGCGTCTCTGTACATGCTCGACGGTCTGTGGGGCTTTAATAAGGGTGCGTCCGGTTGGATTTGGTCGGGCCACATTGCTCAGACCTTCGCCAACGACAACATCACTCTGGTTGCGCCGGCTGCTGGCGACGGCTCCTTCTATGCCGACTGGAACGATCCGGCCGTGACTTCCGAAGGGGTCAAGACTCAGAAGTGGGAGACCTTCCTGACTCAGGAGCTGCCGGTCTATCTGCAGCGTGAGTTTGGTGTCAACCCGAACCGCAACGCAATCGCTGGTTTGTCCATGGGTGCGGCTGCGGCGGTTTCTTTGGCAGCCCGCCACCGTGACCAGTTCAAGCATGTTACTTCGCTGTCCGGTTACTACCAGATGTCGAACGAGGTAGTTGCTACGGGTACCACTGCAATGGTGGCTAGCACTGGTGTAGTGAATCCGACTGGCATGTGGGGTCTTCCGGTTCCGGCTTCGGCGGAACGCCAGGCCCATGACCCTTCGATGCTGCTCGACCAGCTCAAGGGGCTGCCGATGTATGTTTCCTCCGCCCAGGGTGTTCAGAGCCTGTGGAGTGATCCGGAGGTTTTGAACCGTCCGGTGCCGCAGCTCCCTGACACCGTCTGGCGTGCCGTGATGGAGTCCGTATCCCGCGCTTCGACGCAGCGCTTTGAGCAGGATGCTCGCGCTGCCGGCCTCAATGCGCAGTTTGTCTACAGCCCGAACGGTATCCACTCGTGGGAGCTGTGGGGCCGTGATGCCGCGCTTGCTCGCCCGCACATTCTTCGGGCGCTGGGCCTTTAGGTCGATAGTTATTTCAGGGCGCTCTGGCGCGCTGACCTAGCGCTGGTGCTGGATGACTTCTTAAAGGGGGTAGCTTCTTAAGAAGTCTCAATTTTGAAGAAAGACCAATCCTTTTGTTGGGATTGGTCTTTTTTCTGTGTCGAGTCCGGGTTTGGATGCTGAGCGGAAGGTGTGGGTAACGGCCTACAGAGGGGCGCAAAGAGTTGCGCTGTCAAAGCTTGAATTCAGTTCCTTTTGCGTGTGTCTCCACGGTTTTTACCCGTAAGAGGGTAAACATGAGAGTCGAACCTTAAAGTAAAGGGTGAAGCTATTCAGGTAGCTATACCGTTTGTTTCGCAGAACGTGTGTGAGATTCTTCGTGCAGCGGCACGCCGGAGGAGGGGAACCTTCGGATACGTTGCTGGTCACCACGTAATTCTGCGAAGCCGAACGGTAAACGCATAGCTCTAGCGCCGCGTGATGCTATCTGCAGGTGCCTAACCGGCGCCGGTGCAACACTCAACGTCTCAAATAATTTCAACCAGCGACTTTGTAAAGGGAAGCCCTCTTATGCGCGTAACCGCTAGATTCCTCCGTGGTGGCCTCGGCAACAGCCGGAAGTCATCGCGGGCGTTGACCGCACTTTTGGCACTACCGTTGACTCTCGCTCTCGGTGCCCCTGCTGCAGTGGCGGCTCCCGAGCCAGCTCAGCCAGGTCTGCCTAGCTACGAGGAACTTCAGGCCGTTCAGGGGCAGTTGGCTCAATCTGAAGACCTGGGAGACCTTGCTAAGGCCGCTGAAGCAGCGCAAGCTGCTGGTGCGCAGCTACCTGGCCTGGGTATGCCGAAGCCGATGCCAGGGCCGGAGCGTACGCCATTTAAAGTCGATACTCCCGCAGTGGCGAACCTGCCCAGCGGAGTCAGCGTAGACAAGGTCGAGTGGTACACAGATCACCACGTCATTGCGCACATTCGCTCGGCTGCCATGCCGGAGAAGCCAATTCAGGTTGAGATTTTGCTGCCGCGCGATTGGTACCGCGACAAGGAGCGCACATTCCCGAGCGTCTATCACCTTGACGGTATGGCATCGTTTGATGACTACTCCGGTTGGATTCGCGCTACCAATATCGAGCGCTTCTACGAGGACAAGAATGTCCTGGTGGTTATGCCCGCCGGCGGTACATCGTCCTTCTACTCTGACTGGGATCAGCCGGATAACGGTCAGAACTACAAGTGGGAGAGCTTCATTACTAAGGAGCTCGTGCCGGTTATCACCAACGGCTTCCGCGGCAACGATGAACGCGGCATTATCGGTATCTCCATGGGAGCTACCGGTGCTTACAACGTTGCAGCACACTCTCCGGAGCTGTGGAAGTTTGCCGGTAGCCTCTCTGGTTACCTGGATATGACTTCGCCGGGCATGCCGCAGGCAATCTCTCTGGCGATGAAGAACACCGGTGGCTATGACGCGACGAAGATGTGGGGCCCGCTCGGTTCGCAGCGTTGGAAGGACAATGATCCGAAGCTGAACATCGACAAGCTCAAGGGCATGTCGCTGTACATCTCGGCGGGTAACGGCAACACCGGTGAGTGGGACGTGCCGTCGCAGATCGATCCGACGAAGCCGGACAATCCGACCGGTTACGCATTGGAAGTGCTTTCCCGCATGACCAGTGAGACCTTCATCCGAAATGCTCGCGAAAAGGGCGTCGAGCCGGTTGTGAACTTCCGGAGCTCGGGTACTCACACCTGGCCGTACTGGCAATTCGAGGTCAGTCAGGCCTGGCCAACGCTGGCCGATGCACTGCAGTTGCCGGAGTCCGATCGTGGCGCTGTCTGCCGCGTAGGTGGCGAGATTGAGAAGGCCGTTGCATCTCTGCCGGGAATTGGCACCTGCCTGTCGGATGAGTATGGTGTCGCCAAGAATGGCGTGGCTCAGGACTTTACCGGCGGTACCGCCTACTGGCACCCGGATTCCGGGGCACATGTGGTCTGGGGGCGCATCGGTTCGCGTTACAACGAGCTCGGTGGTCCGTCCTCGCCGCTCGGCTACCCAGTGACCAACGAACTGGCTACGCCGGATGGCTCGGGACGCTTCGTTCACTTCGAAAAGGGTTCGATTTACTGGACTCCGGAAGGCGGAGCCCACGAAGTCACCGGCGACATTATGAACGTCTGGGGCAAGGCCGGCTTCGAGACCGGTCCGCTGGGCTACCCAGTCGCCAACCACCGCGATATTCCGGGCGGTGTCGCCCAGGACTTCCAGGGTGGCACCATCGTCAAGATCGGCGGCGAAGAACCTCGCATCGTGCGTGGTGAAATCGGCCGTGTCTACAAGGAGCTCGGTGGCGCTGAGTCCGATCTGGGTCTGCCTGTCGACGGCGACGAGGTCAAGCTCGCCCGCGGCGCTTTCCAGCGCTTCGAACACGGTGCCATTTACTGGACTCCGGAAACTGGTGCACAGCCGGTGCGCTCCAACGACATCACTGACCACTGGGGCAGCACTGGCTACGAAAATGGCCCGTTCGGCTACCCGGTCGGCCCACTGCAGCCAGTCAAGGCCGGCGGTCTTGAGCAGCAGTTCGAGGGTGGCTGGATTCGTCAGCTCAACGGCAAGATTGTCGAAGAGCGCAATAAGCCAGAAGCGCCGGCCCCAGCCGCCGACAACGATGATGACAAGTAAGCCAACCAAAGCAGGGCACTGAATAAGGGATAGACAAATGTCCATGAACAAGTCCTTCCGGACACTGGCTACAACCACAGCTGTTGCGCTGCTGACCTTCGGAGTGGCCGCCTGTGGCAGCTCCACAGTGGAGTCTTCGGAGGTCACCTCGTCGACGACTACGAAGACCTCCACGACGTCGTCAAGCACGAAGACTTCTGCGCCGAAGTCGAGCGAAAAGTCTGCGCCGGAGATCACAGATCCCCAAGCTAAGCGCGTGGACGAAGCGCCCGATGGGCAGATGAAGCTCAGCGAGGCGGACGATTCATACCTCGGAGCGCTGGAAAAAGCGGGAATCGATGTTGATGGGGTGGAGGATCAGCTCATCGGCACAGGTCGCGCGGCATGCGCGGACGCACCGGAGGAGGAGCGTGAAGTCATCGCGCTGGCGATTGCCGGGCAGCTGGTCGCACAGGGGCGCTCACAGGAAAGCGCCGAGGAAGTGGCGAAGACTATTGCAAGCTCCGCTAAAAAGGCGTATTGCTAGCACTCATGCGTAAAGTGCTGACAATTCTGGCGGTCATTGTGCTGGTGGCCGCTATTGGCTTCGGCGTAGTGCAATGGCTTAACGACGACCAAGGCGGTCAAACCCCACCGACCCCCGGTGACGATGGCGGGGTTCTGGCCGAACAACCCGAGTGGTGCCCGGCGGTAGAAGTTATCGCTGTGCCCGGAACTGCGGAATCGCGTGCTGACGATGATCCGATGGCCCCGACCGCGAACCCGCATTCGCTGCTGCTTGGTCTGACG
Source organism: Corynebacterium sp. LK33 (assembly GCF_014334955.1). NCBI lineage: Bacteria > Bacillati > Actinomycetota > Actinomycetes > Mycobacteriales > Corynebacteriaceae > Corynebacterium > Corynebacterium sp. LK33. The sequence continues at coordinate 315,850 of NZ_PDGU01000011.1, read as the reverse complement.
AACTCGATTTCGGAGTCCTACTCGGAGGGTGATGTCAAGGTCTGGACTACGCCGTACCCGGCACAGATCAAGACGCATCAGCTGCCCGACCAACTCACTTACGATGATTCGCAGGCAGTCGGGCGCGATGTCACCGCTAAGGAAATGGCTGACTTGCACGGGCAGTGTCCACTGACGGACTTCGTCCTGATGGGCTTCTCCCAGGGTGCCGCTATTGCAGGTGATTTGGCCTCTGACATCGGCAATGGCCGCGGTGTCGTTCCGGCCGAGCGCATTGCGGGCGTGGCTCTGTTGGGCGACCCGCGGCGTGACCCCAATCAGGGCGTGAACCAGGGCGTTCCGCTGGCTGGTGTGGGCGTCGAGCTGTCATTGCAGCCGCTTGGCGGCATTGTGCAGGCTGTGGTTCCGGGCGCGACGATGCGCGGTCCACGAGACGGCTTTGGTCCTCTTAATGACAAGGTCCAGAATGTCTGCGTGCCATCGGACTCCTTCTGTGATGTGCCTCCGGGAGTGGCCGATGCGATTGCACGAGCGCAGGAGATGATTACCGGCGCGGGTGCGCACGCGACCTACGCCACGAATGATGTGGCAATTCCGGGGACGACTCCGCTGGCCTGGACTGAGGGTTGGGCTCGCGAACTGATTGAGCAATCGCTGGCGCGGTAGAGGCAGCTCGAAATGTGCGAGACGCCCCCGACGGGGACTTGCTGTTAGAATCTTGCTCAAGAACTGGTGTTTAATGTTCCAAAACAACAGTTTCGCTAAAATTTCGAAAGAAATTGACAAAGTTGCAGGAAGCAGTCTGACGGAACCGGTTATTATCGCCCAAGGAACTGCTGTTCATGACCGGGGAAATCTAGGCGAAAAGGTAGGGTGCAATGACGAATCCGACAAACCCATATGGAGATTTCGACGAAGACGGTATGCCGAGGTCCAAGGGGAAGTTCGCTAACAGCTCGGGTGCTTACAGCTCCGGTATGCCGTACTCGGATCCATACCCACCGCAGCAGCCGAACGTGGGGCAGGGCTATCAGGACCCGAGCCAGCACAATTTCCACAACGGGTACTCGAATCCGTATCAGAGTGGTTACCCAAACCAGCAGGCGCCGGCGTATTCCGCTGGCTTCGGCGGCCCGAACCCGCACCAGGGCTACGGGGTGGCAGGTTCCCCTGTCTCGGATAAGTCCAAGATTGCAGCGGCTCTGCTTGCCTTCTTCCTGGGCACCCTCGGTGTTCATAATTTCTACTTGGGGCACAACTCGCGTGGTGCTATTCAGCTAGCACTGACGGTATTCGGCTGGATTACCGCCATCTTCCTGGTTGGCTTCTTCCTCATTATCGGCGTCAGTATCTGGGCATTTATCGAGTTCATTCTGATTCTCGTCGGTAGCGGCTCCTACGCCTATGACGCAAATGGGCGCCGCCTGCAATCGTAGGAGCCCCGTCCGAAGCTGCTAGTTCCTGAACCCGTGCACCGGCGCGGGGATGTAGCCGCCGCGGGCAATGAACTCGGCATTGCCCTTGGCATTGACATCGATGACCGGCGCGTAGCCGAGCAGACCACCGAAGTTCACCTCATCGCCCGGCTTGGTACCTGGCACCGGAATGAGGCGAGCTGCGGTGGTTTTGTGGTTCATCACACCGATGGCGGCCTCGTCGGCAATCATGCCGGAAATCGTGGTCGCAGGCGTGTCACCAGGAATCGCAATCATGTCGAAGCCCACCGAGCAAATAGAGGTCATCGCCTCCAGCTTGTCCATGCTGATCGACCCCGCGCGCACAGCATCAATCATGCCCTTGTCCTCAGAGACCGGAATGAACGACCCGGACAGTCCACCGACGCGTGAACACGCCATCAGGCCGCCTTTCTTCACGGCGTCGTTAAGCAGTGCCAGCGCGGCAGTGGTGCCGTGCGTGCCGACCTGCTCCAACCCCATGTGCTCGAGAATATGAGCGACGGAGTCGCCCATCTCGGCGGTCGGCGCGAGCGAGAGATCCACGATGCCAAAAGGCACGCCCAGGCGCTCCGACGCCATCGTGCCGACCAGCTGACCCGTGCGTGTGATCTTGAACGCTGCCTTCTTGATCTCCTCGGCGACTTCGTTAAAGCTGGCGCCATGCAGATCGCCGAGCGCGCGATCGACCACGCCCGGCCCCGAAACGCCGACAGACACGACGCAATCTGGCTCCCCGACACCGTGGAACGCGCCGGCCATGAAGGGGTTGTCGCCCACCGCATTGGCGAAAACCACCAGTTTTGCGCAGGCAATCGAGCTGCGGTCGGCGGTCTGCGCCGCAGCTTCCTTCACCACTTCGCCCATGCGTCGCACTGCATCCATGTTGATGCCCGCGCGTGACGAGGCTACGTTGACCGAGCTGCACACCAATTCGGTCTCGCTAAGAGCGTGGGGAATGGAGTCGATGAGCCGCTTCTCGCTGGTCGTCGCGCCCTTTTCGACGAGCGCCGAGTAGCCGCCGAGGAAGTTCACCCCAGAATCGCGGGCGGCGCGGTCGAGCGCCTTGGCAACCACTGTGGGATCGCCTTCGCAACCGGCCGTGATGAGGGAAACTGGTGTGACGGAGATGCGCTTATTGACAATCGGAATGCCCAGCTCCGCCTCGATGCCCTCGCAGACCTCCACGAGGCGAGCGGCCTGCCTGGTTACGCGGTCATACACCGCCTGTGCGGTGGCTTCCATTTCAGAGCGAGAGCACTCGAGCAGGGAAATTCCCATAGTGACCGTCCGGATATCCAGACGGTACTTCTCAATCATGTCAATGGTGTCGAGGAACTTAGATTGCGCGAAGTTGAAATCCATCCTGGTCGCGCCCTTTAAATCTCGTTGACGGCGTTGAACAGCGCCTCAGACTGGATTCGAATGACAAGCCCCTCCCGCTTGCCGACGGAATCCATGTAACCCTGCAGCGTGCTAATGGGGGTGGCCTTCTCGTTGAACTCCACCCGCAGGATCATGGTGAACCATTTATCCATGAGTGTCTGGGAAACATCGACAATGTTGACGTCCTGCTCCGCCAGAGCAGTGGTGACGGCGGCGATGATGCCGGTGTGATCCTCGCCGGTGACGGTAATGATGGCAAACATGGCCTCAATTTTAGCCGGTGGGGAGGTGGGGAAAATCTGTGGATGGCGGTTGTGCTGGTGGCAAGTTTGCGGCGAAGCATGTTCAGGGCCACCCAAAAACACTTCACGACACCTATGTCACCTCGTGCCATCTGTGGAGGCGGCATGAGGTGACATAGGTGTCGTGAAGTGGGGAGGAGGGGAGGGGCGTGGGCGTGGGCTGTGCCAGAGCGAGGGGCAGCCCTACGGAGCCAGCCCTATCGGACGTCGACGAACTCCTTGACAATCCACTTGCGCAGTGCGAGCAGAATCAAGCCCAAGACAACCGAGGCGATACCCAGGGTGATGAAGAAGGTGTTCTCAGCAGCGGCATCCTCATAGTTGTAGAAGCCGGCCAGGGTGCCTGCCAGCGAAGTACCCATAGCGACTGCCATCAGCCAGACGGCCATCATGCGCGACGGGAATGCCGCCGGAGCGACCTTTGTAGCAAGGGCGTTGCCGACCGGGCTCAGCATGAGCTCACCCATGGTGAACAGGAAGAGAATCCAGATAATCGCATACAGCGGAGTGGAGTTCTCACCGCCACCGGAGAATGGGATGAAGAAGAACAGCGAGATACCGATGATGATGTTGGCGACACCGAACTTCACTGGGGTGGACCACTGGCGGTCACCAAGCTTGGACCAGGCGGCTGCAAAGACCATCGAGAAGGCGATGATGAAGATCGGGTTGATCGAGTTAATCCAGGCCGGGGACATTTCCCAACCGAAGATCTCGCGGTCGAGGCGGATGTCCGAGTAGATGGCCAGCACCGTGAACTGCTGCTGGAAGATACCGAAGAACAGCACGCCTGAGACGAACATCGGGATGAAACCGACCAGGCGAGTCTTCTCCGATTTCGTCGTAAGTGGCGAGGAGTACATCTGCCACCACAGCACCACAGCGGCGATCAGTGCAATCACCGTGACCACAGTGGAAAGAGTCGTGACCGGAACAATTCCGGTGGAAACCAGCGTAACCGAGACAACAGTGATGACCACTGCGATACCAATCCATACCGGGTACTGCTTCTTCGGCAGCGGGTTCGGAATCTCATGGCCAGCCTCGGCGATGGTGGACTTGCGCATCAGGATGTACTGAATCAGACCGGCAGCCATACCGATAGCGGCCAGGCCGAAGCCCCAGTGGAAGCCCTTCATTCCCCAGATCCAGCCGGTGAGCAGTGGGCCGAACAGGGCACCGATATTGACGCCCATGTAGAAGATGGAGAAGCCGGCGTCACGACGCGGGTCGTCCTTTGCGTAGAGCTGACCCAGCACGACCTGTGCGTTGGTCTTCACGCCGCCGGAGCCGATTGCGATGGAGACAAGGCCAATAGCCAGGCCAATCACGCCGGGGATGAATGCCAAGGAGATGTGGCCAAACATGACCAGGATGGCGGAGTAGAACAGTGTCCGCTCCGAGCCAAGGATACGGTCAGCAACCAGAGAGGCAACGAGTGCGGCCATGTAGACAAGACCGCCGTAAGCACCGACGATGGAGGTAGCAGCACCCTTGTCCAGGCCGAGACCGCCCTGAGTGGTCTCGTAGTACATGTAGAAAGCCAGGATGGCCTGCATGCCGTAGAAGCTGAAGCGCTCCCACATTTCGATGCCGAAGAGGTTGGCGAGACCCCACGGTTGGCCCATGAAGGTACGGTCTTCGCTGGACCCTGCGGGGTTATGAGTTCGTTGGGTCTCAGCAGTTGGTTGATTGCCGAGAGCCTCGTCAGAAGATTTGTCCATTCTTCAATTATCGAGGCGGAGTGCAAAAATTAAAAACCAGATTTAGTCAGTGAACTAAACCGAAGGGCTAGGGATGGGGCCGAAGGCTTAGTCCAGAGACTTACGAGCAACCGCATTCGACGCTGCTCGCCAACCCAGCAGCAGCAAGGCGCTCATGACTGAGGCAACCAGAATGAAGGACCAGTGCGGGACTGCCGAATTGCGGGTGGCCCACACAGCTAGGCCGACGACGACAGTGCCGAGCCACACAATTGCGCCTGAACTCACTGCACGCGGGTTCGGCTCGTTCTTAATCAGCGCGGTGCCCAGGAGGACACCGAATGCGAACGGCCACCAGGTATCGAGGATATTGATGAAGGTAAAAGGATCCTCGGGAGTGTTGTGAGCCAGACGTGCCAACACGGCGAAAATAAAGATGGCGAGGATGTCAATCAAGAACGTCGATACGCGTGTGTTCATGCTTCTTAGTCTAGCGACCCCTCAGATTGGTGGGTGACCAGCGACCAGCGGCGAGGAAGCCATTAGCGGTCAGCGACTGGCTGATGCTCGGGCTGATCCTTGTGGTCGAAGCCGAGGGCGTAGATAATCCAGCCCACAATTGCCACCAGGACGAAGGAAACGATGCGGTAGACCAGCACCGCTGCAAAGGCCTCGGCGCCGGTGGTGCCGCCTGCGATGAGAGCCGCGGTCAAAGCGGCCTCGACAGTGCCGATGCCGCCCGGTGTGGCCTGGATGAAACCTGCGAGCTTGCCGGTTACGAAAGCCAGCAGCACCTTCGTAGCGGAGATGTCATCGACACCAATGGCCCGAATGGCGGCGTAGAGACAGACGATTTCCGCGACCCAGTTGATAAAGGACCAGGTGAAGGAAAGTGCCAAAGTTTGTACGGGCAACTTCACGCTGGTCAGCTGTTTGACGGACTCTTCAAGTCGGTCGACATCGGTGTCCGCGGGCTTCTTCCGAATCTTGTTAAAGACACGTAGACACCATGCACCCGCCTTGTTAAGGAAAGCCGGCTTCTGCGAAATCCGCCACAGCAAAATGGTGGCGAGTAGCACCGCAATTGCCATAGCGATGAGCACTGCGGTCGTTCCACCCTGCCCGACGAAGAAGAGGCTGCCAAGCCCCAGAAATGCCAGACCTAAAAACGACAACGCGCCCGAAAAAAGCACGAACCAGCTGACAAGGACCGCGGATGCGCCCCACTGCATCATGCGCTTAATCTGCAGCGCCGTAGAAAATGCGGCACCACCGGGAACGGTGACCGCCCACGCGTTGGATGCGAGGGTTAGCGCATTGGTGCTACGGCGAGTGGCTGCTTTTACGCCTCCAGCTCGCAACAGCAGACGCATCACTTCCGCCATCGCGTAGAGCGAAAAAGCCACGGAAAAAATGGCGATGAACAGCCACTTAGCGTCAACATCCGCAAGGATTTGCAGCCCCTGGACGACACTGTCCCAGTTTCTTACCGTCAGGACGATACCGGCAATCACGAGGGCTACGAGGATTATCGATCGTAGCCAGCTCGAATTGCCGGTTTTTAGGACATTTTTAAGTCGTGACATAAATCAGAAGCCTGTTCGTCTTCCTGCTCGTCTCCCAGTTCGGCGCTGTGGTGGTCTCCCTAGTCGTCGTTCTTGCCGTCGCGCTCCTTGAGCAACGAAGTGAGCGGACGGAACGGCTGCAGCCACGCACCGCCATCTGGCAGGCGGTCGAGATCGATACGCGGTAGCGGCTCGCGGAAGACGCCCTTGATTTCCTCCAGATCAACAAAGCGAATCGCATCGGAGGCCAGTGCCCAGGAAGCGTGCTCATGAAAACCGATGACGGTTACCCGAATCCCCTCGGATGCGAGCTTTTCCAGCAGCTCCTGGAAATTCTGGCCATCGGCGGACGCAACGACGACACTGCGCAACACGCCTTCGTCGTAACGCCTTTGGATGTGCGCAATCATGTCCGGGTCAACGTCGGTGTCCTCTTCGATCTTCGGCTTTGCGAACACCGCGAAACCGACATTGCGCAGAGCCTCGACCCAGGGGCGGACAATCTCCGCTGAGCCCGGGTTGACGTTGGTGAATACCGTGGCCTCGGGGAGGACATCGGAGCCAATCTTGTGGGATACGCGCTCGGCTTCGTCGATAAGCCATTTGCCCACGGCGTCGAAGCGCGGGCGGTGCGCGGCGGTCGGGCGGGAGCCCAAAATGGCGCCGAGCCCCATGTCCAAGTTCGGGGCGTCCCACACGAGCAGTGCGGTGGGGTGCGTCTCGGTGGTGTTGTAGCTGGCAGAGGTGTTTTGGGTAGTGCTCATGTTCCTATGCCTCTTTCTTGCGCCAGATGAACTCGTGGATGTCGTGGTCGAGGTTCAGGCCGCGGGCTTCGAACTTGGTCGTCGGTCGGTCGAGAAGCATTGGGGATTCCGGCCAGGGCCAGGCGATAGGCTCGAGCGTCGGCTCAACCTCGCGGAGTTCCTCAATCCACTCTGCGTAGTCCGCATGGTCGGTGGCGGCGTGGAAAATGCCGCCGGGCTTCAGACGCGAAGAAATTAGGCGCAACGTGCCGGACTGCACAATGCGGCGCTTGTGGTGGCGTGCCTTCGGCCACGGATCCGGGAAGAACAGGCGCACGCCGGCCAGCGACTCCGGCTCGATCATGCGCTGCAGGACCTCGACGCCGTCGCCGCGGACCATGCGGATGTTCGACACCTCATTGCGCACGGTGGCGGAGAGCAGTTTCGCCAGGCCAGGGCGGTAAAGCTCAACGGCGATGATGTTGTGGTCCGGTTCTTGCGGAGCCATAGCCACGGTGGACGTGCCGGTGCCGCAGCCGATCTCGACGATGGTCGGTCCCTTGCGGCCGAACCATTCCTCCACGTCGATGACCTCGTCGGAGAGGACCTTGCCGTAAGTGTCCCAGTTATCTTCCCAGATCTTTTCTTGGTTGGGAGTCAAAGTGCCTCGGCGGAAGGACAGATTGCCGATGCGCGGGTAGTCAAGACCATCGTCGAATTGGGTCTTTTCCGGACGACCTGAAGGCAATTCGCCCTTCTTCGGCTGGCGCTCATGCGGTTGCTCCGCCTGCTCGTCTGCACGAGTTGGCGATGGTTCGGATTCCTGCGAAACCGCAGGCTGTTCGATATTTTCAGAAAAATCAGAAGTAGTCACGTTCCCTATTGTCCACGACATCGGCCAACTATCCAATCATTGCCCCTAGGATTTTTGTTGTTGTCCTGGCGGTTTCACGCCGGTTGACGATGCCGCGTCGTCCTGAATTGGCGGCACGGCGAGGCGAGTTGTTTTGTCGACTTGCCGAATCCGCGGTCCGCTGTAGGCTGAACGCGAAGCCGCGCTTATTCGTTGGTTGAAGCGGTGCTTGGGGTCTGCCTAGCGCAGCGTTTCAGGGCGCGGAATCTGGCCTACGGGTCGTATGGGGGGTACGCAGGTTTTAACTAAGCCACGCAGGGGATTTATGGGAGGGGACTAGGCCTAATGGACCTTATTTCCGCAACTGATGTCACGGAAACAACACAGCCGACAACGGGATCTACATCGTCGTCGTTGCGCGCTGCTGTGGTGGACTGGCTGTCATCACGGCAGGCCGCGCACTCGGACACCGCTAACACGAGCGGCGCGGAGGTGTGCGTCGCCAAGGCGCTTGAGCGCGAGAAACGGCCACCGATAATCTGCGCGCGATTGCGCAGGGGCGTGCGCGAAACCGCTGTGCGCGAGGCATTTTCGCAATGTCACGCGGAGCTGGCCGACAAGCTGTCCGCCCCTGTCGCGCTGGTCATCGAGCAACAACCGATTCGCCATTCGCTTGCCGACGAGTATTGCGACATCACCACAAACGAGACAGCTGAACACACCTTTTTGTTCAGTTCCGCGTTGCGGAAGATTGCTGAACGCTACGGTGCGGAAGGCGGATCACGCAATGATGACGGGCTACTCGCAGTGCAGTTGACTGAGATCGCGGCAGCCTTTCCCGCGGCTAGAGACAGCCTGGAGGAGTTGCTATGGCAACACCGGACGTAGTTGAGCCACGCCCGGTCTCGGCGGAGGGGTCTGAGCAGCCACCGCTCCTTGTCACCAAAGCCGGGGACGCGGCGGACCGCGCGGACTTCTCGCAGATTGTTGACACTGCGACGCCGCCACGTCGGCTGGAGTTTGTGGATAAACGCAGCGCCGTCGTGCTCTATGTTGCAGACAGCGAGGTGCAGCCCACGCGGGAGTGCGTCAGCACGGTTGCAGCAATTAGCCAGGCCACCGGTCGCGTTGCAGTTGGCCTGATTGGCAATGGTGAGTATGCCGAGGCCTGGCGCCAGGAAATCGACAGCACAATCCCGATGGGAGCGCTGGACGAGAGAATGGCCAGAACCCTGGTTCTGCTGGCAGAAGGCCCGCCCAGAAACTCGGGGGAAACACTGAGTGCGCGCCGGGCTCGAAATGTGCGAGCTCAGCTGACGCAGGAGCGATCGCGCGGAGCTGGGGCGGCGGCGCGATTGCAGCGGAAGATGCAGTTGGCAGCTGAGAGCGCAGTGCGGGATGCACTCCAGGAAGTGGCTGACGGCCCCGCAGGTAATCAGGCGGAACTTCAGGGTCGTGCCGAGGTCGCAGCGACGCGGCTGCAACAGCGGTGTGGCGACGAATTGGGCCTTCGTGTGGAAATTTCAGTGCCCGCTCCAGCAAGCCCGGCTCGCCCCAGTTATGCCATGGACGCGCTGGTGGTGGTGGCCTCGCTTGGCGCGGCGGTCGGCGCAGTGCGGATCGTCCACGGGGTGCTGATGTGGGTTGGGGTGCCGACGCTTGTGGCGCAGCTGGTCGCACTTGCAATAGGCCTCGGCGTTGCGGTGGTGGCGGTGGGCGCAACGATTCGTCGTAACGCACGCCAACGCACCGCGCAGTGGCGGGCAAATTACCTCGCCCATCTGCGGCGAAAATGGACGCAGTCCGTGGAGATGGCGGTGCGCGAGGCCCTTGGTGCGCGGGGTCCGGGATGGCGAATAGAGCAGCTGGCGGAGTACACCGGAACGCCTGCGCGATAGCCGTGACAGCTAAGAGAAATAGGGGGATATCACGATGGATGAGTTTTCTTTACTGCAGTACTTTTCCGATCAACCCGCGTCCGATGGCGGGGCGGAGGCGCGTTCGCCCGCTACGCCGTGTGGTTTGGAGGCGGCGACGCCGATTGATGGGAAGTCGGCAGACGTTGGTGGCGCTGGGCTGGTTGTGGAGGTAGATGGGCAGCTCTACGACCTCGGCGACGACGAGGGGTCAATTACGCTTGCCGACGACTCCGGGTTGTCAATCTATTCGGATTTAGACGGTGACGGCACGGTGGATCACGTTACGACGGTCCGTTTTGACGGCACTTGGGAGTCTTGGAGCAGTGATGATGTGAGGGCTGCTGACGCGATGGGCGGAGCGGCAGTGGAATCGGCATCAGCAGCGGGGAAGTGGGATGCGTACTCATGGGAGCAGTCTGCGCGGGGCAGCTGGGACTAATGACTTTGGAACCGCTGCGCGCGGGGGTACCCGTGTCTCGGTTGCTTACAAATGGGGGTAACTGCACCCAAAGGGTTAATGGTTGTAAATTTATGTGGTGAGGCTGGCCTTATTCGCTGGTTATGGCCATAAATGAACAGGTCGCAAGAATGGGGCGAGGAAAATTATTTGTTGTAAAGCTGTGATGTAACGGCTAGCAAATGAGGGAACGAGCCGATTGTCGATGTGGGGCCCGGCAACTTTCGGTATCCCCCGGTAGCCTTAAATTAAGACGCGAATCAATGAGTCAGGAGAACTGATGTCCGCACCTTCTATTCCTGGTCTCGAGGGCCAGGCCCCGACCGAGAACGCCGAACTGCTGCGCTGGATTGCTGAGGTCGTAGAACTGACCCAGCCAGACAAGGTTGTCTTTGCTGATGGCTCGGAAGAAGAGTGGAACCGCCTTACCCAGGACCTGGTTGATAAGGGAACTCTTATCAAGCTGAATGAGGAAAAGCGCCCGAACTCTTTCCTTGCCCGCTCTAACCCGAAGGACGTTGCTCGTGTGGAGTCCCGCACGTTCATCGCTTCCGAAAAGGAAGAGGACGCTGGCCCGACCAACAACTGGGCGGATCCGGTCGAGCTGAAGAAGGAAATGACCGAGCACTACCGCGGTTCCATGAAGGGCCGTACCATGTTCGTCGTTCCGTTCTGCATGGGTCCGATTACCGATCCGGAGCCGAAGCTGGGTGTTCAGCTGACCGACTCGGAGTACGTGGTTCTCTCCATGCGAATCATGACCCGCATGGGTCAGGATGCCCTGGACAAGATTGGTCCGGACGGAGACTTCGTCCACGCTCTGCACTCCGTTGGCGCTCCGCTGGAGGAGGGCCAGGAGGACGTTGCATGGCCGTGCAACGATGAGAAGTACATCACCCAGTTCCCGGAGACCAAGGAGATTTGGTCCTACGGTTCCGGCTACGGCGGAAACGCCATCCTGGCCAAGAAGTGCTACGCACTGCGTATTGCTTCGGTCATGGCCAAGGAAGAGGGCTGGATGGCTGAGCACATGCTCATCCTGAAGCTCACCAACCCAGAGGGCAAGGCCTACCACATCGCCGCTGCATTCCCGTCTGCATGTGGTAAGACCAACCTGGCTATGCTGACTCCGACCATCGAGGGCTGGAAGGCCGAGGTCGTCGGCGACGACATCGCATGGCTGAAGTTCGGTGAGGACGGCCGCCTGTACGCTGTCAACCCGGAGAACGGCTTCTTCGGTGTTGCACCGGGTACCAACTACTCCTCCAACCCGAACGCCATGAAGACCATGGAGGCCGGTAACACCCTGTTCACCAACGTCGCACTGACCGACGATGGCGACGTCTGGTGGGAAGGTATGGAAGGCAAGCCGGAGCACCTTATTGACTGGAAGGGCAATGACTGGACTCCGGATTCCGACGAGCTGTCCTCGCACCCGAACTCCCGTTACTGCACCCCGATTTCGCAGTGCCCGGTCGCCGCACCGGAGTACGACGACCCGCAGGGTGTCCCGATTGACGCCATCCTGTTCGGTGGCCGTCGCCCGGACACTGTGCCGCTGGTGACCCAGGCTCTGTCCTGGAACCACGCAACCTTCATCGGTGCAACTCTGGCTTCCGGCCAGACCGCTGCTTCCGCTGAGGCTAAGGTTGGCTCCCTGCGTCACGACCCGATGGCAATGCTGCCGTTCATTGGCTACAACGTCGGTGACTACCTGCAGCACTGGATCGACATGGGTGCCAAGGGCGGCGACAAGATGCCAGAGGTCTTCCTGGTCAACTGGTTCCGCCGCGGCGAAGACGGCCGCTTCCTGTGGCCGGGCTTCGGCGACAACTCCCGTGTTCTCAAGTGGATCATCGACCGCATTGAGGGCCGTGTTGGCGCCAAGGAGACCGTTGTTGGTCACACCGCTAAGGCAGAGGACCTGGATCTGACTGGCCTGGACATCGACTTTGCCGATGTCAAGGAAGCCCTGAAGGCACCGGCTGCTAAGTGGCAGGGTGACCTCCCGGACAACGAGGAGTGGCTGAAGTTCCTCGGCGACCGCGTTCCGCAGGAAGTCTGGGACGAGTTCGAGGCGCTGAAGGCTCGTATCGAGAAGAGCCTGCAGGACTAAGATCTTGCTAGCTAACCTAGCTAAAAGCTAGAACCTAGAACCACCCCCTTGTTGCCCGAAGTGGCTGGCAAGGGGGTGGTTTGTGCAGTAGAACGATGAAGGGTGACACGCAATGCAACTAACGCTTTTCTCTGATTTGAGCCTGCGTGTCATCACTTTGATGGCGATGGGGGAGCCGGGGCGCAAATACACCGCTGCCGAGGTAGCGGAGTCTCTCAATGCGTCTCGCGCGCATGTTTCCAAGGTTGTCTCGCGGCTTGTGGAGCTCGGCTTCTTGGAAGCGGTCAAGGGGCGCAATGGTGGCATCTATCTGCGAGATTCGGCTACGGAAAAATCCGTCGGCAAGCTGCTGCGCACTCTGGAAAACAACGAGGTCGTCGATTGTGTCGGCACTGACTGTCCATTGCTGCCGACGTGCCTGTTGCGCGGCAAGTTAGCGGCCGCACAGGAGGCGTTCTTCGCCGCGCTGGATCCGGTGTTGATTGCGGATCTCATTCCCGCCAAGCCGGTTGATGGCGCGGATGGTGATACTCCCGGGGGAGCTAGCGCGCCCGAGGGTTCTCGGCTGAATATTCGTCCGGTTTAGGCGTAGAGCTGAAGGCCTGATTTCGATTCGAAAAGAGCTGAGAGTGGTGCTGTCGAAGCCTGCCTGTCAAAACTTTCGGTGGCGCCGTTTCTGCAGCTAAAAGCGGTTGATTCGCAACTGCAAAGACTAATTTTGGCGCCAACAAACCATATTGCGCAAACAAAATGCGCAATATGGTGATAGTGTGAAGTCATGCCAAACCTGAATGTCAACAAGAACGGCCTGACTCCAGAGCAGGCCGAAGTCGTCACCCAAACCCTGCCCGTCGTCGGTGCCAACATCGAGAAAATCACGCCGAACTTCTACAACCGGATGTTCGCTGCTCACCCCGAACTCATTGCCGATACCTTCAACCGCGGCAACCAGAAGCAGGGGGCTCAGCAGAAGGCGCTGGCGGCATCCGTCGCTACCTTCGCAGCTACCCTGGTCGACCCAGACGCTCCTGCCCCGGAGGAACTGCTTTCCCGCATCGGCCACAAGCACATTTCCGTTGGTATCAAGCCGGAGCAGTACCCAATCGTGCACAAGCACCTCTTCGATGCCATCGAGGAAATCCTCACCCCAGAGGTCTTTCAGGGAGCTGTCCGCGACGCATGGGATGCCGTCTACCTGGAGATGCAGCGTGTTCTCATCAACTTCGAGAAGGGGCTCTATGACGACCTCGGTGTCGAAGCAGGTGATGTTTTCCGCGCCGCTCACGTCGTCTCTCGCGAAGAGCGCGGTGATGATGTCGCAGTATTCTCCGTCAAGCTTGACGACGAAACCCCCGTTTCCTACCTCCCGGGACAGTACATCTCCGTGCGTCAGACCATGCCGGACGGCGCCGGCCAGCTACGTCAATACTCTCTGGTCGGTGGCAAGGAAGGTGTGCTGACCTTCGCGGTTCGTCGTGTCGATGCCTCCGAGGACCTGCCGGCTGGCGAAGTTTCCACACAGCTGTGGGAAAAGGTGCAGCCGGGCGATGCCATCGAGATCTCTCTGCCGGCAGGTGACCTGGTGCTGGACACCAAGTCCGATGACCCGGTGGTACTCATTTCCGCAGGTATTGGCGCCACTCCTATGATCGGCATGCTGGATGCCCTGGTGGCTGCCGACTCTAAGCGTGATGTTGTCGTTCTCCACGCGGACCGCGCAGAAACTGCAGATGCCCTGCGCGCAGAGCGTGACAATGCTGTCGCCGCATTGGCCAATGCTCGCCAGCAGGTGTGGTACGAGCCGGATTTGATGAATCTGGCGGATACGGAGCTGCCGGAGGGCGCTCAGTACTACCTCTGTGGTGGCAATGGCTTCCTGCAGGCCATTCGCCAGCAGCTCGCCGATCGCGGTGTTGCTCGCGATAACGTTCACTTCGAGCTGTTCAGCCCGAACGATTGGCTGCTAGACGCTTAATGCCACAACTGCACCGTCGTCACAAATAAAACCGAATGACCAGCCGCGATATATGTTCGGGCTGGTCATTTTGCAGGTTGTAGCATCGGCGGCTTCGTATTACTTGGCCGGGCCGGAAAGCTCCGCAACAACATCGCCCGCAGTTTGGTTTTCGCACTGCGCAAACCCAATACCGGCCCATAAGTTGAGATATTCAGGATCACCGGCCTTATTCGCCGCGCCGCGAATCGGTGTGGTCAAGTAGTGCAGTTGCGGGTAAAGCTCCGGCGCGACCCTAGAAAACTCCCGAGTAAACGTGTTCTCGATGGCACGCGCAGGCTTACCGGAAAAGGCGTGAGTCAAAACGGTGTCACGCTCCACCAAATCACGCAGTGCCCGTCGGTGCGTTTCCTTCGTACCTGCCTCCGCGGTGGTGAGGAACCGTGTGCCAACTTGCACAGCCACCGCGCCGGCTTCCACAAGCTTGACGACGTCCTCTCGGTTACCCACCCCACCAGCGGCGATGATAGGTACATCGGTTACCGCACATGCTTCGGTGACTGCTTGGGCAAGCTCTTCTACAGAGGCCCCAATGCTGTCGGACGAATCCTTCCCCTCCACAAATGCGCGGTGCCCACCCGCAGCTAGTCCTTGCAGGACAATGCGATCAGCGCCAGCTGCAGCCGCCGCCCGTACGCCCTCAATTGAGGTCGCATTGAGCACCACGCTGCGGCCAGATTCCTTTACCTGAGCAATGACCTCTTTATCTGGGTAGCCAAAAGTGAAGGAGACGAACTCCAGCGCATCGGGGTTGGGCAGAAAATCTTCCGCCAAAATTGCCTCCGCTTTTGCCAGGAAATAGTCATCTGACCAGGTCGGAGTGTCAGGCAAATCGATGTCGAAGTGGGCAGCAGCCGGCGCCAGACGATTACGAAAAGCGGTCCACTGAGCAAGTTCCTCCTCTGAGGTTCCGACACCGGCGTCAGCCGTGTTGGGGCAGAAGAGGTTGATGCCGAAACCTTTGCCGTCGTCAAGCAGTGTGCACGTCTGCTGTGCCTGTTCAGTGAGCTTTTCGACAGTGAGATAGCCGGCGGCAAGGGTGCCGAGCCCGCCAGCATTGGAAACGGCAGCGACGAGTTCGGGCGTGGATGGGCCACCGGCCAGCGGTGCCAGAATGATTGATGACCGTCGGAGGTTTTCGAGTGTCTGCGAGGTTGTACTGCTCATAGGGGCGAGAGTAACACTAAGGCCGGATTCCCCCGCGTGGGAGAACCCGGCCGGTGCCGACGTACGGCGTTGCGCAATAGACGCCGCGCTACCGCCTCAAAAACTCAAGAACTACTTGGTGCTCTCCGGCGGATCCAGCGGCATACCCTGGCCAGCGCGGTAGAAAGGAATGTCCTGCGGTGCCAGCGGAGTCTTGCCGGCGATGAGGTCAGCGGCCTTTTCGGCAATCATCATGGTCGGTGCGTAGATATTGCCGTTGGTGATGCCCGGCATGACCGAAGCGTCCACCACGTAGAGGCCCTCGGTGCCGTGGACCTGCATGGTCTCCGGATCGACCACGGCCATCTCGTCGGAGGCCGGCCCCATCTTGCAGGTGCAGGATGGGTGCAGTGCGGTCTCGGCATCCTTGCGGACCCACTCGAGAATTTCCTCGTCGGTCTGCACATCTGCACCCGGGGAAATCTCGCCGTCGGTGTACTCCTTCATTGCCGGAGTGTCCAGCAGCTTACGGGAGACCTTCACAGCCTCGACCCATTCACGGCGGTCCTGATCAGTGGACAGGTAGTTGAACAGAATCGACGGCTTGACCTTGATGTCCGAGGAGGTGATGTGGACATGGCCACGGGCATCCGAGTACATCGGACCAACGTGGAACTGGAAACCGTGCGGGCTATCGATCTTCGTGCCGTCGTAACGCATGGCCAGCGGCAGGAAGTGGAACATCAGGTTCGGGTAGGGCTCGTTGTCGTTGGAGCGCGCGAAACCGCCACCCTCGAAGTGCGACGTTGCCACCGGGCCCTTGTGGGTGAGCAGCCACCACAGGCCAATGAACGGCCAACGCCACTTCTCCAGGTACGGCTGTGAAGACACCGGCTGGGTGGCGTTGTACTGAATGTAGACCTCCAGGTGGTCCTGCAGGTTTTCGCCGACACCAGGCAGGTGCTTGACGACGTTCACTCCGGCGGCATTCAGAATCTTCTCATCGCCAACGCCGGAGACCTCGAGCAGCTGCGGAGAGTTGAAAGCGCCACCGCAGAGGATGACCTTGTCTGCTCGCACCTGGTGTGTACGACCCTTCCAGGTGTACTCGATGCCGACGGCCTTGGTGCCCTCGAAGAGGATGCGGGTGGCTTCTGCGCGGGTGCGGAGCTCCAGATTTGGACGCTGCAGGGCTGGGTGCAGGTATGCGCGGGCAGCGGAGAGGCGACGGCCCTTGTCGATGTTCGCGTCGAAGGGACCGAAGCCCTCCTGGCGGTAGCCGTTGACGTCCGGGGTGTAGTTGTAGCCGGCCTGCTGGACAGACTTGAAGAAGGCCTTGAACAGCGGAGAATCGGCCGGACCGCGCTTCATGCGCAGTGGGCCGTCGTGGCCACGGCGCGGGTCGTCCTTGTCGGAGCCGAGTGCATTTTCCATGCGCTTGAAGTAAGGCAGAACGTGGTTCCAGCCCCAGTTCTCTAGCCCCTTGGTGTCGCCCCACTTGTCGTAGTCCATGGGGTTACCGCGCTGGTAGATCTGGCCGTTGATGGAGGAGGAGCCGCCGACGACCTTGCCGCGGGCGTGGTAGATGCGGCGACCGTTCATCTCCGGTTCCGGCTCGGATTCGTACTTCCAGTCGTAGTACTTGTTACCGATTGGGAAGGAGAACGCCGAAGGCATGTGAATGTAGAGATCCCAGAGGGAGTCCATGCGGCCGGCCTCGAGCACGAGCACCTGCTGAGTGTGGTCTGCGGACAGCCGGTTAGCCAGCACAGAGCCGGCAGAGCCCGCGCCAACGATGACGACGTCGCGGTGTTCGACTGTAGTGTTGCCATTCTTTTTACCGAAGTTGAAGACAGCCGGGAAAGCTCCCATGTTCTGGTGTACCTCCGTAGGTTGTTTGCCGATGTATATCGGAATGGTTTTCAAGGACTGCGATAAGCCCCGATAAGCCCCAAGTAATATTTAAAGGCAGGCCCTATATATTGATATTGGAATAAGTGGCCGGAGGCGTATCTCAAATCCCCTTCACCTATATAGAATGCCACACAATTGGTATTCAATTCCAGTTGGAACGATTTTAAACGCCTTGAAAACTGGGTAAATATGCAGGTGAAGATGTTGATGTTGGGGTGGAGAATTCTTCTGAATCGATTCTTAAACTTGAGGGATTATTCAAACTAGGTATGCTGGGTTAGTTCCCGAATCTGAAGGATTTTCCTATGTCTGATACTCCGCCAACTGAGAAGGTAACGGAGGAAAAATCTGGATCGTCGCAAGGAATGCAGCGATCGCAGTCGGCCCCTCCACAACAAGCGCAAGCGAGTGTGACCTCCGAGCCTGAGGTCAACTGGCCTGTATTTATTATTTCAGGTGTTGGCATTCTTGCCATTGCCCTGTGGGCTATTTTTGCCCCGGACAATGCAGCGGACACCCTAGCTGGCATTGTCGCCTGGGTATCGAAGAACTTCGGCTGGTTCTATATTGTGACCGCGACGGTGGCAGTGCTCTTCATGCTCTACGTCGCTATCTCGCGAACGGGGCAGATTAAGCTCGGCCCCGATCACGCCAAGCCTCAGTTTGGTCTGTTTTCCTGGGCCTCTATGCTCTTTGCGGCGGGTATCGGCATTGACCTGCTCTTCTTCTCGGTAGCAGAGCCGGTGGCACAGTACTATGGCCCGCCGACCGGAGATGCGGAGACCATCGAAGCTGCACGTCAGGCAGTGGTGTTCACGCTCTTCCACTATGGCGTGACCGGTTGGGCACTCTACGCCCTGATGGGTATGGCATTCGGCTACTTCGCCTATCGCCTGAACATGCCGCTGACCATTCGTTCGGCGCTCTATCCGATTATCGGCAAGCGCATCCACGGCCCCGCTGGTGAAGCGGTCGAAATCGCGGCGATGCTGGGTACCGTTTTCGGTGTCGCAACCTCGCTGGGTATCGGCGTCGTCCAGCTGAATTACGGCCTGCGTGTGCTGTTCGGGGTGGATGAGAGTACGTCCTGGCAGATCGCTCTAATCGTCGTGGCCGTATCGGTGGCTATCGCCTCCGCAGTTTCCGGTGTCGACAAGGGAATTCGTCGTCTCTCGGAGCTCAACGTTGGCCTGGCCATCTGCTTGATGCTCTACATCCTGGTTACCGGCCGCACCGCGTTCCTGTTTGACGCACTGGTGATGAACGTCGGTGAGTACGTCTCGAAGTTCCCGTCCATGACTATGGATACCTACGCGTTCTCCGGAGCGCAGGAATGGTTGAACTCCTGGACCCTGTTCTTCTGGGCTTGGTGGGTGGCCTGGGCACCGTTCGTCGGTTTGTTCCTGGCTCGCATTTCCCGTGGCCGTAGTCTGCGTCAGTTTGTCGTCGGCACGCTGACCATTCCATTCCTCTTCGTTCTGATGTGGGTATCGGTGTTCGGTAACTCGGCTCTGGACCTGGTTATCGGTGGCGATTCGGAGTTTGGGCAGACTGCATTGGATTACCCGGAGCGCGCCTTCTACCTTCTGCTAGAGCAGTACCCGGCACCGATGTTGGTGGCGGCAGTCGCCTCCCTGATCGGTCTGCTGCTCTACATCACCTCGGCTGACTCGGCAGCACTGGTGATGAGTAACTTCACTTCGAAGATCACCGACACACAGCAGGACGGTAAGAAGTGGACCCGTATTTTCTGGGCTGTCGTGGTCGGTGTGCTGACCATCGCGATGCTCTACGTCGGCGGTATTCCGACACTGCAGTCCGCGACGATTGTGATGGGCCTGCCGTTCGCCTTTGTCATCTATCTGGTGATGTATGGCCTGTTTAAGTCGCTGCGACTGGAGCTGCTGCAACAGGATTCGACACGTCGAGCCCTCCATGGGGCGATGTCGGGCCGCGCCGTAGATGGCGAACAGGGCGACTGGCGTAAGCGACTTGCCCGCTCCATGTCCTTCCCGGGCAAGAAGCCAGTCATGCGCTACCTCGACCGAGTGGTACAGCCCGCGCTTGAACAGGTGGCAGAAGCTATCAGGGACCGTGGCGGCGAAGTGACGCTGCACCGTGAACCTGCTGAAGAAGTCGGTATTGACCAGATTGACCTGCAGGTCGGTTTCGGTGAGGAGATGAGCTTCCGCTACCAGGTCTATCCGGTTGAACACTTGACGCCGTCTTTCGCTGGCCTGGTACACCTGGACAGTGATGCTGATATTTACTACTACCGTCTCGAGGTCTTCACGCTTACCGGCTCGCTCGGCTACGACGTCTATGGATACACCCAAGAGCAGCTGATTTCCGACGTCCTCGACCTCTATGAACGGCACTTGGAGTTCCTGCATATGCAGTCTGATCTCCCGGGCACCTCAGATTTGTCCGATAATGCCGAACCTGTCCGCGAATGGTCTGATGACTACGCCAAGGAGGATTCCTAAATGACCTTTAAGCCTTCCACTACTGATAAGGCTCTCGCACCCGAGACCGCCAAATCTCACGAAGGGGCCGCCACGCTGTTTATCAACGGCACCTGGTCCGCTGGAGCCGCTGGCAACACTCGCACCATCGAGTGCCCGGCCGACGGCTCTTTCATCGCCGAGGTCGCGGAAGCAGACGCCACCGACACCGAGCGCGCCATCGCCGCCGCCGACGCTGCTTTCCGACGTACCGGAGAAGGTTCCTGGGCATCCTGGAGCACAGCTGAGCGCAGTAAGTTGGTACTCGATATCGGTACTGCCATCAGGCAGCGCAAGGACGAATTTGCCTGGGCAGAGGCTATGGATACCGGCAAGCGTCTGCCTGAGGCGGCAGCCGATATGGATGACATCATCGCCTGCTTTGAGTACTTCGGGAAGCTCGCGGGCAATGATGCCGGTCGTCTCGTGGATGCGGATGACCCGTCCGTCGTCGCGCGTATTGTGCGTGAGCCCGTCGGTGTCTGTGGTCTGATTACGCCGTGGAACTACCCACTGCTGCAGACCGCATGGAAGGTCGCACCGGCGCTGGCCACGGGCAATACCTTTGTGCTCAAGCCGGCGGAGCTGACTCCGCACACAGCAATTCTGCTCATGCACGTCATCGATGATCTGGGTGTTCCGGCAGGCGTTGCCAACCTCATTACCGGAGCCGGTGCCGAAGCGGGCGCACCGCTGTCCTCGCATCCGAAGGTGGACATGGTCTCCTTCACTGGCGGTCTTGTCACTGGCAAGATTATTGCTGGTGAAGCGGCTAAGTCTGTGAAGAAGGTCGCGCTTGAGCTCGGCGGCAAGAACCCGAACATCATCTTCGCCGACGCCGATTACGAAGCCGCTTTGGACAATGCCCTCAATGCTGCGTTCCTGCACTCCGGTCAGGTGTGCTCGGCGGGCGCTCGCTTGATTGTGGAGGAGTCCATCGCCGAGAAGTTTGTCGACGATCTGGTCGAGCGCGCTGGACACATCCAGCTCGGCGGTCCGCTCGACGAGAAGGCCGAGACCGGTGCGCTGATTTCGAAGCAGCACCTGGATAAGGTCGCGGCATACGTCGATCGAGCTCGTGAGCAGGGCGCACGCGTGCGCGTAGGCGGCGAGATTGCCACGGGCACCACCGCCGATGGTTCCGCCTCGCTTGCCGACGGCTACTTCTACCTCCCAACCGTGATTGACCAGGTCACCCGCGAAATGGACTGCGTTCACGACGAAGCCTTTGGACCGGTGGTGACGGTGGAGACCTTCACCACGGTTGACGAGGCCATCGAGATCGGCAACGACACCGAATACGGCCTGGCCGGTGCGGTGTGGTCATCCAACCGCGAGGTGTCTGAGCGCGTTTCCCGCGAGCTGCGTCACGGTACCGTCTGGATCAACGACTTTGGCCCCTACCTGCCACAGGCCGAGTGGGGTGGCTTTGGTCAGTCCGGTATTGGCCGTGAGCTGGGCCCGACCGGCCTGGAGGAGTACACCGAAGCCAAGCTGGTCTACGAGAACACAGCACCGGCTGTTACCGGTTGGTTCGAGGATCGTCGTTAAATAACTCGGCACAAGCCCGAGCAATAATACGGGAAAACGACCCATCGGCCGTTATACTCACCGATTGAAAAAATCGACTCTGCGCACAACTGCGATAAAGGTTTGCAGTTGTGCGCGTTGTGTTTTCTAAAGGACATCTGCCGTGAACGCTACTACTCGCTCCGACAATGCCAGTTCTAGTACCGCCAGTGGGCCAGATATTGCCTGCGCCGATACTGCCAGCACCGCCGCGACCTTCACCCGCTTCACTCGGCGCCAGCATGTCATCGCCTGGGCTGTGCATGCCTTCACGCTGACTGGTTTGGTGTGGGCAACGCTGGCTGTGGTCGCTCTGTTGGAGGGCCGCCCACATTGGATGTGGCTCTGGTTGGGAATTGCCCTCGTCGTCGATGGTGTCGACGGGAATATGGCGCGTAAGCATCACATCAAGGAAGTCGTCCCGTGGTTTAACGGCGCAGTGGTGGACAACATCGTCGACTATCTCACCTGGACCGCCATACCCGCGGCTTTCATGGTCATGTATCTGCCGTTGGGGCCACGTCCGTTGGCGATCGCCCTGATGATTCTGGTCCTGGTGTCGTCGATGTTCTGCTATGCCAACGAAGCCGCCAAGTCCGGCGACTACTACTTCGTTGGTTTCCCCGCCGCGTGGAATATCGTGGCGGTCTTGCTGTGGGTATGGAACGCGCCCATGGCGGTGTGTATCTCTGCCATTTTTATCTTCAGCGCAATGACGTTGGTGCCGCTGCACTACACGCATCCATTCCGCGTGGAACGCGGCCGGATTGCCAACATTGCCGCAACGTTCATCTGGATTGTCTCGACCGGCATGCTTATCGCAAGTGAGACGATGGCAGCGTCGTTAAGCAAGGCGTCTATCCACGGGCTTGTGGCTGTCAACGTTGCCGCCGGTGCCTGGCTGATTATTGGCGGCGTGCGGCGCTCGCTTAGCGGTCGCTAGCGGCAGTTGGTGGGCGGTTGGCGCAGGATTGCGGAGATGGCGCGGTCGCGCAGCCAGCGGATGTATTCGACGGCGCAGGCTGCAACAATTAACGCAATGACAAAGATGGTGACCCACACCGGATAATCGCGTCCGTTGGCCCAGAAATAGACATAGGGCGAGACGAAAGTCACTACGGTGATCAGGAGCCCCAGCATTCTTCGGCCGAATGAGCGGCCGGTGATCATCTCGACAATTCCCCAGGTGTAGGGGATAGCGGTAATGATGTCGATGCTCCACAGCACCCAGACATTGCCGTGGAATCCGGGGACGAAAACCACAGGTAGCGCGCGGAGCGAAGAGTAGACCATCACCACCAGGTAGGCCAACACTTTCGGGTTGTAGAGCAGGCGCCACACGGGGTTGCGCTCGATGAGTTTGGTCCCGACTTTGCGTAGTGCATGCAGATCCTTTTGCTGCATGACCAGCGTATTTGTTCCCTCCAGCAGGTAAGCGAGCAGTTTTTGCTGCTCGAGACTGCCGTGTGCCCAGGCCTGCACCAGCTCGCTTGGCGAGATAGCGATGGGCACCAGTGGTTCTCCGCGCTGTTTCAGCGCAGTGGGAAGCTCGAGGGTACTGTCATCGAGCTTATCGACGGCCAGTTCCGGGCCCACCACATGAACGATGTCGCCGCCGAGGATGTTTTGTACCTTGTCCACATCACTGTGGGGCAGCGAGCTGAACCAGAGTAGCTGCCGGGAGGAAATCGCCATTCGCAAGGCGGTCCCCAGAGCTTCTGCTGCGTCATCGATGGCGTAAAAGTCCTGCGTGTTGGTGTGGGCGAGTGAACGCAAACTGTCGATTATTGCGACATTTTTGGCATTGAGCTCGCTGAGGCGGGCCACACCGGAAATATCGATGACCGCCTGAGGATCAAGGGCGAAAGCATGGGTAAAAGGAAGGTCGAGTATCGAGCGCATCGCAAGGAACCGCTGGTGTCGCTGGTGTCCAACCAGGGCTGAATTCTGTGCGCTCATAGTATTTTAGCTTGCCACAACTTGCGCTTCTCACCAGCAACTATACGGTTCGGTCTGTCTATTGGCAGGTGTTCTACCCTGTGAAAACTTCATTAAGTTGGACTTTTTTCGCTGTGTAGAGTAGCTTCTAATCCACTAATAGACAGGTCTGTTCATTATGGCTTTGATGACGGACTGGCTCATAAATTTAGGAGAAACACTCTCATGCTCATCTCAGGACTAGCGCTGGGCGCCGTGCTCGGCTTTGTTATGCAGCGAGGACGATTCTGCGTCACCGGCTTCTTGCGCGATATCTTCACTCAGCGCAGCTGGCGTGGCTTCGTCGCCTTGCTGATTGTTATTTCCGTCCACGCCATCGGTCTGGCCGCCCTGACCAGCGCCGGCGTGATTACTCCCGAATACAAGGAGCTGGCACCGCTGGCTGTTATCGTCGGTGGCGTTATCTTCGGTCTGGGTATCGTCCTGGCCGGTGGCTGTGCCTCGGGCACCTGGTACCGCTCCGGTGAAGGCCTGATCGGATCATGGATTGCACTGGTCTTTTACGCTCTGTCCGCTGCTGCCATGAAGACTGGCTTCCTCAATGGGGTACAAGATGCCTTGAAGGACCGCACCGTCGGCCTGACCAGCATCCACGCCTCGCTCGGCATTAGCATCTGGCCCCTGGTCATCGCGTTGAGCGCCGTCACGGCATACTTCGCCGTACGCTACCTGCGTGAAGAATTCTCCGGCCCGCGTCCGGTGACTCTGGCGCCGCGCAAGACCGGCCTGGCACACATCCTGGCCGAAAAGCCCTGGCATGTTTACGCCACCGCTGTTGCCGTTGGTGTGCTCGGCGTTATCGCATGGCCGCTGTCCGCTGCCACCGGCCGCAACGACGGCCTCGGCATCACGACTCCGTCCTCCAACCTTGCCAACTACGTTGTCACTGGTGACACTGAGCGTTTCGACTGGGGCGTCCTCCTCGTCCTCGGCATCCTCGTTGGCTCCTTCATCGCGGCTAAGGCCTCCGGTGAATTCCGTCTCCGCGTCCCGGACGCAACCCAGGGCGCACGCTCGGTCGTCGGCGGCATCTGCATGGGCGTCGGCGCTGCATGGGCCGGCGGCTGCACCGTCGGTAACGGCATGGTTCAGACTTCGCTGTTCAGCTACCAGGGTTGGCTTGCGCTGGCGTCCATCGCCGCAGGTGTCGCTATCGCCGCAAAGCTTTGGCTGAAGCCGTCCGCACCTTCGCTTAACGACGTCCCGAGCACCCCTTCCACCACCAACGACACGGCGGTATCGGCAACGGCTCCGGTCACTTCGGCTGCTACTTCGCCTGTGTCCCTGCCGGGTAGCGACAGTGCAGGTGCCGGTGCCGGTGCCGGTGCCGCTGGCACCGAGGCCTCCCCGCTGGCGGGTGCCTTTGCTGTCGCGCCGGTGGCGTTGCTCGACCGGAGCGTCGTAAAGCAGGAAGACGGCAAGCTCAAGCCGCTGGGCGGCGGGCGTTACGAGCTCGACACCGTCGGTGCGGTGTGCCCATTCCCGCTGATCGAGGCCAAGGACGCGATTGGCAAGATTGAGGTCGGCGAGGAGCTGGTGATTCCATTCGACTGCACCCAGGCCACGGATGCGATTCCACGCTGGGCTGCGAAGGATGGCCACGAGGTCACCAACTTCGAGCAGACCGGTGAGGCTGGCTGGACGATTTCCGTCCGCCGCGGGAAGTAAGGCATGGTGACGGCGGGGGAGCGTTGTTAGGGTGAGGGCATAGATTGATTGACACCAACAACAAAGGAGCTCAACCATGGCAAAGAATATTCGACCACTAGATGCTCTCGTAGCCGCGGGTGCCGCCAGCGTCCTTGTGCTGGCCGGTTGCTCCTCCGATGATTCGGCTAGTACTGAGGCAAGCAGCACTGTTAGCGAGACCAGCTCTTCCGTGTCGGCCACCAGCACTGAGGGCCATGACGACATGGATGATATGGACGATGCCGATGATCATGGCGGTCATGGTGACCACGGTGATGACGCGATGGCCGGCCATGACCATCCGGCCGATGGTGGTCCGGCTCCAGAGGGAATGATTGCGGCGGACAACGCGAAGTTCCCGGTCGGCAGTGAAGTGCAGGTTCTCGCCGATCACATGCCGGGCATGAAGGGTGCAGAAGGCAAGGTTGTTGGTGTTTTCAACACCACTACCTACTCCGTTTCCTACACCCCGACCGATGGCAGTGAGCCGGTGAAGGACCACCGCTGGGTCGTTCATGAGGAGCTGGAGAACCCAGGCGAAGCACCGCTTGCCGACGGCTCCGAGATCACCATCAACGCCGAGCATATGGCGGGCATGAAGGGGGCCAAGGGCACTGTTGACTACTCCACCCAGGAGCCGGTGTACATGGTCGACATTGACGATGATGGTATGACCATGAAGAACCACAAGTGGGTTACTGAAAGCGAGCTCGCACCGGAGGACTAACTAGTCAGGCTTAGTCAGCCACTTCTAGGTTGGTTGCTTCGGGCCGGTTGCTTCGGCCTAACTCAATCCATTAAAACCGGGTATCACGCAGGAAGTGTGGTGCCCGGTTTTTTTATGCTTCGCGCCTATGCTCCGTGTCCAAAAACCTTCGGGTAGCGCGTGGTCCGGCTGGGGCGGAGACGGCGGGGACGGGGCCGGCGAGGGCAGGGGCGGTCGGCCACTTGTCGATGAGCTATTCACCTGTCGATGCGCTATAGCGTGGCCATCAGTGAATAACGCATCGACAAGTGCTCAGGTAGACCCCACAACGTGCGCATAAGTGGCGGAAAACCATCGATAAGACAACGGAAGTCATCGACAGGTCACGGAAAACCATCGATAAGTCGGCAACACCAGTGCGCCTGCTCAGTCCACTCAGCCCCGAAACTGGTATTAATTCGCCGCGTACCTGCATTGGCACTTTCTTAATCAGAAGTGCATTCGCGCATCTCTAAGCGCATAACCCCAGTTCAGTCGGGTGTTAAAAAAGCGTTAATAGGTGCCCGCCGCAGTAGGTATGGGTGTTTTATAACTGTCATGTTCGTAGACATTTTACTTCTTCTACTCACCATTGCGGCCTTCCTGCTACTGCAGGGCTGCGCAAAGGCGGTGAAGAAACTATGACGTGGGAATTGATCGTCGGCGCCATTTTAGGTTTGGCGGCATTGGGCTATGTCCTGGTCGCCCTGATTGATCCGGAGCGATTCTCGTGAGCAACGTCATTATGGGATTTGTCCCGGTAATCATCGTGATGGCCACACTGGCCATCCTTTACATCCCGCTCGGCAATTACATGGGGCGGGTATTCACCACTGATAAACACTTGGGTGTTGAGCGCGGTTTCTACCGCGCCATCGGTGTGCGCCCAGAGGCCAACCAGCACTGGACAAAGTACACCGCCAGTGTGTTGAGCTTCTCCGCTGTCAGCGTCATCTTCGTCTACCTGCTGCAGCGAGTGCAGCAGTGGCTACCGCTCAACCACGGCAAGGGCCCAGTTTCTCCGGACCAGGCGTGGAACACCGCGGTGTCGTTTACCACCAACACCAACTGGCAGTCCTACTCCGGTGAAGAAGCCATGACAGTGCTAACCCAGATGGCTGGCCTGGCAGTTCAGAACTTCGTCTCCGCCGCAGTCGGTATTGCAGTGGCGGTGGCGCTGGTCCGAGGCCTGGCCAACCGTCACGGTGACGGCAACATCGGCAACTTCTGGGTAGATCTGACTCGTACCGTCCTGCGAGTGCTGCTGCCCATCGCCGCTATTGGTGCAATTCTGCTGATTTCGCAGGGTGCCATCCAGAATTTCTCGGCCCCACAGACTATCCAGACTGTCACCGGCGGCAGCCAGACTATCCCGGGCGGTGCCGTGGCATCGCAGGAGGTCATCAAGGAATTGGGCACCAACGGCGGTGGCTACTTCAACGCCAACTCCGCGCATCCATTTGAAAACCCGAATGCGTGGACCAACATGCTGGAGATCTTCCTTATTCTGCTGATTCCGGTGTCGCTGACCAGGGCATTCGGTGTCATCATCGGTGACAAGCGCCAGGGCTGGGCAATTCTTTCCACCATGGCGGTGCTCTACTTCATCTCTCTGGCTGTTGTTATGTCCAGCGAGACTGCATTGCAGGTCTTCCAAGGTGGCGGCATGGAGGGCAAGGAAATGCGCTTTGGCGTGCTGCCAAGTTCTTTCTTTGCGGTGACCACCACCATGACGTCGACAGGCGCGGTGGACAGCTTCCACTCCAGCTACTCGCCACTGGCCGGCGGCATGCTCATGCTGAACATGCTGCTGGGTGAGATTAGCCCTGGTGGTGTGGGCTCTGGCCTCTACGGTATGCTCATCATCGCCATCCTGACCGTCTTCATCGCTGGCCTGATGGTCGGCCGTACCCCGGAGTACCTGGGCAAGCGCATTGGTGTTTCGGAAATCACCAAGGTCTGCCTCTACATCCTGGTCATGCCAGTGCTGGTGCTGGCAGGTGTCGGTATCTCCACCATGTTGCCGTCGACGCTGGACTCTGTTTCCGCCGAGGGGCCGCACGGTTTCTCCGACCTGATTTACGCCTTCACCAGCGCGTCCAACAACAATGGTTCGGCATTCGCGGGCTTCGGTGCCGATACCCCGTGGTTCAACATGAGCCTCGGCTTCGCCATGCTGTTTGGTCGCTTCCTGCCAATTGTCATGGTGCTGGGTCTGGCCGGTGACTTCGCCAAGCAGCGACCAGCCGCCGAGACCGCAGGCACCCTGCCAACTCACCGACCGCAGTTTGTCGGCCTGACCGTTGCCATCGCAATCATCGTCAGCGCCCTGACCTTCCTACCAACCCTCGTCCTTGGCCCGCTGACGGAGGCCCTGTCATGAGCAAGAATTCCAACGCATCTTCCGCATTTTCACCCAGCGCACTGAAAGCGGCTCTGCCACTGGCGCTGAGCAAGATGAACCCGCGCCAGCTCATCGCCACCCCGGTGATGTTCCTGGTCGAAGTCGGTGCCGCATTTACGCTGGTCCTGGCCATTGCGCACCCCTCGCTCTTCAGTATTTCCATCACGGTGTGGCTGTGGTTGACCGTCCTATTTGCAACGCTGGCCGAAGCCGTCGCCGAGGGCCGCGGTAAGGCACAGGCGGAATCGCTGCGCGCCTCGCGCACCACCTCCGATGCCTTCAAACTCAACAAGGGCACCAATGCCGCCGCAGCGCTGGAGAATCCAGCCGCACAGACCACCAAGGTCGCGGCCACGGATCTGGTGCCGGGCGACATTGTCGTGGTCTCCGCAGGCGAGCCCATTCCCGCTGATGGCGACGTGATTGTCGGTGCCGCCAGCGTCGATGAGTCCGCCATCACGGGCGAGTCCGCGCCGGTCATCCGCGAGGCTGGCGGTGATCGCTGCGCGGTCACCGGTGGTACGCGCGTGCTTTCCGACGCCATCGCCATTGAGGTCACCACCATGCCCGGTGAGAGCTTCATGGACCGCATGATTGGCCTGGTCGAAGGCGCACAGCGCAAGAAGACCCCGAACGAGCTGGCACTCGGCTCCCTGCTGCACGTGCTGACCCTGATCTTCCTCATGGTTGTCATCGCACTGGCTCCCATGGCCGTCTTCAACGGCGCCGAGCAGGACCCATTAGTCCTGGTCGCACTGCTGATCTGCCTGATTCCGACCACCATCGGCGCACTGCTGTCCGCCATCGGCATCGCCGGTATGGACCGCCTGGTGCAGCACAATGTGCTGGCCATGTCGGGCCGTGCAGTTGAGGCCGCCGGCGACGTCGCGACGCTGCTGCTGGACAAGACCGGCACCATCACCTTCGGTAACCGCCAGGCCGCGGAGTTCTCCGAGGTCGGCGACACCACGCACGCTGAACTGGTGCACGCCTGCCAGCTCTCCTCTCTTGCCGACGAAACCCCGGAGGGCCGATCCATTGTCGAGCTCGCGGAAACCGAATCGAATGAGCGCATCGACGAGTCCGTCTACGCCAATGCAACCTTCATTCCCTTTACGGCGCAGACTCGTATGAGTGGCATCGAGTTCCCGGCTACCGGCGGCGAGAAGAACCGCAAGGTGGTCAAGGGTGCTGCAACGGAGATTGTGAAGCTGATGAAGCGCATCGGCGCCACCGTGCCACCTGAGGTCGATGGCATTGTCCAGCGCATTTCGGAGGCGGGCGGTACCGCGTTGGTGGTCGCCGAAGTATTTGGCGGTGACGAAGTAACCAGCGGTGAGTCCGGACGTGTGCTGGGTGTCATTTATCTCAAGGACGTCGTTAAGCCTGGCATGCGTGAGCGTTTTGACCAGCTACGTGAAATGGGCATTCGTACCGTCATGATTACTGGCGACAATGCGATTACGGCGCATGCGATTGCGAAGGAAGCCGGCGTTGACGATGTGCTCGCTGAGGCTACCCCGGAGCAGAAGCTGGAGCTGATTCGCAAGGAGCAGTCGAAGGGACGCCTGGTCGCCATGACCGGTGACGGTACCAACGATGCTCCTGCATTGGCGCAGGCAGATGTGGGTGTGGCAATGAATACCGGTACCTCGGCGGCGAAGGAAGCGGCCAACATGGTGGATCTGGATTCGGACCCGACCAAGCTCATTGATGTGGTGGGAATTGGCAAGCAGTTGCTGATTACCCGCGGCGCGCTGACCACTTTCTCCATTGCCAATGACGTGGCGAAGTACTTCGCCATCATTCCGGCCATGTTTGTTACGGCACTGCCGGGGCTGGACAAGCTCAACATCATGAACCTGCACTCACCGGAAAGCGCCATCCTATCTGCGGTGATCTTCAATGCACTTGTGATTGTCGCGCTGATTCCACTGGCACTCAAGGGTGTGAAGTACCGTGCCGGGTCGGCCGCCTCGCTGCTGAGCCGTAACCTGCTCATCTTCGGTGTCGGTGGCATCATCGCACCGTTTATCGGCATCAAAATTATCGACCTCCTGCTCTCCGGAGTGTTCGGGATGTAAGTGCCTTGGCCTCGCGCCAAACGGCGCAGCCAGCGCACAGCACTTGGCATCTCGCAACATGTGAAAAGAATCGAGAAGGACATGAACAAGAACTTTCGGTTGGTATCCACCACAATCAAGGCATATTTGCTGCTCACCGTGGTTATCGGCCTGCTGTACCCAGCCGCAATCTGGGTAGCGGGGCGAATCTGGTCCGATAACGCTGATGGCTCGATGATGTATGACTCCGCAGGCAAGGCCCAGGGCTCGGAGCTCATTGCCCAAGAAGTGACAAAGCCGGGATTTTTCTACCCGCGCCCGTCTGCTGCGGGGGATAATGGCTACGACGCGATGTCGTCTTCGGCATCGAACGTGTCGCCGTATAGCAAGGAGTTCCAGGCTGAAATCGAACAGCGCCGCACCGATGTCGCTGCCCGCGAGGGCATCGACCCGGCCCAGGTACCGGTGGAGGCAGTTACCGCTTCCGGTTCCGGCTTGGACCCGCACATCTCCCAGAAATACGCCGAGCTGCAGGCGCCCCGTGTGGCTAAGGAACGAAACCTGCCACAGGCTGAGGTGGAGCGTCTAATCTCTGAAAATAGTGAGAACACAATGACGGAACAGGGCTCGCAGGATGGTGGGCGACTGGTCAACGTCGTAAAGCTGAACGCCGCCCTGACAGACGGACAGTAAGCATCCCGCGATCGGGCAAGGTAAGGCAAGTAAAGGTCTGTAAGAAATGGCCAAGCGAGGAAAACTGAAGGTCTACCTGGGGTTTGCCCCGGGCGTGGGCAAAACGTGCGCCATGCTGAGCGAGGGGCACGATCTGTACTCCCGCGGGCACGAGGTAGTCGTTGGGCTGGTGGAGCACCACGGTCGCGAGCGGACGAAGAAGCTCATCGAAGGCCTGCCGGTGTTGGATTGCCGAAAGGTGTCCTACCGAGGCAACACCTATCGTGAGCTGGATGTTGATGCGATTATCGAGATGCATCCTGAGGTCGCCCTCGTCGACGAGCTCGCGCACACCGTCGTCACCGATGAGCCGGACAACGAGTTCGTTCAGCAACGCAAGCGCTGGCACGATGTCTACCAGCTTCTCGACGCAGGCATCGATGTCATCTCGACGATGAACATCCAGCACCTGGAATCGCTTAACGACGTCGTTGCGGCCGTCACCGGCGTGCGCCAAATGGAGACGGTGCCCGACCGTGTCCTCCGCGATGCGGACGAGATTGAGCTCATCGACTTAAGCCCGGATGCCCTGCGTATCCGACTGTCCCGCGGCGAAATCTACCGCAAGGAGCAAGCGGAACTGGCGCTGCGGAAGTACTTCCGACCCGGCAACCTCAGCGCCCTGCGTGAGCTGGCACTGCTG
This sequence comes from Corynebacterium sp. LK33, assembly GCF_014334955.1. Taxonomy (NCBI): domain Bacteria; kingdom Bacillati; phylum Actinomycetota; class Actinomycetes; order Mycobacteriales; family Corynebacteriaceae; genus Corynebacterium; species Corynebacterium sp. LK33. The sequence goes on along the minus strand of NZ_PDGU01000011.1, from coordinate 283,931 downwards.
TGGCTGGCCGACAAGGTCGAAGAGGTTCTGGACTCCTACCGCGAAGATGAGGAGATCGACGATCATTGGACTACCCGCGAGCGTGTGGTGGTAGCGGTGCGTGATGACAACAACGCCGAGGCCATGATTCGTCGCGGTGCTCGTATGACCGGTCGCGTGGCCGGCCGCGAGATGATTGTCGTGCACATTACCGGTGATGACGATGGCCTCGACCGCGGCTACTTGCGTCGACTGCGAAAACTGCAGGACCTCACCGAGTCGCTGGGTGGGCAGTGGCGTACCATCGTGGGCGATGATGTGCCGGGCATCCTGCTGGAGTTCTCCCGCACGGTGAATGCATCGCAGCTGGTCATCGGATCGGAGCTGGGGTTGCGACGCTATGTGGGGTTGAGTACTTCCCAGCGCATCATTGATCAGGCCGGGCCTATCGATGTGCACATCATCTCCTCGAGCTCAGAGAAGAAAGCTAAGCGGCGCAAGAAACTGCGCTCTCGCTTTTCCAAGGAGCGACGCATCACGGGGTGGCTCCTGGCGCTGGTGGGGCCAGTGCTGTTGACGTTGCTGCTTTACCAGCTGGACACCGGCCCGGAGTTCCTGGGCGTGCTGCTGCTGACCTACCTGATGCCGATAGTCTTCGCCGCGATGGCGGCAGGATTGGTGCCGGCGCTGGCGGCAGTGGTGGTCGCCTCAATACTGGCGAACTGGTACTTCACCGCTCCGGTGAACACCCTGACCATCACCGAGCCGGCTAGCTTGGCGCAAATCCTGCTCTTCGGTGTGATTGCCGCGGCTGTGGCGACGGTGGTGGAACGTTCCGAGCGCCGCCGAGAGATGGCGGACAGGAGTCTGCATCAGGCAGTCGTAATGTCCGAGTTGGCACACGGTGTCGTCCACGATGGCGACAACATGTCCAACCTGGTCCACAGCTTGGCGGATACGTTCTCGATGGAGCGTGTGGACGTGCAGCGTTACTCTTCAGAGCGCAAGAAGTGGTTGACCATTGTCACCACCGCAGAACACGGCTTGTCCGAACCATGGACGACAGAGCTGCCGATGACCAAGGTCAGCTCCGGCGATGATCTGCGCTTTGTGCTCAGCGGGCGCGAACTCACCGCCGCGGAGACCGCCATGATTGCGGCTCACGGTTCCCGCATCCGGGCGCTCATGGACATGGAGGAGATCGCCGCGATGCGCCGCGCCACCGCTGCCCTCGAGGCGGGCAACCGCGTGGGCAGCGCGGTGCTGACCGCCGTTTCACATGACCTGCGCACACCGCTGGCCAGCATCAAGGCTGCGATCTCCAGCATGAACATGGAGGACGTCGAGCTTGACGACGAAACGCGTCTCATCCTCATGGAGACAATCGAGAGTTCCGCTGACCGCCTAGAGGTGGTCATTGGCAACCTACTCGATGCCAGCCGCATCGACTCCAGCACCAAGCGGGTGGAAAGTGTGCCGGTTAGCGTCTCCGATGTTGTGGACGCGGTATGTGCGGAGCTGCCGGAAGCCGCAGGTCACATTGACCGCGATATTGACCATGACGCCTGCATGGTGGAAGGCGATCCTGGGCTGATCCAGCGCATTGTTTCCAACATCGTCATCAACGGCCGTCAGTACGCACCGGAGTCGAGCCTGACCATTCGTACGCGGCCCAGCGAGCGCGGTGTGCGCGGTCCCGCCGACATGCCGGTTATGGGCTCGCTGGGTGCTATCGCTGCGAGCGCATGCATAGACATTTTGATCATTGACCACGGTAAGGGCATCCCGGAGGATAAGTTGGAGGAGATTTTTCAACCGTTCCAACGCCTTGGCGACTACTCGGCACAATCTCAGGGCCTTGGTCTGGGACTTGCCGCCGCCTCGCGTTTTGCCGACGCCATGGGAGGCGCCATCCGCGCCGAACAGACACCCGGCGGCGGTGCTACCTTCGTGCTGACGTTGCCGCGTGCAATGGGCGAGAGAAAGTAGGATTCCATGAATCTCAGTTCAGGACAACCCGCTGGTCAGGCTGGCAACAAACCCGGGCGAAAGATACTCATCGTCGAGGATGATGTCGCCATGGCCCGCACTGTGCTTGTCAGTTTAAAAGCCCGCGGTTACGAGCCACGTGTCGCGCAAACGGCCACGCGGGCGTTAGCCGCGGTCAGCGAGTGGAAGCCCGACGCCGTTCTCCTGGATCTGGGCTTGCCCGATGTCAGTGGCCTGGAAGTTCTGCGTTCTTTGCGCAGGTGGAGCGATATTCCAGTGCTGATTGTCTCCGCACGTCACGACGAGGCGGGGAAAATCAACGCCCTCAATGAAGGGGCCGATGACTACGTCACCAAGCCTTTCTCGATGGGGGAGTTGTTGGCTCGGCTGCGTTCAACCATGCGGCGTGCTAGCAAAGTAGTGGTCGAAGAGGTGCCGAAGGTGACCTCCGCAGATGGTCATCTAATGGTTGACCTGGCCAAACGGCAAGTTCTCGTGGCGGACGAGCTCGTGCATCTGACCCCGCGCGAGTGGGACATCCTGGTCTACCTGGTGCAGCATCGTGGCGAACTGGTGACCAAACTGGAGCTTCTCAAGGCCGTCTGGGGTGGCCAGTACGAAAAAGAGACCAACTACCTGCGCGTTTACATCTCCCAGCTGCGCCACAAGATTGAGCCTCAGCAGGCTCACAACAAGTACTTGCGCACTGAGGTGGGGGTCGGTTATCGCATGGTGCTGGACGAGGAGTAGCAGCCGGCTGCTTGCCCGTTCTTGCTTGCCCGCCTGCACGTTCCCGCCTTCCCGCTCGCCTGCCTGCCTCTCCTCGCGACTTCACGACACCTATGTCACCTCATGCCGCCTCCACAGCTGGCACGAGGTGACGCCTGTGTCGTGAAGTGGCCCAGAAGGGGGGCGGAGCGAAGTGCCCTAGGGAAACAGGCCACCGCCCAGCTACAGATCCAAATCCAACGACGCACCTGGGATGGCGTCCAGCAGCCGCTGGGTGTATTCCTTCTCCGGGTGATCGAAGAGATCGTCGGTCGGACGGTGTTCAACCATCTTGCCGTGCTCCATCACGATGATTTCATCGGCTACCTGGCGCACCACCGCGAGGTCATGCGTGATGAACAGGTAGGCCAGGTCCAGCTCTTCCTGCAGCTCAGCCAGCAACTCGAGCACCTGCGCCTGCACCACCACGTCGAGGGCGGAAACGGCCTCGTCACAGACCACAACCTCAGGATTCAGCGCCAGCGCACGCGCGACTGCCACGCGCTGACGCTGACCGCCGGAGAGCTCACCGGGGAAGCGGCGTCCCATCTCGGCTGGCAGTGCCACGCGGTCGAGAAGCTCGAATACGCGCTGCTCACGCTCCTGCTTGGTGCCAATCTTGTGAATCCGCAGCGGCTCCTCGATGGAGGAATGCACCGTGCGCATCGGGTCCAGCGTCGCATACGGGTTCTGGAAAATCGGCTGAATGCGACGCCGCAGCTCCAGCTCCTCTTTACGATTCCGGCCCTGGACGCGTTTGCCGTCGAAAAGCACTTCGCCTTCGGTCGGATCGAGCAGACCCAGCGCCATGTTGGCGACAGTGGACTTACCCGAACCGGATTCGCCCACGATTCCGATGGTGCGACCGCGACGCAGCGTAAAGCTGATGTCATCGACGGCGCGGAAGGAATCCTTGCGCCACGGACGGTCGCCGCGGATGGCGAAGTCGCGCACCAAGTTCTTCGCGACCAGAATCTCCTTCTGGTCCGCATCCGATGTCGTCGGCGCCGCCACCACGCGATCACCGCGCCGGGCAGCCAGCGATGGAGCCGCCGCGATTAGCTGCTTGGTGTATGGATGCTGCGGGCGGGTGAGAACTTGCAGGGCAGGGCCGGTCTCCACGACACGTCCTGCTTGCATAACGACGAGTCGGTCAGCGCGCTCGGCAGCCAAACCGAGGTCATGGGTAATAAGCACCACGGACGTGCCGAGTTCGCTAGTGAGCTTGTCGAGGTGGTCGAGGATCTTCTTCGCCACGGTCACGTCGAGAGCGGAAGTGGGCTCATCGGCAATCAGCAGCTTTGGGTGCGCGGCCAAGCCCATCGCGATAAGCGCGCGCTGGCGCATACCACCGGAGAACTCGTGCGGGTACTGGTCGATGCGCTTCTTAGCATTCGGCAGTCCGGCCTGTTCCAGCAGCTCAATCGCCTTTTTGTGGGCCTCGGAGCCGGTGGCGATGTTATTGGCTCGCAGCGCCTCCTTAATCTGGGAACCGACGGTCCACACCGGATTGAGATTGGTCATCGGGTCCTGCGGAACCAGGCCGATGCCGTTGCCGCGGATGCTAACAAACTCGCGGTCGGTCAGGTGTGTGATGTCACGGCCATCGAAGGTGATGGTGCCACCGGTGACTTCACCATCACCGGGCAACAGTCCCAGCGCGGCGTGGACAGTGGTGGACTTACCCGAGCCGGACTCGCCGACAATGGCGACCGTCTCACCGGGGAAAACCTCCAGGTCGACGTCATGCACCACATCGGTCAACGATTTACTGCGGCGGCCGGACGCTGTGGTCGTCGGAAAGCCAATGCAGACATCCTTCAAGGTGAGAATGGGCGCTGCGGAAGTATTGGTGTCGGTGCTCATCGACGACGCTCCTTCGGGTCGAGAGAATCCTTCAAAGCGTCACCCATGAGGATGAAGCCGAGAACGGTAATCGCCAGGGCGAGTGCTGGCCAGAACAGGTTGGACGGGGCCTGGCGGAGCACCTGCTGTGCGACAGAGATGTCGTTGCCCCAGGAAACGGTGGTCGTCGGCAGGCCAATGCCCAGATAGGACAGCGTGGCCTCGGCGACGATGTAAATACCCAGTGAGGTCGTGGCCATGACGATGACAGGGGCGAGGCAGTTCGGCAGCACATGGCGGAAGAGAATGCCGGTGCTGGACAGACCGAGCGCCTTGGAGGCGGTGACGTATTCCTCGTTCTTCACCGAGATCACCGAGGAACGCACCACGCGCGCCATCTGCGGCCAGCCGAAAGCAGCGAGCACGAAGACCACGGACCAGATGGTGCGTTCGGTAAACAGCTGCATCAGCACGATGCCGGCGAGAATCAGGGGGATGGCAAAGAACATGTCCGTGATGCGGGAGAGCACCGCGTCGACCCAACCGCCGAGATAGCCAGCGATGGCACCGAGGATGATGCCCACCACGGTCACGGCCAGGGTGACGCCGATGCCGACGATGACCGAGGCGCGGGCACCGTAGATGACACGGGCGTAGACGTCGTAGCCCTGCTGAGTGAAGCCCATCGGGTGGCCGTCGCGGGTTGGGGCCAGCGAGTCACGCAGGTTTGCCGCCGTCGGGTCCACAGAGGTGAACAGCGACGGGAATGCGGCCACTGCGATGGAGAGCAAAATAATGAATGCGGAAACCCAGAACAGTGGGCGGTAACGCAGGTTCTGCCAGGCCGAACCCCAGAGCCCCAGTGGTGGGGTATCCGGCAACTGCTTGTGGTCGGGGTTCGTCGCCGGGTTTGGTGCCTGTGCGGCGTTGGCCTGGGTGGTGCCGGACTGTGCGGTGCCGGTATGCGCGGCGTTGGACTGCTTTTCTGGCTGAGTCGAATCTAACTGCGTCGAATCTGGCTTAGGCATAACGAATCCTCGGATCCAGGACTGCGTAGAGCAAGTCGATGAGCAAGTTGGCGAACATGTAAATAACCACCAGGATGGTCACGATGCTGACCACGGTGGGAGCTTCACCAATCTGGACGGCGTGGAAGATCAGGCCACCGATACCGGGCACGTTGAAGATGCCCTCGGTGACAATTGCGCCACCCATCAGAGCAGCGAGATCAGCGCCGATGAAGGTCACAACGGGAATTAGCGAGTTGCGCAAGATGTGGCGACGGGTGACTTCAGAGGTTGGCAAGCCCTTGGCGCGGGCAGTGCGTACGAAGTCAGCATGGCGTGCCGACGAGACCTCGGAGCGCGTCAGTCGCAGAACATAAGCAACCGAGACGAGACCCAGCACGAATGCCGGCAGCAGCAGGGAGGTAAAGGAGGCATCGCTACCAACGGTGGGGGAGACAATCTCCCAGCGCACACCGAAGAGGTAGCGGGCCACGAAGCCGAGCACGAAGGTCGGAGTTGCGATAACCAGCAGGGACATCACCAGAACGGTGGAGTCGAAGAAGCCGCCCTTGCGCATACCGGCAATAACGCCGAGGCCGATACCGAAAATGGCCTCAATGGCAACGGCCATCAGAGCCAGGCGAATTGTAATAGGGAAGGCCAGCGCGATTTCCTCGCCGACCGAGCGACCGGAGAAGGTCTCGCCCATATCCAGGGTGAACAGGCCCTTGAGGTACTCCCAGTACTGGACGAGGAAAGGCTCATCCAGGTGGTAGTGGGCGCGCAGTGCTGCGACCTGCTCCGGTGGCAGCTGCTTATCGCCAGCTAGTGCAGCGATGGGGTCGCCTGGCATGGCGAAGACCATTGCATAAATCAGCAGTGTGGCACCGAAGAAAACCGGCACCATCTGCAGGAGTCTCTTTCCGATATACCAACCCATGGTGCTAGTCCTTCTCAATCATTGGGTAGTCCAAGATGCCGTCCCACATCACCACGGGGTTACGCAGCTTCGGATTCCACGCCACCGAAGCATTCGGGTACCACAGCGGGATTGCAGGCAAATCTTCCATCAACACCGACTGAGCCTTGACATAAATCGGCTTAGCGTCTTCTGGGCTCTTTGCCGAGGCCGCCTCTTGAATCAGCTTGTCGAACTCCGGATTGGAGTAGTGGTTGTCATTCGAGGAACCACCGGTGACGAACTGCGGGATCATGTAGTTGGCCACTGACGGGTAGTCCGCTGACCAGCCAGTGCGGTAGCCGCTGGTGATGGTCTCGTTGGAGATTTCATCGCGCAGCTGCTTGAAGGTCGGGTAGGCCTTGCCGTGGGAATCGATGCCGAGGGTCTCGCCAATCATGTTGGTCACCGCTTCGACCCACTGCTGGTGTCCTCCGTCGGCGTTGTAGGCAATGTCGAACGAGCCGGTAAACGGCGCAATTTTGTTGGCTTCGGCCCACAGTTGGCGGGCCTTCTTCGGGTTGTATTCCAGCACCTCTTGGCCAGGTACGTTCGGGTCAAGGTCGCCGAGCGTCAACGAGCTGAACTCGCGCGCCGGGGTGCGGGTGTCGAAGAAAATCTTCTCAGTGATTAGTTTCCGGTCAATCGCCATGGAAATCGCTTGACGACGAAGCTTGCCCTCTTCACCCGAAAAACCTGGCAGATTTCGCGGAATTGCGAAGTACTGCGAAGAGGAGGTCGGGACGTTTGCGCTGGAGTCGGGGAAGTCGGTTTGGAAGCTGGCGAGAGCCGTTGGCGGAATTGTGCGTGGCAGCGTGTCCAGGCGGCCGGCCTGGAGGTCTGCATATGCGGTGTCCACGTCCGAGTAGAAGCGGTATACCAGGCCGTTGTTACGGGCCTTGTGCTCACCGGCGAAGTCATCATTGCGAACCACAGTTAGCTGGTTGTTGTGCAGCCAAGCGCGGCCTTCGGCCATCTTGTACGGTCCATTGCCGATTGGGTGTTCACCGAAAGCCTTCTTGTCTTCGAACGCGGCCTTCGGCAGCGGCATAAACGCGACATAGCCGAGGCTGAGCGGGAAGGAAGAATCTGGGTTGGTCAGATCCACGGTGAACCTCAGGTCATCGACCTTTTTCAGGCCGGAGAGTGTTTTCTCCGTGGCCTTTTCTCCCGAAACAGCATCAAAACCCTGCACGTTGGCGAAGAAGGACTGCTGCTTCTGCAGGTTCGGTCCGTAGGCAGCGTAATTCCAGGCATCGATGTAGCTCTGCGCGGTGACTGGTTCGCCGTTGTGGAAGGTCCAGCCCGGTTTCAGCGTGATGTCGAAATGGGTCGAGTCCTCGTTGGGCTTAATTTCTGCCGCATGATCCAGGATCATCGAGCCGTCGGTGTCGTAGCGCACCAGACCCGAGTAGAGCATGCGGAGGATATCGCCACCACCGGTTTCATTGGTGTCAGTGGTGTACAGCGGCGACTGTGGTTCGGAGTTCTGGACCACAATGAACCCCGCGCCGACCTGTTGCTGGTCAGTGCTGCAGGCAGCGAGCGCGGCTCCTGGCAAGGCGATTATCAGCAAAGCCGCCAGGATCTGGCGGACATGCAGCGTGAACTTTCCTTTTCCGCTGAGCGTTGTTGCGTGCAGTTTTGTGGCACGGGACTTCTCTCGCTGTCGGAGCTTCCGCCGGAGTTTCTGCCGGGTGTGGAAGGGGCCGGAGGCAACGGGTCTATGCATCGCGAGCCTTTCTAGATTCTGCCAGATAGGCGATATGAATTTGGCAATCGGCTCACTCCAAATGACTTAGATACCCACCTCCCACCTGCATAAGCAATGGTGGTGGTGACAACTTGGGTGTGGTGGACTCTAAGGTTTGGATACGACCGTTCAATACAGTCTCTAACCATACAAGTCCAAAAAACATATGAGTATTAATCAGGCGAATCATCCCTTATTTGACGGTGTTTTTCACCCTCGATTGGGGAGTTAATCCTGTGCAGTGGTGCAACGTTGTAACATCCTGGCACCCCCGCAGGGGTTGAGGCTGCTGAATTTCTGACTGTCCCACCGCTGGGCTCCTGTCCGGACCCCATCCGCGACTTCACGACAGCTATGTCACCTCATGCCACCTCCACAGCTGGCACGAGGTGACACCCGTGTCGTGAAGTGGGCTTTGGAGGAAGGACAGCGCATTAAGTCCCGCAGTACGAGTGGAAAGCACCCAACTCCCGCGGTGCCGGCTCCGTGAACCCCGCTGGGACGTCTTGCGACTCAAAGGGGTTGGTTACCGCCTCCAGCAGGTGCCGGTAGTCGGTCAGATCCCCCGCCCCTGCCGCCGCTAACGCTTCCGTGACCAGGTAGTTTCGCGGAATATACAGCGGATTCGTTTCCTCCATAAGTGTCAGGGCCGTCGTCTGGTCGATTCCCAGCTCCTTCCGCGTCCGCTTCCACAACTGCCCCCACTCAGCCGCGGCGGCGGGGAACGCAGGATCAGCGGTCAGCCTGGTCAGCGCAGCCAACGCAGCAACTGTATCCTCATCACCATCGGCCAGAACCTCAATCAGCGCCCGATGAGCATTCGTATGATCGAGCCCAAACTTCGCCAGCAACGCCTGCCACTGCTGCACCAGGGGGATGGCCAGCGGGTCGTCGTAAAGCGAGGGGAGAATCCCCAACTTTGGTAGCCACCTGCGGCTGAGCGCAGCGGTGAACTCGTCGGCGAATTCGCCCAGGATGTCGCGGGCGCGTGCGAGGGCATCCTCCGGGGTGCCTGCGAAATGCGGTAGCAAAGTCTCCGCGAGCTTCGACATGTTCCACCCGGCAATCGTCGGCTGCGCGCCGTACGCGTACCGACCGCCGTGATCAATGCTGCTAAACACCGCCCGCGGATCGTGCGCATCCAGAAACGCACACGGCCCGAAGTCGATGGTCTCGCCCGCGATGCTGGCATTGTCGGTGTTCATCACGCCGTGAGCAAAACCGCAGGCCAACCATGCCGCAACGAGATTGGCTTGCCGCTTGACGACGTCCCGGAGAACCGACTCCGCCGAACCCTCGTAGCCGTGCCGCTGCGTGGCGAACTCGATGAGCCGATCCATGATTCCGGTGTCCGCTCCGGAGCGTGAGACGAGCTCGAATGTGCCAACTCGCAGGTGGCTGGATGCTACGCGCACGACGATACCGCCCGGTTGAAGTTCGGTGGTGGGGTCGGTGTTGTCGAATGGGGTTTGCGAGCCGCGGTAAATCTCTTCGCCGGTTTTTATGACCGCCAGCGCGCGGGTGGTGGGGATGCCGAGCGCATACATGGCCTCGCTGATGAGGTACTCCCGCAGGGCGGAGGTCAGTGTGGCCTTGCCGTCACCGCCACGGGAGAAGGGCGTGGGGCCGGTGCCTTTCGCCTGGATCTCGTAGGCCTGGGTGTTGTCGCTGTGGGTTGTCTCTTTGGGGCAGTCGGGCTGGTTGGCCTGCCAGGGAAGCCCGGTCAGCCCCGGTTCAGCCTCAACTGTGGCGAGCAAGAGCGCGCGACCATCGCCGAGTAGGCCTGCGAAGTTGCCGAACTGGTGGCCGGCATAGGCCGTGGCCACCGGGGCTGTGTATGCGCCGGGTGGGGTATCGGTTTCCTGGCCGACTCCGTGGCCAGTGAGGAACTTCAGGCCAGCGTCTGACCGGAGCCACTGTGGGGAGAGACCGAGTTGGGTCGCGAGCTCGTCGTTAAGCATGACCAGCTGCGGCGATGGGGCGTCAAACCCCTGCTGGTCGATAGCGAGTTCAGGCAGTGCGGTGGGCAGATCAGCGACGTTTCTAGCCATGTGCGCAGTTTAACGGGTAGGCCGGATTAGAGTGGGCGTGCTGGTGCGTTCAGCGGTGCTACGCACGTTGAGGTGGCCTCGAAGGCGGAAAAACCCCGGTTACTGGAACAATTCCAGCAACCGGGGTGGGTGCGCTCGGGGTAGCCCTACTTCTTCAGGGACTCCGGGGCGTTGAAGCGCTCGCCGTGCTTCGCGGCCAGCTCTTCGGCGCGCTCGACGAAGCCCGCGACACCGCGGCGCTCCGGGTGAGCTGCGGCCGGGTCGACAACAGTGGCGCCGTCGTAGTTCTTAATGAACTGGCGAGTACCACCGGTCCAGGCCGGGTAGCCGATACCGAAGATGGAGCCGATGTTGCCGTCGGCGTCGTGAAGCAGAACGCCCTCGTCGACGCACTTCTGAGTCTCGATGGCCTCGATGAAGAGCATGCGGTCAACCAGCTCCTGCAGGTCGGTGTCCTCCGGAGCAATCGGGGTGATGTTCAGCTCCTCGCGGAGCTCGTTGAACAGGCCCGGCCAGAGACCGGAGCGCTTGCCGTCGACGTACTCGTAGAAGCCCTTACCCTCGAGCTTGCCCGGGCGCTCGAACTTGTGCAGCATGGCCTCGACCAGAGCCGGTACGCCGCCCTCGTCCAAGGTCTGACCTGCAGCCTCGGCGGCAGCACGGGTCTCGCCAGCGATCTTCTCCATGAGTTTGAGGTTAAGCTCGTCGGCAAGCTGGAGCTGCGGTGCCGGGTAACCGGCCTGGCGACCAGCGGCCTCGATGATGGCCGGGTCGTAGCCCTCAGCGACCATGCGCAGGGCCTCGTTGATGACGGTGCCGATGACGCGGGAGGTGTAGAAACCGCGGGAGTCGGTGACAACAATCGGGATCTTGCGGATTGCAACAGCGAAGTCCAGCGAAGCGGCGAGGATAGCCGGGTCGGTGTTGTCGCCGGAGATGATCTCAATCAGCTGCATCTTGTCCACCGGGGAGAAGAAGTGCAGGCCGATGAAGTCCTTCTCACGCTTGACGTGGGAAGCCAGCTCGGTGATCGGAAGGGTGGAGGTGTTGGAGCCCAGGATGCAGGTCTCCGGAACTGCGGCCTCGATCTCGGCGTGAACCTTGTGCTTGAGGTCGGTGTTCTCGAAGACGGCTTCGATGACCAGGTCGACATCGGAGAGGTCGTCGTAGGACTCGGTCGGCTTGATGCGGTTCAGCAGCGCTGCGGACTTCTCCTCGGTGGTGCGACCGCGCTTGAGAGCCTTTGCCTCCAGCCCCTCGGAGTAGGCCTTGCCGCGCTCGGCGTTCTCGAGGGAGATGTCTTTCAGGACAACTTCCATGCCAGCCTTTGCGCACACGTAGGCGATACCTGCGCCCATCATGCCGGCGCCGACAACGGCAACCTTCTTGAACTCGCGCTTCGGGTACGGGGTGCCGTCAGCCTGCAGCGGGCGGGAGCCGCCGCCCTGAGCGTGATTGAGGTCGAAGAAGAACGCCTGCATCATGTTCTTCGACTGAGTGCCGGTGACCAGCTCGGTGAAGTAGCGGGACTCGATACGCAGTGCGGTGTCGATGTCGACCTGAGAGCCCTCGATGGCAGCCTGCATCGCAAGGCGCGGAGCCTTCATCGGGGAGCCCTTGAGCTGCTTGGTCAGGTTTGCCGGGAAGGACGGCAGGTTCATTGCGAACTTAGGAGTCTTCGGGTCGCCGCCCGGAATCTTGAAGCCCTTCTCGTCCCACGGCTGTGCGGCCTTGGTATCTTCGCTGGTCAGCCATGCTCGAGCAGTGTCAATGAGCTGCTCCGGAGCAACAACCTCGTCAACGAGACCAGCTGCGAGGGCCTTGCCCGGGTTCATCTGAGCGCCGGTCAGAATGACCTTCATCAGCGCGTCCTGAATACCCAGCATGCGAACGACGCGGGAGACACCGCCGCCACCCGGCAGGAGGCCGAGGGTGACCTCTGGCAGGCCAATCTTGGAACCGCGGGCATCAGCCGCAACGCGGTGGTTAGCAGCCAGCGCGACCTCGAGGCCGCCGCCCAGTGCTGCGCCGTTGATGGCGGCAACAATCGGCACCGGGAGTTTCTCCAGGCGACGCAGGGAGGCCTTCATGTCCTCGACCATGTTGAACATGTCAGCTGCATCGTCCTCAGTGGCCTTGGACATCTGCTTGATGTCGCCGCCTGCGAAGAAGGTCTTTTTCGCAGAGGTGATGATGATGCCCTTGATGGAGGTCTCAGAGCCGTCGCCAATTTCGTTTTCTAGGCGCTCCACGGTGGCGCGGATGTCGTCCTGGAAAGTCTTGTTCATGGTGTTGACCGACGCATTCGGGTCATCCATGGTGAGGGTGACGATTCCGGCGTCGTCCTGATCCCACCGGAACATGTTATCTGTGCTCATAAATCAGTCAGTCCTTTGTGGTTATCGCGGTGTGACCGCGGTAATTGTCGCTGTGAGTTTCGTTCCGGTTTGCTTTAGACGCGCTCGATGATGGTTGCAACACCCATGCCGCCAGCCACGCAGAGCGAGATGAGGGCGTAGCGGCCACCGGTGCGGTGCAGCTCGTCGATTGCGGCGCCGGTGATCATGGCACCGGTTGCACCCAGCGGGTGACCCATGGCCATTGCGCCACCGTTGATGTTGAGCTTCTCGTAGTCGATGCCCAGGTTCTGCTGAGCGTGCTTGACGACGGCGGCAAACGCCTCGTTGATTTCCCAGACGTCGATATCGTCGACGGTCAGGTTGGCCTTGGCCAGAGCCTCGCGAACAGCCGGTTCGATACCGGTGAGCATGATGGTCGGCTCGACACCATTAACGGCGGTGGCGACAACGCGTGCGCGTGGCGTCAGACCCATGTCTGCGCCGGCCTTCTCAGAACCAACCAGAGTCAGTGCAGCGCCGTCGACGATGCCGGAGGAGTTACCTGCGTGGTGGACGTGGTTGATGCGCTCAAGCTGCGGGTACTTCTTCAGTGCAACTGCGTCGAAGCCGCCCTGCTCACCCATCATGGTGAAGGCTGCGCGCAGGCCGGAGAGAGACTCTGCGGAGACACCCTCGCGGATGGTCTCATCGCGGTCGAGGATGGTCAGGCCGTTTGCGTCCTTGACTGGGACGACGGAGCGGTCGAAGCGACCCTCGGACCATGCCTTTGCGGCACGGGCGTGGGATAGTGCTGCCATCTCGTCGAGGGACTCGCGGGAGAAACCGTCGAGAGATGCGATCAGGTCAGCGGAGATACCCTGCGGGACGAAGTCGGTCGCGAAAGAGACCTGTGCGTCCATCGCCATTGCACCGCCGTCGGACATCATTGGCACGCGGGACATGGACTCGACGCCACCGGCGAGGACGAGCTCGTCCATGCCGGAGCGGACCTTCTGAGCAGCCAAGTTGATGGCGGAGAGGCCGGAAGCGCAGAAGCGGTTGATCTGGACACCGCCGGTGCGGTACGGCAGACCTGCGGTGAGTGCTGCGGTGCGGGCAATGTCCGCACCCTGGTCGCCGACCGGGCTGACGCAGCCAACGATGAGGTCGCTGATGCGTTCTTCATCCAGATCCGGGAAGCGGTTGCGAATTTCGTCGATGAGGCCGACGAGAAGTGATACCGGGCGTACCTCGTGGAGGGAGCCGTCCTTCTTGCCCTTGCCGCGCGGGGTGCGAATTGCCTCGTAGATGAAGGCTTCGCCGCCCGGCTGAATGGTGGCGGAAGTCATGTGTTTTTACCTCACAGATTCGTCGTAAAGTGTCGTGCGTCACTCTATAACGAATGGCGGATTGCCGGGGGTGATTTGAGGGGTGCTGGGGAGGAAGTTGACTCGCTGTAGTCTCCCACCTGCGGTTATGGGAGAAACCGGGGGTAATTACATAAGTAGTTTTGGTGATGTGGCGCGAGAGTGGGGCGGTAACGGTCTGTCATGTGAAGGTCCAATCGTTACGCCTGTCCAGCTGCCACGCCCGCCCCTTACAGGCCCCTGCAAACGCCTGCCCGCAACCATCAAGCCGCCTCTCCATCATCCTCCGTGAACCCCAAGTTCCGATAGCGCTCGACAAAGGCCTGGATGCGCTGCAGCACCCGTGTCTTGACCTTTTCACGCTCATTACCTGGGGTAAACCGCGACATTGGCGGAAGAATTCGAACAATTCCGGTGCCAAGCGTGCTGACAATGCCGGTGGTCAGCGCCTCTTCAATAAAAGATTGCGCCGTGGGCATCCGCAGCTTCTCTTCAGTGATAATCGCATTGAGCTCTGCCGTGCGTTTGGTTCTGATGAATTCCTCCCACTGCTCGTCAACAGGCTGTGTCAGGCTCACTGTGTTGACGAACTCTTCAATCAGATCGCGCTTGTTCCGCAGCGATGGGCTGGAGTTTGCAGCACGGGAAATCTGAGCACGAATTTCTTCGCTTTCGTCGCTGCCGTGGGTTTCACGGTATTGCTCGACGAGCATGAGAATGTAGTCGACGTTGATCTCGACCTGCTTAATCAGCTCCATCTCGAAGACCACATCGTCGTTAATGGATTCCCGGTCCCCGTCGCTTTCAGTACGGAATTCCGCGAACAGGTCGAGGTAGATACTGCGGTAGTCCTGCTCCTGGCGAGGCGTCAACAGCGCGTCATCAGCGAATTGGTCGAAGGAAGTCAGGATGTTTTGGACACGCAGAATCGCGCCGAAAAGCTTGATGAACTCCTTCTTCGCCTTCTCGCCAACAATGACCTTATCCAGCGGGTATTCCTGGAGCAGTCGCTTCACTAGCTTGGCATATTCGGCAAAGTACTCAGCGTAGGGCTTAAGCAGTACCACGCTTTGCGCCTTGGTATCGCCGAAGAGCCGCAGTGCCTGATTTGTGGCGTCTTCAAGGTCTCGGAAGCAGACAATGTTGCCGTACGTCTTGACGGAATTGAGGATTCGGTTGGTACGCGAGAATGCCTGAATCAACCCGTGGTATTTCAGATTCTTGTCCACGAACAGCGTGTTCAAGGTAGTGGCGTCGAATCCGGTGAGGAACATGTTGACCACGATGGTCATATCGACTTCCCTGTTCTTCATTCGCAGGGAGAGGTCTTTGTAATAGTTCTGGAATTTCTCGGCTGAGGTGTCGTAGTTGGTCTTGAAATACCCGTTGTAGTCGGCAATCGCCGCTTCCAGGTAATCGCGCGCAACCTTGGGTAGCTGCTCGGGCTCCATGCCTTCTTCAAGGAGCAAGCCTGTCTCGTCGGCCACGGCAGTAGCTGCCGCAGCGTTTTTCTTTTCGCTTGACGACGGAATCGTCGGTGACTCATCCTTTTCGGCCTCATTTGGCGCGAATGAGTAAATCATGGCAATCTTCAGGCGCTCTGCTTCTGGCAGTGACGCTTGCGCTTCTTTGAAGAGGTTGTAGTAGGTGTAGGCAACATCGACAGAAGCGGTGGCGAAGATAGCGTTAAAGCCCCGAACTCGTTGTTCTTTCTTGATTTCCTTAATGCGACCGCGGTGCCGGGCCTTTGCTGAGGCGGATACGTTCTCGACAACGCGGTGTTCGTAGAAGGTTTCCCGCTTTGTTTTCTGAGCGAAGTGTTCGAGCGTGTAGTCGACGACGTTTTTCAGGCGTGGCTTTGCCAGGAGTGCGCCTTCGGTGTCGATGCCTGTGACTTCCTTGTCCTTAACGTTGCCAACCGAGATGGTGTTGACGTAGTCAATCCGGAAGGGCAGGACATTTTTATCGGTGATGGCGTCAACGATGGTGTAGGCGTGGAGTCGTTTGCCGAAAGCCTGCTCGGTGGTTTTGAGGTTGGCCTTGGTGCCGCTGGTGGAGTTGTCGGCGAAGATGGGCGTTCCGGTGAAACCGAAGAGGTTGTATTTCTTGAACGCCTTAGTGATGGCCGTGTGCATGTCACCGAATTGGGAGCGGTGGCATTCGTCGAAGATGATGACCACATGCTTGCCGTAGACATCGTGGTGTTTGTTGCCTGCGATGAAGTTCGACAGCTTCTGAATTGTGGTGATGATGATGGATGCGTCGTCGTCTTCCAGCTGCTTCTTCAGCACGGCGGTCGAGGTGTTGGAGTTCGCAGCGCCCTTTTGGAAGCGGTCGTACTCACGCATGGTTTGGTAGTCGAGGTCTTTACGGTCGACGACGAAGAGAACCTTATCTACATGCGAGAGTTTGCTAGCCAGCTGTGCGGCTTTGAATGAGGTGAGGGTTTTCCCCGAACCGGTCGTGTGCCAGATGTAGCCGCCAGCCTCGGTGGTGCCAAGGCGTTCACGATAGTTATTGGAAATCTCAATTCGTTGCAGAATCTTCTCAGCAGCGACGATCTGGTACGGGCGCATCACCAGTAGTTCTTCCGCGGCGGTGAATACGCAGAACTTAGTCAGAATATTGAGAAGCGAGTGCTTGGACAGGAATGTCTTAGTGAAGCCAACAAGATCCCGGATGGGTTGATTGTTTGCGTCAGCCCACCACGATGTGAATTCAAAGCTCTTAGCACCACGCGCCGGGCGGCCTTTTCCTCCCGTTTCCTTGATGTGTAGTTCACGGGTGGTGTTGGAGTAGTACTTGGTCAGCGTGCCGTTACTGATGACAAACAGCTGCACATAATCGAACAGTCCGTCACCAGACCAGAAAGAGTCGCGCTGGTAGCGCCTAATCTGGTTAAAGGCTTCACGCAAATCTACGCCACGGCGCTTGAGTTCGATATGCACCATGGGAAGGCCATTGACCAGGATGGTGACGTCGTAACGATTGGAGTGTTTCGCACCGCCTTCGCCCTTTTCCACCTCGTACTGGTTAATGACCTGCAGCCGGTTGTTATGGACATTTGCTTTATCCAGTAGTCGGATGTTTTTGCTCGTGCCGTCGTCACGCGTAAGAACCTGAATGTGGTCTTCGTGGATGCGACGGGTCTTCTCCTTGATTCCGTCGTTGGCGCTGGTGACGCAGGTGCGATAGAACCGTTCCCATTCCGCGTCGCTAAACGTGACGTGATTGAGGGTTTCGAGTTGACGGCGCAGGTTGGCAACGAGGTCTGCTTCGCTGTGG
The DNA here is from genome assembly GCF_014334955.1 of Corynebacterium sp. LK33. Classification (NCBI taxonomy): domain Bacteria; kingdom Bacillati; phylum Actinomycetota; class Actinomycetes; order Mycobacteriales; family Corynebacteriaceae; genus Corynebacterium; species Corynebacterium sp. LK33. Next base: position 266,590 of record NZ_PDGU01000011.1, on the reverse strand, counting down.
ACGGGCAGGTAGTCGTAGGCCTGCGACTGGAGGATGTTGATGAGTTCCTGCTCCAGTTGTGCCTCGGTTTGGTAGTCCTCCGAGGTGCGCTCCTCGGCCTTGTACTCCGCTACGACGGTGCTCTGCTCACCGACAGCAATCGGATCGTACTTGGTTACTCGTCGCTTGCCGACGCCGTCCTGGTTCATGCCGCCAATTCCTTAAAAGTCAGTAGTTGATCCCGGTAGTACTCGTATTGCTTCCGGCGAGCTTCAATTTCGGCAGGCAGGCCGGAGGTGAGGTCGTTTACGAGTGCATCGAACTTGTCGAGAATGTTTACGATGCGCTGCTGTTCTTCGAGGGGAGGGACGGGGATTTTTACTCTTTTGAGTGCTGGCGTCGTAAGCTGCGGAATGCCCCCTTTATCGCTTGATATTCCAGCGACGTTAAGTGAATAGTTTAGGAAGTGTACGCCAATTAAATCGCTATTCGGTATAAGTGTCAATAAACGAATGATTGGAGTGAATTTACCTTCCCGTACAGTGTGGAAGCCTATGGTTCCTCGTGCAGAAATAGTAACTGCAGGTTCTGAAACTTCATAACTTGATGAAAAGCCGTATAAAGATGATTCACCCGTACCGTTCGAGAATACTGGGTATTGAAACTCTCCTTCGGGTTCTTTTGTTCGAATAATGTCTATTGGGGCATCTTTTCCAGCGAAGATCTTTGAGCAAATCTTTCCGAGCGGGAGTGTAGGAATTGAGGAGTCAAACGTCAGCAGTTGGTCACGATAAAACTCATACTGCTTTTTCCTGGCTTCCAGCTCCGCTTCCAGCTCCGCTTCCAGCTCCGCTTCCAGCGATTGGAAGGTGTCGAGGATTTTTACGATTTCATTTTGTACTGGCAAGGGCGGTAGAGGGACTGGGATCTTTTTCACGTAAGAGTTTGTAATGCCTTTTACGATTGTTCCATTTCCTGATATTTTAAGAGTTTTCGAAAAGTGAACAAGGAAGTATGGGTTAATGTCTTCAGTTAATGTTATACCGCGAATATCTTGGTTAATTGCAATATCTTTTTCGAGAACACGCATTTCTCCTGGCGCTATTTTAGTTGCAATTACAATCGAGCCGGATTTAATTATTTTAGTCGAGCTATTGTTAAGCCCTAATTCCGTTATTCGCTGACGCGTGGTGGTTAGCGTATTTTTTGTTGCAGTGATGTCTCCAACCGAAGCCCAGGGGATGGCCCCTCCCCAATATGACGAGACTGCTCGAGATGGAGTTCCACCGCCAAGGTTCTTAACTATTAACTGTCCTAGTTCGATAAAAGGCACACCATTCGGACAGAGTTCCTCGATGAGCTTTTCGATCTGGTTCACTTCTGCTCCTTCGGTGGTTGCTGAATCTGCTTCTGAACTGCAGTGATTTCCTTGAGATAGTCCCGCTCCACACCACTGGGTTGAGTATCCATCACAGTTTTGTACTTCTCGTATTCTTCATGGGCCTTCTGTACTGCTTGGCGGTGGGAAACCGTTCCTGCTCCCTCTAAGGATTTACCGCCCATGGCCGCAATCATTGTGGTGAGGTGATCCATCCAGTCCGCCATATACGTCGGCTGGTGCATCTGCGCACGGAATTCTGCCGCATCGAAGTAGGCAGAAACCAAGGTATTCAGGCGTTTTAGCTCATCCTCGGCAAGGTAGTTTTTGGCAATCTCCACCTCAGCCTTGGTGATGCGCTCGCCCTTCCAATTCGTCAACCCCATGTTTGGCTTTGCGGCATCCGAACGTTCGTAAACCACCTCGGCTGCCGTGTGGCCATGAGCACCAAAATGAAGCTTATTCTGGACCGTCGCAAAGAACTGCTTACTCACAGCGGCCCGCGGATCGTAATCCACGCTGGTGGCGTACAAATCTAGAACCTGGCGATGAATGACCTTCTCACTAGAGCGAATATCGCGGATGCGCTCCAGCAATTCACGCCAGTATGTTCCGCCACCGCCCTCTTTCAGCCGCTCATCATCCATGGCGAAGCCCTTAATCAGGTATTCGCGCAAAACGCCTAGCGCCCACTGCCGGAACTGAGTACCCCGCAAGGACCTCACTCGGTAGCCCACGGAGATAATCACGTCGAGGTTGTAGTGCTCCCGCTCGCGCGAAACTTCCCTTGAACCTTCGAGTTGAACTGTTCGGAATTTCCGAACAGTTGCCTCTGACCTGGGAAGCTCACCTTCCGCAAACACATTTCTAATATGTTCGGAGACGTTCGCCTTCGACGATTGAAACAGCTCCACCATCTGGGCCTGAGTGAGCCAGACGGTTTCGTCGACAAGCCGTACTTCAATCCGAGTAGCGCCGTCGTCCGTGCGGAACATCACCAGCGCACCCGCAGACGTCATGCTCATGTCGCCGTTCGTGTCAGACATCTGTGCGGGTTCCCTCAAGATCTGCCACAATCTCATCGATTGCCTCGCGCAGCTGGCGCTGTCGCTCCACAATGCCAACAATCTGCTTATTCAGCTCCACGATGTCGATGACCTCGCGGGTGTCCTCCGGTTCGACGTAGGAGGAAACTGCGATGTTGTAGTCGTTATCCGCAATCTCCTCAGCGGGCACCAGTTTGGTGAAATACTCCACATCCTCGCGGGCAGTGAAGGCATCCAGAATCTTCTTCTGATTCTCCTCATTCAGCCGGTTCTTGTTACCACTGCGCTCGAACTCTGCGGAGGCATCGATGAAGAGAACCGAATTGTCCTTCTTCGACTTCTTCAACACGATGATGCAGGTCGCGATGGTGGTGCCGAAGAAAAGATCCGGCGGCAACTGGATAACCGTATCCACATAGTTGTTATCCACCAGGTACTTTCGAATCTTCTTCTCCGCACCGCCGCGGTAAAGCACACCAGGGAACTCAACAATTGCGGCAGTGCCATTCGTCGCAAGCCACGAGAGAATATGCATCGTGAACGCCAAGTCGGCCTTCGACTTCGGAGCCAGGACACCTGCCGGGGCGTAGCGCGGGTCGTTAATCAACAGTGGATTATTATCGCCTTCCCACTTAATGGAGTAGGGCGGGTTGGACACAATCGCCTCAAACGGCTGATTGTCCCAGTGTGCCGGGGCTGTCAAAGTATCGCCCAGCGCGATGTCGAAATTGTCGAAGTTCACATCGTGCAGGAACATGTTGATGCGCGCCAGGTTATAGGTGGTCAGGTTAATCTCCTGGCCAAAGTAGCCCTCGCGGACACCGCCTTCGCCCAGCACCTTCTTAAACTTCAGCAGCAGTGAGCCCGAGCCGACCGCTGGGTCATAGACCCTGTTCACGCCCTTCTTGCCTACCACTGTAATCCGGGTCAGCAGCTCCGAAACCTCCTGCGGCGTGTAGTATTCGCCACCGGACTTGCCTGCCTGAGAGGCATACATGCCCATCAGATACTCGTAGGCGTCGCCGAATAGGTCGATGGAATTATCGTCAGCCTTCACGGTCAGTGGCATGTCCGCGATACGCTTCATTACGTCACGGATTTTCTTATTGCGGTTAAGAACCGAGTTGCCGAGTTTGCTGCTGTCTAGGTTGAGATCATCGAAAAGCCCCTTCAAGTCGGCTTCGCTGGCAGTGCCTTGAGCTGAGGCTTCGATATTGTCAAAAACCATGCGAAGGGTTTCGTTAAGATCCTCAAGATAAGCGTCCGCAGATTTCTTGCGGGATTCTTCGTCGGAGCCCTCACCGTTGGTTTTGGCTAGGACATTGCCAAACAGCTCCGAAGGGAGGATGAAGTAGCCCTTTTCCTCGACGATGCTGGCGCGTCCCCATTCAGCATCCTCGTCAGAAAGGGAAGCGTAATCCGCGTCCTCATTGCCAGCGGCGCGTTCGCCCTCATCGATGTACTCGGAGAGCTTCTCCGAGATAAAGCGGTAGAACATCATGCCGAGCACATAAGACTTAAAATCCCAACCATCCACGCTGCCACGTAAATCGTTGGCGATGTTCCAAATCGTCCTATGCAGCTGTGCCCGGTCCGCGTCACTCATAGTGAAAATCCCCGCTCAATCAGTAAAATGCTTGAGCTCCCAGTTTAGTTGCGGACAATACGAAGTCAGGGGAGCACGCTCCGAGAGAAACTGACCCCCTACCGCTTCCGCAGCACCAGCACCAGGTTCGACACCGCGAACTCACGTAGCCCCGGCACGTGAACCATCCACCAGGCCCACCACGGGTGGTAACGCGGAAACGCGGCCAGCAGTTCACAGTCGCCGGCCTCCGCGGCAGCGTGCGCCCACTTCAAACCTTCACCGCAACCGACCTTGAACAGGGACTCGCCAAAGTAGTTCTTCGGCCGCTTGCCGTGCTTCTTCTCATACATGCGCCGCGCGCGGTCGCCACCCAGGTAGTGCGTCATCCCCATCTCGTGACCACCGAATGGGCCGTACCAAATGGTGTAGGAGTAGACGACCAGCCCGCCCGGCTTGGTTACGCGCAGCATTTCCTCGCCCATCGTCCATGGCTCGGGCACGTGCTCGGCAACGTTCGATGAGTATGTCAGGTCAAAAGCATCATCGCGAAACGGCAGTTCCAGCCCCGATCCGCGTACCGACGACTCCAGCTTGATACCCGCCGCCGCCATCTCGCCCACATCTGGTTCACAGGTGTAATATTCCACGCCACGCTGGGCAAATGCTCGGCCAAAGTACCCCGGGCCGCCGCCGACATCAAGGATGCGCTTGCCACGCAGTGCGGTATTCGTCGTAACGCTTGACGACGTGCCCGCCGGCCTCCCTGCGCCCGGCGACTCCGCCGTACCAGCGGTGCCCGTCGCATCCACCGCGCCCACTGAACCATCCGCCCCAGCTGCGATTCCTTCTAGCAGGCCAATGGTGTCCTCGGCCAGGTGTCCATAGAAGATATCGGGATCGGTTTGCTCGTATTTGAAGTCGTTGAGCAACCCGAATGAGCGCGACAGCGTAGCAAAGCTGCGCAGCTCTTCCAGGGCAGGTGGGACGATAAAAGCGGGAAAGCGAAAGCTGGTCACGTCAAACAATCTAATGGACTGGTTGGGTTTGGGAGTATGGATTTGAGCTAAAGCGGCAACGAAAGCCGCGCCGAGCGTTAGGCTCATATTGTTATGAAAATCTTACTGTTGTGTTGGCGCGACACTGGTCATCCCGAAGGTGGAGGTAGTGAGCGCTATTTGGAGCGCGTCGCAGGTTACCTTGCCGACCAAGGCCATACTGTGGTGTTCCGCACGGCCAACTACCCAGGCGCACCAGCCCTTTCGCGTCGTGATGGCGTGACTTTCTCCCGTGCTGGTGGAAACTTCTCCGTCTACGTGCGCTCCTGGACCGCGATGCTGGGTGCGCGACTTGGTGTGGGGCCAATTGCCAAGGCACTCGGCGGCCAGCCGGATGTCGTGGTCGACACCCAAAACGGTGTCCCCTTTTTCGCGCGGATTTTCTCCGGCGCACCGACGGTGCTGCTGACACATCACTGCCACCGTGAACAGTGGCCAGTGGCAGGGCCGATTATTAGCAAGCTGGGGTGGTTCATCGAGTCGCGTCTGTCGCCGATGATTCACCGCCGCTGCCGCTACATCACCGTTTCCGAGCCAAGTGCCGCTGAACTGGTAGAACTCGGAGTGTCTCCGGGGCGTATCGCGGTGATCCGCAATGGTGTGGACCCGATTCCGGAGGAGTTGCAGTCGACTGAAATCATGGCGGACCTATCCGAGTGCGACGGTCCAGCACCGCATTTGGTGACGCTGTCACGATTGGTTCCGCATAAGCAGATTGAGCACGCCATCGATGTGCTTGCAGATCTTGTACAAGATCGTCCAGGTGCGATTCTCGATGTTATTGGCTCGGGATGGTGGCACGACAACCTCGTGGAATATGCCCGTGACAAGGGCGTTTCGGATCATGTGGTATTCCACGGCCAGGTCACCGAGGCGGATAAACACCGCATCCTCTCCAAGGCGTGTCTGCACCTGATGCCTTCGCGCAAGGAGGGCTGGGGGCTCGCCGTCATCGAATCGGCGCAGCACGGCGTGCCGACGGTCGGTTACCGCTCCTCGGCGGGCTTGCGCGATTCGGTCAACGACGGTGAAACTGGCCTGCTGGCCAGCGATGAAGCTGACCTAATTACCAAGACACGACAGATTCTCGATAACGACGAACTGCATCGCGCAATGTCCAAGGCCTGCGTCGCGCGTGCCGCGGAATTTGGCTGGGACAAGACCGGCGAGGCAGTTCTGAATGTCTTGGAAAACCCAACTCTGGACAAGCTGCTACCTGCGGCGGGGCAGTAGTGCTTCCATTACTCCAGTCAGTAGTCCCGTCAGCAGCCCAGCGAGTAGGCAAAGAGTCCAGATTCCAAAGGCTGTCCACGCAGCTGCATAGGCCCCCGGGCTTGGTTGTGTGGCCGGCTCGATAACGCCGGGGACATGGTATAGCTGCAGGTCAGGGGTTTCATAGACGGGATCTAACGCTGCCACAATGTCAGCGGAGTCGCCGAAGTTGCCGGGCGAGTTCTCCACTAGGACCCAGCCAACGCCTTGGTCTCGAAGACTCTGGAGCGCAGACTCAAGCTCCTCCTGCCTCTTCGCACCACCGAGCAGCGTGCGCTCAACGGTTGTGGCGCCCTCGCCAGATACCGACTGCCCAGAGACAATCAGTTCGCCAGAGCTCACTACCGGAGCGGGCAAAATCTTCGTGGCCGGGTCGAGGACAGGACGCCCATCAATAATGCGGTAAGAACCGGCAGGTAGAACCGCAACGCGATCGTCGTCAAGCGCGACCACACCGGAAACCGCCGACCAGCCCTCCCATGACGGAATGGGGCGGAGCGGAGCGACATCGGCGGGCAGCGTGGGGACAGCGGCGATGATGATAAGCGCGCTGACGCCAGTAGCCAACCACTGGCCGATATTGGCGGTGGCGCCGCGAGCGCGGCGTGCCAGGTACTCCGCACCGCTGGCGGCGAGGATGACATAGGCGGGGACGGCGAGCGCGATCCACTTTTGCGTATCACGAAGCAGGCCCGCGCCCGGGATGTGCTCCAGCGCCCAACCCATCATCAAAATGCCCGGCGTTGTTGCGGCGAGAGTGACGAGCACGATGGCCGTGGCGCCAGTGATAATCAGCCCCCGCCAGCGCTCTTGCGAATGCCAGACACGACGGAATCCCAGACCCATAAGCACCAGGAGTGCCAGCACCATAATCGCCGAAAAACCAACCTCGCGCGTCAGTGGCACAGCCTGCTTATTCCAGATGCCACCCAACCCCAACAGGCTGCCGAGCGTGCCGACGTGTGCCTCTGCTCTGGCCGCAAATGCGGCAGCGCCCGCCACATCGGAGGACCCAGCTGCACTCGGGTTCAGCAAAGATGCCATCAGCCACGGTGAACTGACCGCTACTGTTGTGGCCGCGATCCAAGCGCGGTCGCGGTTATTGCGCGCGGCAACAATGCCGGTGATACCAGCCAAAAGGGCCCCGGTCGGTGTGAGGCCCGCAGCGGCAATTGCGCTGGTGCGCCACACGGTGCTACCCATCTGTGTTGCCAGAACAACTGCCGGAAGCAGCAATACGGCGATGACCAGTGACCACTGTCCCTGGAGCAAACGCTCGACCACAAACGGGTTCCAGAGCAGCATCGTCGGTGCAATCAGCTGGCTGGCCAAGCTCGGAGTCATGGGTACAAGGCCCGCACTGGAAGCGCTACTGGTGCCCGAGCCGTGGCGAGTGAACCTGCGGGCGAGCTCAGCAGCTGCAAGACCACCAATCAAACAGGCGCCCACCATGCCGAAGCGCACCCAATGGCTGGCATCCACAAAGTAGCCCAGTGCCCACAGTGCGGTGTCCTGCGGAACAGCTCGTGCCGCAGCGGGGCCGAGTCCCAGGGCCGCGTCGGTAAGCGGTGGGTGATTGGGGATGACCATGTCGCGCAGCAGAAACATCGGTGCCCCAAAGCGACCATCGGCCGGGGCCTTGTGGGGCACAAAGAGCGGCCAGCACACGGCAGCGGTCAGCAGGAGAATCCACGACAACACAAAAACCCAGGCGACTCGCTCCGAATGAGAGCGAGCCGACTGGGTCAGAGTAGTGCGGAAACGTTGTGTCACGTGCCCTATATTAAATTATTTTTCGCTTTCCTCAGTGAAACTTAGGGTAAGCGAGAGCCTTGAGGCACCGTAGTTTGGCGTCTTAGGCAGACTTGCTGCGAACACGGAAGCCAATCACGATGAGAACCAGGCCGAGGATACCAAGGATCCACGGTGCGACAGTGCCACCGATAGTCAGCGACTTACGTGCTTCCTTAGCGCGGTCCATCTGACGGCCCTTGGAGCCTTCATCCCACTGAGCGGTGTACTTCATCGCGGTACGGTTCTGCTCCTTGGCCTCCTTTTCACGGCCAGCCTTGGAAGCAATTTCTTCCGCTTCCTTGTCGTCCTTGGCGTAGAACATGAACATCTCTTCAGTACCGTTGACGATCACGCCAGAGGTCGGCTCGACGCGGACAGTACGGACGTTGGTGTAGTAACGATCCAGCTCGACGTCGTCGTCACCCTCCAGGCCCCACTTGTGAGCCGGGAAGCTCAGGCGCATGGAAGCCAGCGAGGACTTGTCAGCCTCGGTGAGCTTGCGGCCGTCGCGAGTGAAGTGCTCGGTCAGGGACTCGTAGAGGTTCTGCGGCGGAATGGTCATGGAGTACTTGTAGACCTTGACGCCATCCTGAGTTTCCTCACCGACGAAGTCAATCTCGAAGTTACGCATCGCCTGGACGTCGTAGTACGGGTAGGACTTCTTCTCAGCACCAAACGGGAACTGGTACTGGATGCCCGGACGGGTGAACGTCGGCGGCTTGGTGTCCGAACCACCCTGCGGTGCGTTAATAGCAACGCTGGAGATCGGGTCATCTACCGGGTACGCAGTGCTGCGGTCGACGGTGATGCGGTCGAGGGTCGCATTGATGAGGTTCTTCGGCTCTTCGCGGTCATCGCGCAGCAGAGTGGTACCGACCTGGAGAGTTGCAATCTTGTCGTCAGCCGGCTCCTCGATCTCAACGTGGCGCTTCGACTGCATCGGAGTCTTGTCGTTGATGAAGCAGTGGACCGGGAGATCGCGCTTCTCTTCGTCCGTCTCTGCCTTGCAGCGCGGGTCATTCTTGCGGTTTGGCGTTGGCTCATTCTTGCCCAGCTGGCTGGAGTCCAACAGAGTGCCGTCGCGCACCTCCGTGATGGTATCGCTCACAGTGTCAAGTGGGATGACCCGGAGGCGAGGCACCAGGAAGGTTGGCAGAAGGACGGCAATGACAATCAATGCAGCACCGATGATAATCAGTGCATGTCCGAGAGTTCTCTTCATCAGCGGATAGTCCTTTAACTGTACGTAACTTTCTGCTGCAAAACCTAGCAGGAAGTTAGGAGTTATGTGGTGTGTTTTTTAAAAATAACTTGTCGGGAAAACAAAAGAGTTTTGGAAAAACCGGCCTGAACAGGACTTATTTCATAATAAAATACAAGTGATTTTACTCATTCCGGTATCCGTGTAAGAAAGTACTATGACGTCCAAGGCATATGCGGCAGCGCCAAACGCTGGGCAAGACACAGTGTCGAGCTCTGTGCCGAACTCTACGCCGAGCACTGCATCCGGCTCGGGATCCAGCTCAGGATCGACCACTGCCACCACATTCCGACCAGGCTTCCTGCCTTCGCTGGAGGGGCTGCGAGCTGTGGCTTCGATGGGCATCATCGGTACGCACGTCGCATTCCAGACCGGGCATGATGTGGGAGCCCTGTGGGAGCGTATGCTCGGCCGCTTCGACTTCTTCGTGGCCGTTTTCTTCGTGCTGTCCGGATTCCTGTTGTGGCGTTCTCACCGCTCGGGTTACGGCGGCATTCCCCGTCGTAAAGCATTGGCTGATGCCGACGGCGGACGGAAGAAGAGCTGGGCGAAGTACTACAAGAAGCGTGTCGCGCGGATTATGCCCGCGTACTGGGTGCTGGTGCTTATTGTGCTCATCGCACTGCCGGTGGGGCGTGGCGCGGATCTCAAGATCTGGCTGACAAACCTGACTCTGACACAGGTGTATTTCTCCGGCTCGCTGCACGGTGGGTTGACGCACCTGTGGTCGTTGTCGGTGGAGGTCGCATTCTACATCTCGCTGCCGCTGTTTGCCATTGGGCTTAGCCGGTTGGACCCGCATCACAAGCAGGGGCGCCGCATAGTAGCGATTTCCCTGCTCGCGATCGTGAGCTTCGGCTGGCCCTACCTGCCACTGCCGTACCCGGAAGGCGTTAACCCACATATTCAGCCGATTGCATACTTTTCCTGGTTCGCAGCTGGCATGATTCTCGCCGAGCTGGAATCGCTCCAGGGCGTCGATACCGATGCCGCCCGCGCGAAGGTGGAAACCATGCAGCGCTGGGCACGCCGCCGTTCGCTGTGGCTGGCGATCGCCGTTGGTGCGCTGGTCCTGGCTTCCTACCTGGGGCCCGAAGGGCTTGTCGAGCTCACCAACTGGGAATTCACCCGCCGCCTACTGTGCGGTCTGGTCTTCGGTGCCGCCATCATCGGCCCCTGGACGATGGCGCCGGAGTCGCGCTTCCTCGAACACCCCATCATGCAGGCGCTGGGGCGCTGGTCGTACGGTATCTTCCTCTGGCACGTGGCGATGCTCTCCATTGCATTCCCACTGCTAGGCGTGAAGCTATTTACCGGCCATCTGCTCAGCGTCACCATTGTCACGGTTGCACTGTCGATTCCGGTGGCCGCCGCCTCCTACGCGCTCGTCGAGGAACCTGCCCGCCGCTTCTTCGCAAGTGTCTGGGTCAACCGCTAACGGCTTTTAATCAGCGGTGTTGTCGGTGTCGCTAGCATCTCTGTCGGTGTCGTCATCAGCACCGCCACCGGAAAGCATCGAGCAGCACGCCACGATTGTCAGCGCCGCCGTCAGCAGTAACTGAAGCGGCCAGCCGGCACCGGCGTAGTCATCCTTTGGCCATGGGTTCGCCGCCAGCACCAAGCCCGCAATCGACATCATCGCAGCAAGCGCCACAATTAGTGCATTTCGCACGTTCAGCCATGGCTTGACGACGTCCCCACGCTTCCGTGCCCAGAAAACCGCACCAAGGGTAGCGGCAACCACCACGAGGGCAACGACCACGCCAGGCCAGCTGGATACCAGCGTCACTGTCGCGGCAGCCGCAACACCAATAGCCGCCCGCGGCAAGTCATTGCTCAGCGAAGATGCGGGAATCGGGGTGGTGAGAGCGAAGCGTCGCCAAGCGAAAGCCAGCCCCACAGCGACCAGTGCGTACACGGCTGCGAGTGCGCCGCCTGCGAGGATGCCCGTACGCCAGGTCTGCTGCGGTGGATAGGTCAGCTCGACCGCACCACCAATTCCAGCCGGAATCGTCCAACCCTGCTGCCAACCAGAGACCGTTACCGGCTTCATGGCGGCACCTCCGACACGAAGCTCGTGGCCAGCATTGACAGAGATTGGCAACCACACGATGCGATCGTGGTCGGCAGCGTCAATAGGATTGTTCAGGTCGATTGACGTGACTTTCTGCTGCTCAGCTGACGGCGCGAAGTAGTCAGTCGAGGTGAGCGATACCCAATCGGACTTGGCATCGATGCGCCATGGACCCGGCGAGAGCTCAATCTCTTCACCACAGGTCAGCTCACGGTGATCAGAACCGTCACCTCGCTGGAGGCTGGCCCACGGGTCTCCGATGCTGCTGCGACAGGTATCAGCATCGACCTTCACCTTTACCGGCTTCGGAACGGTGAACAGGCGCACCAGCGTGCCCTCGTGAATCTCCTGGCCGAAGACCCAACGCTGAGCCAGCGACGAGGAATTCGGCACCACCGGGACACGAACCGGGGTGAGGTCCTCCGCTATATCCTCGGCGGAAAGTTCCGCCTCTCCATTGGAATCGGGGTTGCTGGATTCGAATGCGTCGAAGCCAGTGTCCCGCTTTGGAATCACCAGTCCTAGCTCGGAGATAGCAAAGCCTACAGGAGCAATCTTTGCTGTGATGCGCACAGATGTGGTCTTGCCGCCGGGCAGCGGAATGTGGGTCGTCTCACCCGGGACCAACTGTACGGAGCTGGAAGCCGTATCGGTCTGGATGCGCAGTTGCGCCGGAACGCGAGCACCGGTCAGGCTGAGCACTGCGTTATCGGTCGGTTCCTTCCACGACAGCTTGACCCACTCAGCCTGACTCTTGCCTGCCAGGGGTTCCCACCAGGTAGAGGTGTCGCCGTCGAGCATTGCGTTGACCGAGTGGTCAGCCGATGCACCACCGACGTTGTATGGCTCAGAGGCCGACGATGAAACCTCAATTGTGGCGCGACCCGTTGCTGTCTGCGTCAGTGGCAGTCCCGCGACGGGGTAGTCCGGAACGAGGTTGCGGACATATGAGTCCTCGTCTTCGGCCAGGATTGCCGACTCCGCTCCGACGACTTCACCATAGTTGCGGCCGCGGCGTGCGGGAGTGTCGGTGACAGTGCCGGCGTTCTTACCGGACAGGATGCGCACCGGGGCATCGGAATCGACCTCATCAAGCCGCGGGAGCACTTCAGGACCACCGGCGACCAGCGGCACCTGTGTAGTGTCCACCAACCGCGGCGAAAGGGCGTGATTGCGCAGCTCCTTCGGGCCCGCGCCCCAAATCTGGATAGCGGTATGGCCGTCCTCGTCCGTGAACTCCGCCACCTTTTCCATGGTCGGGGAGTCCTGCAGCGTGGAGGTGATGGCGCGCGGCGAATCGCCCCTCGAGGTAACTCTCAAGTCGTGGCGGACCAGCACATAGCCGATGCCATTGTTGCGCAGGGTGGCATCCAGTGCCGGTACCTCGCGGCCCCGAGTCAGCGAATTGCGCAGACCATCGAGGCCGCGAATCGCCTCTGGGGGTACTAGCGGCACGGTATCGCGGACGGCCCAGGGCACGTCGGCAAGCGGCTGGAGCGGTTCGTCGCGAGTATTGCCCCATGTCTGATCAGCAAACGGAGATGACGGCATCACCAGCGTGCGGGTGTCCTCGCCCTGCTCATTCAGCCAGTCGGCCGCTTCGTGCCAGTAGCCCGGAACCTCGGAAAAACCGCCTGCCGGAGCGAGACGGGCGCTCCACGCAGGTGCGGTGGCACTGGCGATAACCACCAGAACCAGCATCGATGCGATAGCGCGCGGGTGCTTCTCAGGGTGCAGCCACTGCTGCCAGCCAGTGGTTGCTGAATCGCTCGCCGTCTCGTTCTTGTGCTCGTTCGCTGGCTCTCGCCACGGCCATGGCAGCTGGGCTGTCGCATGAGCGAAGCCGATAACAAGTGGCAGGCGCACAATTGTGTCGAATTTGTGCAGGTTGCGTACTGCTGCGAGCGTGGAATCGAGCACCTCTCGAGCCGATTCCCACACCAGCCCGAATGGCTCCGTCCAGGCCGCCACGATGACAAGCCCGATCAGCAGCATCATCAGCCACATCCGACGCAGCGGCAGTGAGCGCATGACCAAGCCAAGCAGACCAATCGCCGCCACAGCCAGAGTGGCGTAAATGAGGATGGGCTCCGCGACCAGAGCATTTCCGCCGACTCGCTCGAAAGAGACAAACGGGGTCCACGAAGTGGAGCCGCGGAGCGTCTCGCCGAGACTCAACCAACGAGTGGTCACGCCGGAGGACTCGATGTAGTCCGTAAACGGTGGCGAGTACTTGCCCAGCAGTAGTAGCGGCACGATCCACCACATGCTGACCGCTGCACACGCAGCCAGCCAACCGCCGAGCATCGCCCACGCACGCCCGCGGCGAGGCCCCGTAAAAGCGAAGAAGATCAGCATCAGACCTGCGGGGATGCAAGCCGCAGCTGTACTGACCGCATTGACCGCGCCAGTGCACAGTACCGCTAGACCGGACAGCAATACGGCACGGGCAGTCGCACGCCAGGGCAGTTCCTCGCGCCGGGCCGCGACCCGCAGGAGCGGAAGCAGAATCCACGGTGCCAGCGCTACGGGCCAGGTCTCGGACGAAATCGCGCCCAACGTCGTAATCACGCGCGGCGACAACGCGTACAACAACGCCGCCAGTACGCGAGAGGTATGCGTGCCGACGCCTATAGCTTCGGCCACGCGATATGCGCCGGTAAAAGCCAAGCAGAGAGTAAGGCTCCACCACAGCGCCTGGATGATCCAGCCGGGCGCTAGGACATCGGGCAGCAAGCTGAACAGCGCGAAGAATGCGCCCTGTGGAAAGAGATAGCCATATGCCTGGTTTTGGAGCTGTCCCAGTGGCATGGTGTCTGACCACATGTTGAGCGAGGCGGACAAAAACCCGATGGGGTCTTCTGTCAGGTCGTGCTTTGTGTCAGCGACAGTCTTGCCGGGGGACTGGATGAATGCCAGCAGGCACAGCAAAACCCACCAAGGTACAAGCACGCGCTTACGCGCTCGAACAAAGGTGGGCATAGCGTTAAAGGAGGGTTAGCGTTAAGGGCTTAACGCTGACCGTACTCGACACCGCCAAGCAGAGCGTCATCGGTGGAAACAGCCTGTGCTTCCGGAATTCGGTCTTCGGTCAGAGCCTGGCCGATGCCGAAGATAGCGGCACCACCGAGAAGGGCGCCAATGAGCGCCGAGGCCAGGGCAGGGCCAACGCTACGACGCTGCTCGGAATCAGTTTCGTATGCCATGTTGAGGACTCCTCGTGTGCATTAAGTCAATACTGTTTATAAAACTACACTCTGTGACATCTGTAAACCAGTGGAACAGCTGGGAATCTCTCCCTGCCTTGAATTTTGGGTGGTTTCAGCGGTCATTGAGTTTTCTTAGTTGAGAGATTAACCCATTTTCTATCAGCTAAGTAAGTTTTTAAAAATTTTCTAGAAATTATTCCTTTTCCCCCGGAACGACAAGGACCGGGCGGCCAGCATTCTTCAGCAACGCGTCAGAGGTCGAGGCGGTAAACAGACCACGCAAACCAGTCACACCGCGAGTGCCGGAGATAATCACGCCCGCATCGAGGTCGTGAGCTGCATCGACGATGGCCGACCAGATAGTAGTTTCGGTCTCTACCAAGTAAGGCTCGGCGACGAAGCCGGCCTCAGCGGCAATCTGCACACCCTCACGGCAAATACGAACAGCCTCGTCGTGTGCCGGATCGCCGTCTTCAGTAGTGGCATCCCAGTCGGGCTGCATCATGCCGGAGGCGCCAGCAGTGCGAGCTGCAGCACGCTGTAGAGGCTCCCAGGCCGTCAGAATGTAGGCCTTCTTAACGCGCAGCAGTTTTCCGGCGTAGGCCAGCGCCCGCTTGGCTTCGTCGGAGCCGTCGTAGGCAATGAGCATGGAATCAGAAATCGGTTCAACCATTTTCGAGTTCAATCCTTACGTCAGAGATAGCCGAAAAACTGTCAATAGATACAGAAAAAGAGATGTCGCTGTAATCCAGGATAGGACAACAGCGACATCGAGTACGTCAATCTTTAAAGCTACTCCGAACGAGCGGCTTGAATCAGCTAGAGAGTCATTAACAGGAAGCGGTAACGTCCACTGTTATGGCAGCAGAACAAAATCCAGGGCAACCTCAACCAAAAGCTTCTGGGTCCTCGAAGAATGTCATCGCGCTCAGCGTTCCCGTTCTTGTTATCGCCGTAATCGTTGCGGCGCTGAACTTGCGCCCGAGTATTGCGTCGATTGGTCCGGTGCTCGATCAGCTCCTCTCCGACCTCGGCGCATCCTCCGCCTTTGGTGGTCTGATTACGGCCATTCCGGGGCTCGCGTTTTTCGCGATTGGGTTGTCCGCGGTGTCCGTCGGCAAGCGGATGGGCTTAAGCGGCGCGCTTACACTGTCTGCGACGTTGCTATTCGTCGGCCTTGCGGTGCGCCCGTGGGTGAGCAGCATCTGGCTATTCCTGTTGTTTACTGCGTTATCGGTTGCTGGCATCGCGCTGGGAAATGTACTGCTACCTGCGTGGATTAAGGTGCACGGCGGTCGCCATACGGTCGTGCTGATGATGCTGTACTCCAGCATGCTCGCCCTCGGCGGTGGACTGGGGCCAGCGACGGCATTTTTCATTAGCGATTCTCCCGAGACATCTGCAGATGGCATCGAAATGTGGCGCTGGGCGCTTGCCGCATGGGCAATCACCGCTCTGGTGCAGCTCGTCGTGTGGTTGCCGCTGCGTGCACGCATCGGATTCGACTACCCGAAGGCGCCGGTCAGCTCCTCGGCAAGCACACCAATCTGGAAGTCACCGACAGCCATTGCGCTGGCAGTTTTCTTCGGCGTGCAGTCGATGAACGCCTACGTGCTCATGGGCTGGATGCCGAAAATGCTTATCGACGCAGGTATCAGCGTAAACATAGCCACTGCAGCGTCCATGATTGTTCAAGGGTTGGGCATCATCGGCGGGCTGCTGATGCCGCCGCTGATTGCACGGCTCCGCACCATGTCCTACGTCGCCTTTGGTCTCGGCTGCCTTTTCTTCCTCGGCTATGTGTTGATGATTTTGATTGACCAGCGGGGAGCGGCGGAAACTGGTGCTGGATACGCGATTGGGGCTGCGTTCCTGCTGGGTGTGGGTGGTTTTTGTTTCCCCATGGCCATCGCACTGATTCCGGGCCGCACGCGCAGCCACGAGCTGACCGCGCGACTGTCCGGCTTCGTGCAGCCAATCGGCTACATCTTCTCCGCAGTCGGCCCCTTCCTGGTAGGCGTGGCCGCCGGAACCGCGGAAACATGGACACCGATTCTGGTCGTGCTGCTTGGCACCACGGTGGTGCTAGCAGTGCTTGGGTTGATTGTCGGTCGGCCAACGTACATTGATGACGAACTGGCCGACCGTGGTATCGGCGAAAAGAAGCCGGGACGTATTCAGCTCGACTGAATTTAGGGGAGTTAGCTCCACTGTATTTGGACACGGGCCAACTTAGCTTTGAAACTATGACAAAGAAAAAGAATTTAATCGCGCTGGCCTGGAGTTTTATTCTCGGACTGCTGTTCATTCCGGGATTGATTGTCTCCGCTTTTCTTCTGCCCTGGATTCCGCTCATTGGCCGCGGTGCCGATTGGCTCTCCCGCTGGGCAGCATCGTGGTCCGGCACCCCAATCGCCAACCGCGTGACCAATCGCTGGTTCGACATCCGCAACTTCGTCAACCTGCTTGTCCAGTTGGCCATTGGCTTTGTCACCTTCACAGCGTGGGTCGGCGGCGGGTTCACTGTCGGAGTGCTCTTCGCTGCACCATTCCTGGTTGATGAAGTGCAGTTTTTCAGCTGGACTCTGACTGACCCCACACAGAAAATCGGGGTTGCCTGGGTTTTCGCCATCGTCTTTTTGGTGCTGACCATCGCCATCAACCTCGGTGCCGGCCTGCTGTCCATTTGGCTCTCTCGCGTCATCCTCGCACCATCCAGTGAGGAAGTCAGCCAGTCCCGCGATGTGCTCATCGACTCCTTCTCAGGCGAGCGCCGTCGCATTGAGCGCGAGCTTCACGACGGTCCGCAGCAACACCTGACCGCCTTGAAACTCAACATCGCTGCTGCTCGCATGGGTAAGACTGAAGAAGAAGTAGCCGAGGCGCTCTCCGCTGCCGACCGCAATGCAACGCAGGCTCTTGCGCAGCTGCGCTCCGTGGTGCTTGGCATTGCCCCGCCAGTGCTTTTCGAAAATGGCTTAGTCGCAGCAGTAGAGGAATTGGCAGCGCACTCTGGCATGGAGGTTTCTGTTCGTGAGGACGGTGTCTCCGACTTCGGCCCGATTGATGAAACCACAGCGCTGCTCGCTTACCACTGCGCAGCGGAGGGGCTGACCAACGCCACCAAGCATGGCCATGCCGATCGAGCTGATATCACTCTCGGGGTTCAGACTCCGAAGAAGGCGCTCGTGTCCCATCTGGGTACGCTTACGGTCACTGTGCGCGACAATGGCGAAGGCCTGGAAAAACCAACGAGTGCAGACGCTGTAGACGTCGTAAAGCATGACAGTGGAACCGGCATTGCGGGCCTGCGCGAACGGGCGGCAGCGCTCGGTGGAACCGTGGAACTCACCAACGCCGACGGTGGAGCCCAATTGCTGCTGGAACTGCCGATTCGCCAAGGAAGGATGCGATGAAAGTACTGTTGGCAGAGGACTCCGTACTCCTGCGCGAGGGGCTGACCGGCCTGCTGCGGGCACTGGGGCACGAGGTCGTCGCCGTCGGCGATGCGGATCAGCTGCTCGCCACCGCCGAAGGGCAGGTGTTCGATGTCATCGTCACCGATGTCCGAATGCCGCCGAACATGCGTGACGACGGACTGCTCGCGGTCTCCACACTTCGCCAGGACAACCCCGACCAGCCGGTTGTGGTGCTCAGCCAATACGTGGCGGCCAGCTACCTGGATCGCCTGCTGCAGCATGGTGGCTTTGGGTACCTGCTTAAGGAACGCGTCTCGGATGTCGACCACTTCGTTGCGGCGCTGGAAGAAGTGCGTGGTGGCGGTACCGTGGTCGATTCTGAAGTGGTTGCGACGCTACTGGCCGCAAAGCAGGACGGCATCGCCGAGCTGACTCCACGTGAGCGCGAAGTGCTCGACCTGATGGCGCAGGGGCTTAGTAATAAGGAAATAGAAAAACGCCTAGTACTAACCGCAGGCGCTGTGAGTAAGCATGTGGCGAATGTGTTCTTGAAGCTCGGCTTCCAACCGGAAGATAACAACCGTCGTGTCAAAGCAGTATTGCGGTGGCTGAGATATACCGCGCCATCGACTTAGGCTTTGCCGTTGTCTTTGGTATAAACCGTGCCCTACGCAAAAGTGTTGCTCAGATGTGCTATTCGGAGTTGATTGGTTGTTGTGGCACCGCGGGATGTAGCCGAAAAGCAGCGGAAACAAAAATGAGGCTCAGCTTGACGCTGAGCCTCATTGGGCGGAGCCGATGACGGGAATCGAACCCGCGCCGCCTGCTTGGGAAGCAGGAGTTCTACCATTGAACTACATCGGCACACAGTAGGCGGAATGATTAAAAGCACGCCACGGGATTGGCACAGTAGGTGTGGCATGCAGGCAATCAGTCGCCCTCTGTAACTTCAATGTAGCACTCTCGATTCGTGTCGAAAAAATTGGTCTTGAAGACCCTCTGTCCGTCTTTTCGGGTTAATCGCTGATCTCCTTGTAGGACCTTATCCAGTCCTTCCCGGGGGATTCAGTGCGGGCATATCCTGTAACCCGCACACGCTGTGTATTACAGAGCGGTTAAGCTGGTCTATGTGTTGCTCTCAGATCGTGATATTCGTGCCGCTATCGATGCCGAAGGCTCCGGCCATCTCGGCATTGATCCTTTTGACCCGAAGATGATTCAGCCTTCGTCCATCGACGTGCGTCTGGACAAGTTCTTCCGAGTTTTTAACAACTCGCAGTACACGCACATCGATCCGAAGTTGCCGCAGGAAGAGCTGACATCCCCGCACGAGGTTCCAGAAGGGCAGCCCTTCATTCTTCACCCGGGCGAGTTCGTCCTGGCATCGACCCTGGAGTACTTCACTATTCCTCCGCACTTGGCAGGCCGCCTGGAAGGTAAGTCTTCGCTGGGGCGTCTGGGCCTGGCAACGCACTCGACCGCCGGCTTTATTGACCCAGGTTTTTCAGGCCACATCACGCTGGAGCTTTCCAACGTGGCCAATCTGCCCATCGCACTGTGGCCAAACATGAAGGTCGGCCAGCTGGCACTGTTTAAGATGTCCTCCCCGGCGGAGGTACCGTATGGCTCCGGCAAACTCGGTTCGAAGTATCAGGGGCAGCGCGGCCCGACCCCGTCGCGTGCGTACCTGAACTTCCGCGATGAGGAATAAGGCACCTGAAACTCGGGATATGAACTCGGAATATAAATGAATTGTGAATAGCCCCGAGTGAATTCTCGGTGAAGAAATGGAAACAATTGTTCAATAAAGAGTTTTCGCAGGTGAAAAGCCTAAATATGGGCCTTTAGTTCACACCATTTAAGGGTTAAATCGGCTTGATGGCCTTTTATCTTTCGATAAATAATAGCCCTTATGCGTATTACGGTTATTGGTACGGGTTACCTTGGCGCCACTCATGCCGCGGCGATGGCGGAGTTAGGCCACGAGGTTCTCGGCGTAGATGTTGATCCCGCCAAGATTGAGGCATTGTCCGCAGGCCAAGTTCCTTTCTTTGAGCCTGGCTTGCCCGAACTGCTAAAGAAGCACGTTGAGTCAGGGCGACTACGTTTCACCACTAACTACGACGAAGCCGTTGAATTTGCGAACGTCCACTTCGTAGGTGTCGGAACTCCGCAGGTTAAGGGCTCGTACGCCGCCGATGTTCTCTATGTGGACGCCGCCATTACCGAATTGGCTAAGCGCGTCGTCGGCAAGCATCTAGTGTTTGGTAAGTCCACTGTGCCCGTCGGTACCGCACCGCGCCTGCAGGAGCTGGCTGCGAAAATGATTGGTGAGCGCGCCGCAGCCGGTGATGAGCAGTTGAAGAACACCAGCCTCGAAATCGCCTGGAACCCGGAGTTCCTGCGCGAGGGCTTCGCGGTAAAGGACACCCTGGAGCCGGACCGTGTGGTGCTGGGCACCCAGAAGCCGGGCATGATCCTCAATGGTGCGGGTCAGGAGGTCGAATCGATTGCCGAGGCCAGTTTGCGCGAGTGCTTCGGCCCTATCTTCGAGCGCGAGACTCCGCTTATCGTCGCGGACACCGCCACCGCAGAGCTGGTGAAGGTGTCGGCAAACGCATTCCTCGCCACCAAGATTTCCTTCATCAACGCGGTCTCTGAAATCTGTGAGGTCACAGGTGCGGATATCACTACGCTTGCCGACGCCATCGGTATGGACGCCCGAATTGGCCGCCGCTTCCTCAACGCGGGTCTGGGCTTCGGCGGCGGTTGCCTGCCGAAGGATATCCGCGCATTCATGGCCCGTGCCGGTGAGCTGGGCGTTGACCAGGCGCTGACCTTCCTGCGTGAGGTCGATGCGATTAACATGCGTCGCCGTGAAAAGACCGTTGACCTGGTACGCGGTAGCTTCGGCGGCTCGCTGCTCGGCCACACCGTGACCGTGCTGGGTGCGGCCTTCAAGCCGAACTCTGACGATGTGCGTGACTCCCCGGCGCTGTCGATTGCCGGTTCGCTGTCGTTGGCAGGCGCTTCGGTAAGCGTTTACGACCCGCAGGCCATGGAGAACGCCAAGAAGAATTTCCCGACCTTGGAGTACGCACCGAGCATCGAAGCGGCCCTGGAAGGCTCGGAGATGGTTGTCGTCGCCACCGAGTGGCAGCAGTTCCGCGACATCGACCCGGTGGCTGTGAAGAAGCTGGTCAAACGCGCAGCGGTGCTCGACGGCCGCAACTGCCTGCCAGCCGACCAGTGGCGTGCCGCAGGCTGGGATGTCACCTGCCTCGGCCGCGGCTAAATGCTAGCTGCCCTCGAGCGCTTCGGAAACTTCATACCCTCCGGGGCCACGGTATAGGCGGCGATGAGGGTGGTAATCGGCACTGCGAGTACCAAAGCCACCGCACCGATGGTGGAACGCAGCAGCTCTGTGGCCACGACATCGGAGGTCAACGACTGCATCAGCGGCCGGTCGGAGACGCTTAACAAAATCGATAGCGGTAGTGCGGTGCCGAGGTACGCCAGTACCAGTGTGTAGACCATCGACGCGATGTGATCGCGACCGACGCGCATTGCCGAGCGGAAGACCTCCATAGGCCGCGACCGCGGAGCTGCTTCGTAGAGCTCCTGGACGGTCGAGGCCTGGGCGATGGTGACGTCGTTAAGCACGCCCAACGCGCCGATGATGAATCCCGCCAGAAGCAGACCTGTGACGGAGACGTCAGGCAGGTAAAGCTGAATGAGCAGGTTGTCCTCGTTGCCGAGACCACGTAGCTGTGACGTGGAGATTGCGAGGTTGGCCAGGCCCGCCGCCAACACCATCGTGGTGAGTGTTCCCGCCAGTGCGGAAGCTGACTTCCAATTGATGCCATGTACGAGGAAGAGCACCGGGAAGAGGATCGCCGCGCCCGCCGTGATGGCTAAGGCCACAGGATCGCCACCGCGTAGCAGTGCCGGAACCAGGAATCCCATCACTGCGGCCAGCGTGATGCCAAGACCAATGAGGCTCAAGACTCCGCGAGTCATGCCGACGAGGATGATGAGAAGTACTGCCGCGCCGAGCCACAACCAGATCGTCGTGGTGCGATCCATGTCCAGGAAGGTGTAGGTGTTGCCGATGCTAGCGGTGTCGACAACCTGATGAGGTGCGAGGTCGACGACATTAGTGTCGGCCTCGGGAGCAGCGGGGGCAGCGGGGGCAGCGGGGGCTTCTGCGCCGGATTCAGGTGCTGGTTCCTGCTCCGGGGCTGGAGCTGGGGCCGGAGCCTCTGCATCAGGAGCAGGCTCACCCTCTGCGCCCTCAGGGGCAGGCGCGGGCACAACTCCGGGAGCCGGTGTCATCAACCCCGAATCCGGCACGGCACCATTGTCGACAGCTCCGGTACCGGCCGCGTTTGGACGGTGAATTGCCAGGACGACCTTGTCTCCCTCCTCCAGCTCAATCTCGCCGGGAAGGCCGGATGCCTCCAGCAGAGTCTTCTTGCCCTCGTCTGGACCCGAGGTCAGCTCAATGACCGAGAGCTGGCACTTCGGCGCCGCGGGGTCGTTGAGCGAAGCCGTCAGCCCTGGCCGCGGCTGGTCGTCGAAGACGCGTCCGTTGTCAGGCGAATTGCACGCGCCGACGCTGTGCTTTACGACGGTTCCCTTGACCGTCTCTGCAGCTGACGTCTGTGACTGCAGGAATCCCGGCCCTGGGCTCGGAGCTTCACCCGATGGCCAGAGCCCAATCACTGCGAGGAAAGTGGCAATACCAGCAACTGTGAGAACTGTGGCCAGTAAGCGACGTGCTCTTGTGGGGTTGTGCCGCGGTTTCGTTGGTTTTGGTTTGGCTTGTGCAGGTTCGTTTTGCCGTGCCGGTGCTGGTTTTGAATGTGCGGCAGGCTCTGCAAGTCGTGCTGGGGCAGCCGAGGTTGCAGAGTTGGGTTGATTCGCGGTATTGACAGCCCGGAACCGGCCGGTAGGGGAGCCGCTGTTCGAGTTCTTCAGTACGTCGAGATGCGCACCTATGTCGGAACCCGGAGCAACGTGAAAAGGTTGCTGGTTGTCAGAGTTCATTGAATCTTTTGAATGCCTGCCCACCCTTAATAACCTAATCGCTGCACCAGCACCGGAAGGCGTACCGCCATTCCGGCGCGCCGAGCCGTAGTCATCAGCGCTATGGCTCACCTATCGATGCAATACTCACTCATCGATGCGCTCCAGTGTGTCCATAAGTGAATAGCGCATCGATATGTGAGAAGGGCAGAACCAGTAGCGTGCGCAACCTTAAGTACTGCTATTGCTTGTAGCTGACCAGGAAGTTGCCTAGGCGCTCGATAGCTTCCTTCAGGTCGCGTGCCCACGGCAGGGTGACAATCCGGAAGTGATCCGGCGTCGGGTAGTTGAAGCCAGAGCCGCCGACCATCAGGATCTTCTCTTCACGCAGGATGTCGAGCATCAGCTTCTCGTCATCGTGAATTTCGTAGACGTTCGGATCCAGCTTCGGGAATGCGTACATTGCTCCCATCGGCTTCACGCAGCTTACGCCCGGAATTGAGGTCAGTCCCTCGTAGGCGACATTGCGCTGCTCCAGCAGGCGACCGCCTGGCAAGATCAAGTCCTCGATGGACTGGTAGCCGCCAAGTGCCACCTGAATGCCGTGTTGAGCAGGGACATTCGGGCATAGACGGGTGCTGGCCAGCAAGTTGATGCCCTCGATAAAGCCCTCTGCGTGGCGCTTCGGGCCAGTCAGCACCATCCAGCCCGCGCGGTAGCCGGCCACACGGTAGGTCTTGGACAGGCCGTTGAAGGTGATACAGAGCAAATCCGGGGCCAAGGAGGCAGTGGAAATGTGCTCTGCATCGTCGTAGAGGATGCGGTCGTAGATTTCGTCGGAAAGCAGCAGGAGTGAGTGCTCACGAGCGATATCGACGATGGCTTCGAGCGTCTGGCGTGTGTAGACCGCGCCGGTCGGATTGTTCGGGTTGATGATGACAATCGCCTTCGTGCGATCCGTCACCTTCGAGCGAATGTCTTCGACATCCGGGGCCCAGTTATTCTCCTCATCGCACGTGTAGTGGACGGCCTTGCCGCCGGCGAGGGTGGTTGCTGCAGTCCAGAGCGGGTAATCCGGAGCTGGAATGAGGACCTCATCGCCCTCGTTGAGCAGCGCCTGCGTGGTGATGGAAATCAGCTCGGAGACGCCGTTGCCCAGCCAGACGTCGTTGACGTCGAAACGGGGGAAATCCGGGTCCATCTCATAGCGCGTGACGACGGCACGGCGTGCGGAGTAAATACCCTTGGACTCGGAGTAGCCCTGTGCGTGGGGGAGGGCGCGGACCATGTCCTGCACGATGGTGTCAGGTGCATCAAAGCCGAACTTTGCCGGATTGCCGGTGTTGAGCATCATGATGCGGTGGCCGTCGGCCTCCATCTGTTCGGCGAGAGTAGTCACCGGACCGCGAATGTCGTAGAGGACGTTCTGCAGCTTGGAGGATTGGTCCAGTGTCTCCAGTGGAGTGCGGCGAGGTGCCCTGATGTTTCCACGACGGGCGGCAACACGGGCAGCACGGGACTGCTCGGCCTGAGCGGCCTGCGCAGCCTGAGCGTCCTGCGTTGTCTCGTTGGTGGTTTCGGTGCCCTGGGAAGTGTCTTTACTGGAACTCACCTGTCTAAGCATGCCACTTTTTTGCTCCCGCACCATGCTTTTCTCACAGCGGGGGCAGATTAATTGCACATTGATTGCGCAAAAGCGTCCTGCATGAGGATGCAGGACGCTTTCTGGGGTTCTGAGTGCTGGGGTTTCGGCTGTTAGTTACTGCTTAACTGCGGAGCCGTCGATCTGCAGGGAGATCTCGTTTCCAATCAGGATGCCGCCAGTCTTAATCGGTGCGTTGTACTCAATACCGAAGTCGGTGCGGTCAATCTTGGCAGCTGCCTCGAAGCCAACGCGAGTCTGGCCCCACGGGTCCTCAGCGGAGCCGAAAATGTCGACATCCAGGGTGACCGGCTTGGTAACGCCATTCATGGTCAGGTCGCCGGTAACGGTGGCCTTCTCCTCGCTCTGGAGCTCAATGGAGGTGGAGACGAACTCGAGGGTCGGATTCTCGTCGGTGCCGAAGAAATCCTTCGAGCGCAGGTGGTTGTCGCGCTCTTCATTGTTGGTGTTGATGGAATTCGCCTGAATGGTTGCCTTGACCGTGGATGCCTCCGGCTTGTCAGCGTCGAAGGTAATAGCGGTCTCGAACTCGTCGAACTGGCCGTGAACCTTAGTAATCATTGCGTGGCGAACGTTGAAGCCAACGGTGGAGTGCTGAGTATCAAGAACGTAGTTGCCAGACTGAAGAGCCATGGTGAATCTCCTAAAAGTTAAAAAGTGTTTCGAATCTTTCGAAGTATTTTTGTCCGCCGGAACCAACTTCCGGTGTTGACATGTCAACTATAACCAGGGCTGTGGTGATGTGTCAACAAATTTCTAGGAAAATGCCGGATAATTTTTAGTAACGCACGTCCGGCCGGGCGATTGGGGCAGGGTTTTGTCATGGCTGGGCGAGGCTCCTTTGGTTGGAGGCGGTTCATATGGAGTCGTTTTAAGTGCTTATGCCCAGCATAACAGGCGTTGACATGTCAACAACCGCTATTTAGGATTGAGAATTATGCAATTCGGAATTTTTACAATTGGCGACGTCACAAAAGATCCTACGACCGGACAAATCCCTACTGAACATGAGCGAATTAAGGCAACTGTCGCCCTAGCGAAGAAGGCCGAAGAGGTCGGCCTCGATGTATTTGCTACTGGCCAGCACCACAATCCACCGTTTGTGGCACCGGCGAATCCGCCGATTTTATTAGCCAACCTCACAGCACAGACCGAAAATCTGATTCTGTCGACTTCGACAACGCTGATTACCACCACCGACCCCGTGCGCATCGCCGAGGATTACGCCTACCTCCAGCACCTTTCCGAAGGTCGCATTGATCTCATGATGGGCCGCGGCAACACCGGGCCGGTTTATCCGTGGTTTGGCAAGGATATTCGCAAGGGAATTCCGCTGGCCATCGAGAACTATCACCTGCTGCGCACTCTTTGGCGTGAGGAGAATGTGGATTGGCAAGGTCAATTCCGCACTCCGCTGCAGTCCTTTACGTCCACACCGCGCCCGCTCGACGGTGTAGCACCTTTCGTGTGGCACGGCTCAATCCGCTCCACTGAGATTGCTGAGCAGGCCGCCTTCTATGGGGACGGCTTCTTCCATAACCACATTTTCTGGAATATCGAGCACACCACAGCCATGGTCAATCTCTACCGCCAGCGCTTTGAGCACTACGGTCATGGTGCTGCTGATCAGGCAATCGTCGGGCTTGGCGGTCAGGTCTTCGCCGCTGAGACGGAGAAGAAGGCCAAGGAGATTTTCCGCCCATACTTCGACAATGCCCCGGTCTATGGACATGGGCCATCTCTGGAAGAATTCGAGAACATCACTCCACTGACCGTCGGCACGCCTGAGCAAATTATCGAACGTTACCTGGGCTATGCAGATGCCGTTGGCGACTACCAGCGACAGCTCTTCCTCATCGACCACGCCGGCCTGCCGCTGGAAATGGCGTTGGAGCAGGTTGAAATCCTGGGAACCGAAATCGTTCCGGTCCTGCGTGAAGAGTTTGAGCGCCGCCGCCCGGCGCACGTGCCTTCCGACCCGCCGACGCATGCCTCGCTGGTTGCCGAAGGCGTAGATTCCCCGCACCTTCTCGTCCGCCCGGCTGAAAGGAATCAGCAGTGAAAAAGCTCGTCGTCGTAAGTGCTGGTGTTTCCGATCCATCAACCACGCGCATCCTTGCCGACCGCATCGCGGAGGCCGTCGAGGCGCAGGTCTCCAAGCGTGGCGAGGGGCTCCAAATTGAGTACGTCGAGCTGCGCGAACTCGCTGTCAGCCTCGGCACTGTGATGTCCACAGGGCTTTACGACGAAAAATTGCGCGCCGCCCTCGAGACTGTCAGCGGTGCTGATGGATTGATTGCCGCGACCCCGGTGTTCGCAGCGTCTTACTCGGGGTTGTTCAAGATGTTTTTCGACGCCCTGGATAAGGATGCGCTGACTTCTATGCCGGTCATTATTGCTGCGACGGCTGGCACAGCACGACATTCGTTGGTGCTGGAGTATGCGATGCGTCCGCTGTTTAGCTACCTGCGCGGCACGGTTATGCCGACTGCTGTATTTGCAGCCACTGAGGACTTTGGTGCTGGCGATGGTGCCGGAAATGGCGCCGGCGGAGTGTCCGGCGCGGAGATGAATAATCGCGTGGTGCGTGCAGCTCGTGAGCTTGCCGAGTACCTTGTCGGTGTTCGCTCGGCCGTAGTCGGTTTTGGTCCAGATTTTGGGAACGAAGCTGAAGAAAAGGGTGCGGCGCATTCAGCGGGCGGGGTCAACGAGAGGAGTCAGGGTGTCAGCGAGCCGAACCATCGACGCAGTACAAACACGCGGGTGGATACTAACGTCACGGATTTTGCCACACTGCTAGAGGGGCTCGACGGCACCGCGAAGTAGCCGCGCTCACGTGAAGGGGCGGCAGAGGAGGGGTAGGGGGTCAGCGCTCTTTAGCGGCACCACGGGAGGTTGTAGTAGTCGCAAGAGAAGGTATCGGAAAGAGCGTATTCCTTAACCTGCAGGTCGTCGCTGCTGGTCGTAGCTGTCGGTGCTGCGGTAGCGGTCGGGGCGCCGGTCAGCGCGCTCAGGGAAAGTGCTGCGGATGCAATGGTGGTAGCAAGAACGGAAGTGCGTCGAAACATTAGGTAGTACTCCGAAAGATATCTGCCTCGGCAAAGTGTCAGGGCTTTGTGGACTGCCGGACTTCGCCAGTGATTAATAAAGAAATCATAACTATTTAATCAAGAGTGTGAAGTGTGGAGGTCTCTCTACCCGCCCGCGCCTGGGGGTGGCCATTCGGCTACTCTCTGGTGTCTTTATGTAGGTGGGCTAGTGGCCGAAATGTTGATTGTCTAGTACCAAGTGGCCGACCGAGGCATTTTTGAATTGGTTCAAAAGGCGTAGTTCTAATGCGTTTAAATTGATCGTCGAAATCTTATTGTTGCGCCCATAATTGCTGGTCAAGGTCAATTAGATGTCGTATTTTCGCGTGGCAGAAATCGGTGGGATTCCATTTTTGCTATGTGGATAATCGCTGCGGCCGTCGTAAAGCCAGTCGAAAATTTTCCATTACAAAACGCTGAATTTCGACTTACCTTTGCAGGTGTCAGTTCAAGTATTTCCTTACGAGTTGCTCGTCACATCCTGAAAGGATTTCGCCGTGAAGAAGACCCTGCTCTCCGGCTCCATTGCAGCCCTGGTTACCATGTCCTCGCTGGCTGTCGCCCCGGTGGCCGAAGCTGCCCCAGCCCCTACCCCGGGCACCGTCGGTGGCACCTGCTCCGTTGAAGGCCAGTCCGGCCAGTCCCTGAAGATCACCGGCTCGAAGTTCGAGGTCGAAGGTACTGCGACTGTCGCTAACTACGGCGACACCGACCTGCCGCTGACCCAGACCCTGAAGGAGGGCAAGACCAAGTCCTGGAATGTCGGCGGTTCGGTCGACTTCGACCTGCTCAAGCTCTTCCATGTCACCTTTAGCGCCGGCTACCAGTCCACTCAGACCTGGGAGGTTGGCCAGACCCTCGGCCCGTACCCAGTCAAGCCTGGCTACACCGGTGTTCTGGAGTATGGCTTCCTGAATCAGTCCTTCGAAGGTACTCACCTGACCTGTAAGGGCGGAAAGTGGATTGACGCGGGTCGTCCGTACTGGGGCACCATCCCGAAGGAGCGTCACATTCGCGTTTCCATGCGCGCCAACGAAGCTGATCGCTCCGTCGACGGTGCTGCTCCGCAGGTCAAGGAGTACGCCGTCTAAGACGGGCTGAGCCTCTTTAAGACCTCGAAGCAGAAGGAAGTTTCTCCATGTTGAGCCTGAAAAAGAAGGCCCTGGCCTGCGCGGTGATGGGTGCAAGTCTTCTTGCACCAGGCATCGTTGGACAGGCCGCGGCGACCCCGCTGACCCAGACCCCTGACCAAGATGAGCACCACACCGGTTTCACCAACACGGATAAGTGTGACCCGGTCAAGGATGCCAAGCGTCACCCCTGGGAACAGTGGATTACCGACGAATGGGACCGCTACAACGGCACTAACTCATTCACCAACCGCACCGACCGCCCGATTCAGTACACCCTCGAGGTGACAGAGGGAGTCAACGAGTCCGTAAAGGCCATGAGCTCCGGAAATATGTGGGACGTGTTCCTCCACGGGGTGAAGAACAAGTACGGCATCGTCGAGGTCAGTCAGTGGTCGGTTGGCGACAAGCTGGGCCCGGTGACCGTCAACCCCGGTGAGACCGTTCGCGCAGACTACGGCGTGCACATGAAGTCCTTCATTGGCCGTGTTCGCACCTGTGACCAGAAGACCGGCCTGTGGCGCGGTGAGCCCTACTTCGGTGAGTACAACGGCAAGGGGCCGTCGACTCGCTTCGTGGTCTGGCACAAGACCACCAAGGAGGGCGAGCACCGTCAGCAGTGGGCGCCTGTCAGCGGTAACTCCGGTGACGGCGGCCCGGCATCCGCCACGATTAACGACTAGGAGCAGTTATGAAAAAGCGTGTTGTCGCCATGTGCTTGACGACGGTCTTTGCGCTCGGACTCGGTGCTCCGACAGCGGTGGCCGCCCCGAATCCAGGAGCCGGTGAACCGTTCGCGCCGGAGGAGTGGGTACCAGTGCCCAAGCCGGCGGCAGTTGACCGCGGTCCGGCACCGGGAACCACTTGTGAAGCTCCGGGTTCGGTGGCTGAGTTCGTGGAAATCACCGGCTCTCGCTACGACGTTGAGGGCGTTGTCTCTACGAAGAATGACATCGGTGATGAGCCGATTCCGCTGACGCAGACCATCAAGGAGTCCAAGACCAAGAAGTGGTGGACCAATATCTCTGTCAGTGTGAAGGTCAGCAAGGAGCTCAACCGCAAGTACTCCTGGGAATACTCCCGAGAGATGGTTTGGAGCCTCGGGCAGAAGATCGGACCATACGAAGTGCGCAAGGGTGAAACTGGTCGTCTGAGCTGGGGATTCCTGGTTGACGAGTTCGCCGGACAGACAGTTCGCTGCAACGCCAACTCGAAGACGTGGGAGCCAATTGGGCGCAGCTACTTCGGTGTGGCTCCGCGCGAGCGACATGTCGAGGTGACCATCCAGTAGTTACACAGTTCTCTCTCCACACTCAGCACGGGTAAAAGGGGCATATTCGCGAAAGTGAATATGCCCCTTTTTGCTATCTATCTCGGGCCTGCAAAGGCTCAATTCAGAGCCGCTAACCGGCCAAATCTCAGAGCCCCTGGTTATTCTGCAGCGGCGGATGCCGGCGGATGGAAGCCTGCGTCTATTGCTTTCAGCGCCAGGTCCAGGCGAGAGGTAGCTCCAAACTTATTGAACATGCTGGAGAGGTGCTTCTTGATAGTGCCCGGCGACTTGCCGAGTTCCTTGGCGATGTCGTGGTTTGACTTACCGCGGCAGATTAGGCCGAGAACCTCTCGCTCGGCTTGAGTGATCTTGTACGAGGAAATGTTGCGGGACGGCAGAGTTTTAATCAGCCGAGTCGCAGAAATCGGCGAGATGACGGTGCCACCCTGGAAGACATCTTCAACTGTGCCAATGACAGATTCCGGGCGGGCAGTTTTGAGAATGTAGCCATTTCCGCCGAGACTCAAGATTTTCAGCATTGTTTCATCGGTATCAAATGAGGTGATAGCGATGAATTTCGGTGGATTCTCCACCTTCTTAATGCGCTCAAGTAGCTCAACGCCGTCCATGTTGGGCATATGAATATCGGTCAAAACTACGTCAACGCCACCACGGGCAATAATGTTGAGAGCCTCGTGGCCATCGCTGGCTTCATCGACCACGGTGATATGCGGTGCCTTCTTGAAATAGGTTCGCAGCGTCGAGAGTACGAGTGGGTCGTCGTCGACAATGAGAACCTTAATGTCAGACATCCGCGAACCTTTCATAGAAGTTATAAAAACCGAACAATATCTGTCATCGTGTGATATTACTACGCTAACCAGGACTTTTCGAGAGATATCTTCGTCACAGGCGGCTACTACATCAATCTTACGCTAGCGTAACCTACTGGTTGGTAGGTGGCATGTGGAGTTTGCAATTCCACACATTTCCTTCTCGTTCTGACGTGATGGAACCGTCCCACGGTCGCACTCGCCGATGCAGTGAGGAAAGCCCCAAACCGCTCGAGAGCATCGCCCGCGGCAGAAAATGCGGTAGCGCCTTCGATACCTGATTGCTGATGTCGAGCGTGAAGCCATCTTCCTCGTTGCTCAGCGCCAGAATGTGAACGTTCGTTTGCGGTTCGCCGTACTTCTGAATGTTCGTGCAGAACTCCGACAGCGCCGGCGAGATAACCTCTGAAATCTGCGTCAAAGAGGGCTCGGTTTCGATCCTCGTGGCCAGCGAAACGTTAAACCCAGCTTCCTGTAGTTCATCTTTGGCCTGTTGGAGCACCTTGTTCATGCTGGGAACTCGCTCATCCTGGCCGATAGCGGAGGTCAAAGAACTCTCGTCGTCAGCGGATTTCAGCAATGAAAGCAACTGGCGAAGCTGTAGCAGGCCTTCTCGGGAGGTCTCTGCGATGTCCTCCAGGGATTCTTCAAGTTTTTCATCGGTCCCTTCTCGCTCGATGGCGAGCGCCTGCGCCAGCATGGTTACGCGAGTAAAGGACTTGGCGGTGGAGTCGTGCAGTACGGTCGCCAACTCAAGGCGTTGTTCTTCCAGAGCGCGGTTAGATTCAATCGTTGCCCGCCGGCGTTGCTCTTTGTAGCGGCTGCGCATCATGCCGATGGCGTAGGCAATTACAAAAAGCAGTGTTGTCACAAAGGTTGCGACATGGTCGCGTGCGAAAGTACTTGTGTTTACGTCGTAGTTTGAAATCACCAACAAGAGCAACGCAGTGATTCTCGCCGGCATCTTGTTGTTGTTAGCACGCATCACTTCCACGATGAGAAGCGCACAGAAAATCTGCATTGGAGCTTGCTCTGTTGGGAGGAAGGTCAACGCCAAGAAATTCGCTGGGACAACCACCATGGCAAAGAGCGGCAAATACGTGGCCACTGCAACAAGAATGACCTGAAGGCCACCGATAATGGTCGGCAACAATAAATCAGAGTTGCTCTCGCGGAAAATTAGCGCATCGAGAGCCGTGAGGATCAGCGCAATGACCATCTCCACTGACCCCGGAGTCCTCAGAAAGTCTCTTATCTGTGACAGCGATTTCTTAATCACTACGCCAAGACCTCTTTCCACACCACAACGCGGTCATCTCTAACGGGATGCAGTAATCAATATATTGTCAGTGCGGTCGAGAGTGCCATTTGCATGATTAATGCCGTGGCGCAGGGACCGTCGTAAAGCACAAAAAATCCGCCCGGGAAGAATAACCTCTCGGGCGGATTCCTGTTTACTTAGCGAGCGCTACTTACGTCGCGCCGATCCTGGCAGCGGAACTCCGTGCTGGTTGCGCGGAAGGTTCTTAGCGCTTGCCGACGGCGCCTGCGTCTCCTCGGCTGGGGCCTCAGTGGCCTGCTCGGTGGAGGTGGCATCTTCCGCCGACTGCTGTTCGGTAACCTCTGGCTGCGCCGGAGCCTGCTCTGCCTCTGGCTGAGCAGGAGCCTCCTGAGCTTCGGTTTCCTCTGCTGCCGGGGCAGGGGTGCTGGCGACTGGCTTGGCCTTGCGTGCGCCCCCCGGGATTGGAGCGCCCTTGCGTGCGCCGCCCGGAACCGGAGCACCGGATGCGGTCTTCGGCTGCTCAGCTGCTGGCTGGTCAGCTGCTGGCTGCTCGGACTCGGTGGCCGCTACTTCAGCAGCGGTGTCCTCGGCGGGAGCGGTTTCCTCGGCCTTCGGCTTGGCGGCCGGGGCTGCCTTCTTAGCACCACCTGGAACCGGGGCACCCTTGCGTGCGCCACCCGGAATCGGAGCGCCCTTGGTTGCCTTCGGAGCCTCAGCCGGAGCTTCGGTTTCTGCAGCTGCTGGCTCTGCCTGCGCGGCCGGCTTAGCGGCCTTGGCGCCGCCCGGAACTGGAGCGCCCTTCTTAGCGCCACCTGGAACCGGTGCGCCGGCCTTTGCTCCGCCTGGCTTCGGAGCGCCGCCCGGAGCTGGAGCACCCTTCTTGGCACCGCCTGGGGTCGGGGCGCCGCCCTTTGCACCACCTGGAACCGGGGCGCCGGCCTTGGCGCCGCCTGGCTTCGGAGCGCCACCCGGAGCAGGAGCACCCTTCTTGGCGCCACCCGGAGTTGGTGCACCGGCCTTGGCACCGCCTGGCTTTGGAGCACCACCCGGAGTCGGAGCGCCCTTCTTGGCACCACCTGGGGTCGGTGCGCCGCCCTTGGCACCACCCGGCTTCGGAGCACCACCCGGAGTCGGAGCGCCACCCTTGGCGGCAGCGCCTGCAGCAGCACCAGCAGCTGCGGCACCAGCGCCGGCAGCGGAAGCCTTCTCTGCCTTCTTCTTCTCGGCAGCCTCAGCCTTCTTGCGCTTAGCTTCCTCTTCCTCGAGGCGCTGACGCTCTTCCTCTTCAGCCTTCTTCGGATCGACCCAGCCACGCTCCGGCTGCTCAATCCACTCCGGTTCGCGTGCCTGCGGCAGCTCGCCGTCGACCTTCACGGAGTCGCGGAGCATCTGGGCGATGTCCAGGACCTCCGGCTTCTTCTCGTCGTCCTCGATGACGTTGTTGACGCCATCGTTCATCATCGTCTTACAGAACGGGCAGCCGATGGCAATTGCCTCAGCGCCGGTTCCGACAGCCTCTTCGGTGCGGTTTACGTTGATGCGCTGACCGATGGTCTCTTCCATCCACATGCGAGCGCCACCAGCACCACAGCAGAAGCCGGTGTTCTTATTACGTGGCATTTCGACGAGGTTGGCGCCGGACGCGCCAATCAGCTCACGCGGAGCTTCGAATACCTTGTTGTGGCGGCCCAGGAAGCATGGGTCGTGGTAGGTGACCTGGCGGCCCTGACCCGAAGCAACCGGCTGCAGGCGGTTAGCACGAACCAGCTTGTTCAGCAGCTGGGTGTGGTGGACAACTTCGTACTGTCCGCCCAGCTCCGGGTACTCGTTCTTGAAGGTGTTGAAGCAGTGCGCACAGGTGACGACAATCTTGCGCTGCTTCGGCGGCACACCGTCGAAGACCTCGTCGAGCTGCTCGATGTTCTGCTCAGCCAACATCTGGAAGAGGAATTCGTTACCAGCACGGCGAGCGGAGTCGCCAGTACAACCCTCGGCCTGGGAGAGCACAGCGTACTTCACACCTGCGGTGTAAAGCATCTCTGCAACAGCCTTGGTGGTCTTCTTCGCATTGTCGTCGTAAGCACCGGCACAACCGACCCAGAACAGGTACTCGGTATCGTCGAAGCTCTCGACATCCTCGCCCCAAATCGGGACAACGACGCCTTCCTTGCGGACCTCATTGATCCAGTCGGCACGAGTGGAAGCGTTCTGGCCCCACGGGTTGCCCTTGGTCTCAAGGTTCTTGAACAGGCCAGCCAGCTCGGTCGGGAAGTCCGACTCCACCAGAACCTGGTAACGACGCATATCAACGATGTGGTCGATGTGCTCAATGTCAACCGGGCACTGCTCAACACAGGCACCACAGTTGGTGCAGGACCACAGAACGTCCTGGTCGATGATGCCCTCGTCGCCGTCGCCAACCAGCGGCTTGGTCAGGAGTGCTGCGCCAGCGCCTTCGCCCTCGCGAGCGGTTTCGATGGTCTCGCCAGCCATCAGGTACGGGGCAGAAGCGTAAGCGTGGTCACGCAGCTGGTTAACCAGCAGCTTCGGGGACAGCGGCTTGGAAGTGTTCCAGGCCGGGCACTGCTCCTGGCAGCGACCACACTCGGTACAAGAGGTAAAGTCCAGCAGAGCCTTCCAGGAGTGGTCGGTGACCACGCCAGTGCCCATGGAGTCAACCTCCGGGTCAGCCTCTTCCAGGTTCAGGATCTCGCCGTTAGAGGTCATCGGCTTAGCCCCAGCGAGGGCGTTGTAGCCATCAGCGTTGCGCTTGAGCAGGATGTTGGCGAACGCCAGGAAGCGGTGCCATGCGACACCCCAAGTGAGGTTGCGGCCAACAACGAAGAGCCAGACCATACCGGACAGCAGCTTAATCAGCGCGAAGATGGACACCATGACTTCGGAGGCCGGCAGAATCTGTGCGATACCACCGGTGACGAAGTTCGCCCAGGTCCAGACCTCGGCGCCAGTGTGACCGTGGTCGCCGTAGGTAGCCAGCTTGGCAGCCTTGACGAACATCATGCCCAGGCCCTCGATGAGGACGACGGCCTCAACGAAGTAGGCAGCCTTGGCGTTGGATCCGTAGAAGCGGCTCAGACGCTCCTTGCCCAGGTTGGTCTGGCGGACGAGAATCAGTGCCAGGATGCCCAGGGTGGTGCCCAGGCCGAGCAGTTCGTCGATGAAGTGCCAGGCGGTCAGATTCCTGAGGATTGGCCAACCACCGGCTGGCCAGAAGGTCTGAATGTACGCCTCGAACCACACTAGGGAACCGAGGAGGAAGCCCACCATGACGAACCAGTGAGCCACAGCAACGCCGGGCTTCTTGGCCATCTTGGTGTGACCGACGATCTCTCGGATCATGGTCCAAATACGGGTTCCCCATTCACCGGTGTGACCGTACGTCTTTTGGCCCACCATGATGGTCTTCACCATATGGGTGAATCCCTTAATAAAGATGAACCAGCAGGGCAGGGACAACAGGACGCCAATAACGCCGACTGCGACGGTGAATCCGGTAGATTCCGGAATCGCCGTGTCAGCCGTCGCCGCGGCGAGGTTGAGCACGCTCATAATGTTCCTTCTAGGCTGGCTCAGCCAGGGTGATGGCTGAGTGAAAATAGTTCTCTTGTGAGTTCTATCACGAGCCGCGGACGCTTACCTAACTAATGTGCAAAATAGTGCTGAATTCATCGATACACGGTGTAACCAGCGATTATTTGACGAATTACGCAAAAAAATCGTTGTTTTATTCGAGAGGGTTTCGACGGGTTTTAACGCCTTCGCTTAACGACGGCGCGCGACACTTTCGTCGTCACGCTTTTATGGGCGGAAGTGGCGGCGGCGTTGCGTGTATGTAGTTGTCGAGTGTTGCCGATTCGATGTTTTGCGGACGCATTGCGGGGGTGGCGCTGGAGCGTCGGGACGGGGCTGTGTCGCGAGACGGAGAGGGTGCTCGGTGGTGTGTTGGCCTTCGAAAATTGACTGAAGCAGACATGCATTCACATGCGTTACATTCTTAACATTAATAACAATAGTGACTTCTGTACCTGTGTTTTGGTGGATAATTTGCTATCGGACCCCGGGATTTGCTGGCAGTTAACGAAAAAGTCATTAAATGTAACTCACTTTTATGAATCCCAAGTGGATTTAAAAGCCTCTATGTCCGCAATTTACCTGGTAGGCGGCGTGCTATTTTGGTGGCGAAGAGAGTGCCTGGCCACCCCCGCGTAATTCTTATGTAGGCGCCATTTTGTGTAGCGCCTAGTATTAGCAGCGTGATACTGCGGATTTATCCGCCTGATTCTAAATGGCATGTGGGGTATGGATTTCTCCGTGCCACTTTTTCTTGAGAGGGACTTTAATGGCGCGATCTTTCCGTGCAATCGCTATGGCTGGAGCATGCCTTATTCTTACTGCGAGTGCGGTCTTTGGCTCGGGCGCAGTGGCAAACGCCAATCCGGTCAGTGCGGTCGCAATCAAGGCGTTCAATAGCTCGCTTGTGACTCCAGTGGTGGTGTCCCCGGTCGGACGTGCAGCTGCGGAGACTGCGCTACTTGATCCTCAGGTGCCGATTATTGTGCTCGGAGCCCGTCTCAATCCCGACTGCAGTGCTCCTGCTGTTTTGACGTCCCGATTGGAAACTGCACGTTCGCTGGCGCTGCGTCATCCGCTTAACCCGGTCGTCGTCACGGGTGGTCGTACTCAGCCGGGCTGTCAGACTGAGGCTGAGTACATGCGTGATGCCCTTGCGTCCATGGGCGTATGGAAGCAGCGAATCACGATGGAAACAAACTCGGACTCCACTGTTGAAAATGCGGCTGGCACTGCATACCTTGCGGAATCGGGAACCAGCGGCGTTCGTGCCGCTGTCATTGTGACTTCTCCAACGCACACACCACGCGCACGCGACACCTATTCTGCTGCCGACGACTCTGCTCTGTGGCTGGCTGTCCCGTCGACTGTGAACTAGCAGTTTCTAGGAATTGGTGAAGTTTGCCTCGCGCTTTTCAGTGAAAGCGGCCATGCCTTCCTTCTGGTCATTGGAGGAGAACAGGGAGTGGAAGGTGCGACGCTCAAAGAGCAGTCCCTGCGACAGCGTCATTTCGTAGGCCTGGTTGATCTGTTCCTTAATCTGGGTAGTGGCAACCAGCGACTTCGACGCAATGGTGTCGGCGACCTTCAGGGCCTCGTCGAGAAGCGCTTCCGGCTCGACGACGCGGGCGACCAGACCCGCGCATTCAGCTTCTTCGGCGCCCATCATGCGGCCGGTGAGGCACATCTCCATTGCCTTAGCCTTGCCGATTGCGCGGGTGAGACGCTGCGAGCCGCCCATACCCGGAGAGATGCCGAGGTTAACCTCAGGCTGACCGAACTTGGCTTTAGCGCCAGCGATGATGAAGTCCGCCATCATGGCGACCTCGCAGCCACCGCCCAGGGCGTAGCCGTTAACGGCGGCGATAACTGGAGTGCGGACGGAAGTCAGAACATCCCAACGTGCGAACCAATCGGAGATGTACATCTCGGTTCCGGACTTGTCCGCCATCTCCTTAATGTCCGCACCTGCGGCAAACGCCTTCTCGGAGCCGGTGATGATAATCGCGCCAATGCCTGCATCGCTGTCGAAAGCGGTGGCTGCTGCACCGATCTCTTCCATGGTCTTGTGATTGAGGGCGTTCAGCGCCTTCGGGCGGTTCAGGGTAATAATGCCGACGCGACCGCGGGTTTCGGTAAGGATGTTTTCGTAGGTGGTCATCAAATGCTCCTTCGTGATGGCTTAATTTTTGGTGAAAGCCGGATGCGTAGCCCAGCACTTCATAATCTGAAGAATTTGGCTGCGGATTGGAAAGTCTTTCCTGTGTGCGAGGGTACCTGGGGTGGCGGGTGTCGTCAGGCTGTTTGGGCTGATGGATGCCGTGTGGGGCGAGTTGGTGTCTTTTGGTGCTCGATGTGTCGGTAGTTATGTTGGCCAACTAGACAGCTTTGTCTATATACTTTGCCTTATGTCAAACGAGAACATCGCAAATACGCACGAACTATGGAACATTGCTCGCAAGCTTCGGGAAAACCACACCTATGTTGATTTGACGCACGCGTTTCACGCCGGTCAGCCGAAATTCCCGGCGCTTCCCGACGAACAGCGAACACGGCTTTTCACCGTTGCTGAGCATGGATTTGAAATCGACCAATACCAATTTGTTGGCCAGTGGGGTACGCATGTGGATCCGCCTGTGCATTTCGTCCAAGAGACGAGAACTCTTGACAATATTGGCGTCGAGCAGATGATTCTGCCTTTGGTCGTCCTAGATTTCACTACTGAAGTCGCTCGGGATAATGATTTCTCTCCTTCGATTGCTGATGTGGAAGCGTGGGAGGAGCGCAATGGCTCTATCCCGGACGGTGCGTTCGTCGCATTTCGCAGTGATTGGTCAAAGCGATGGCCTGACGCTGAGGCAATGGCCAATGCGGATGAAGAGGGCGTGACCCATTATCCAGGATGGAACGTTGAGGTTGTCGAATGGTTGATAGACAACCGTGGCATTGTGGCGATTGGGCATGAGACCACTGATACGGACCCTGGCATCGTGGCTCACGGTGGAAGCTTGCCGACGGAGCTCTATCTATTAGGGCGTGACCGCTGGCAGATTGAGCTGCTGGCAGGACTCGACCAGGTGCCAGAAACAGGGGCTCTCGTCGTTGCATCCTGGCCGAAGCCAAAGGATGGGACAGGCTTCCCGGCTAGAGTTTTTGCAGTTTTGCCAGCGTAGTCTCATCTATCTTTAGATTCTCAGATAAAACAGCTCTGCATGTGGTGAAATGCAGGCAGGGGCCAGCTCGGTAAACGGGTGGGCGGATAGGAAAGGAAAAACATCTGATGACCGATTAGAACCCGTCTGATTACAACAACGACAGCTACAACACTGGAAATCACAGCAGCAGCGGTGACAGCCAGAACAACCCGTACAGCGAATCGGCGAATAGCGCCGGAACCGGAGGACAGTCGTACGACACCTGGGCGCAGCAGGGTAACTACAACTACGGAACTAACAATA
The DNA here is from genome assembly GCF_014334955.1 of Corynebacterium sp. LK33. Lineage (NCBI taxonomy): Bacteria > Bacillati > Actinomycetota > Actinomycetes > Mycobacteriales > Corynebacteriaceae > Corynebacterium > Corynebacterium sp. LK33. The sequence continues at coordinate 227,168 of NZ_PDGU01000011.1, read as the reverse complement.
ATGCGGGCACCCCGGGTGCAGCTGGAGCTGGCAATGGGTACCAAACCGGGTCTAACAGCCAGTATGGGCAGTCAGCTGGATTTCAGGCAGCAACGGTGAAAGCAGAATCGCGTGGGTTTTTCCAGGCGCTTTTCGATTTCAGCTTTTCCAGCTTCATCACCATTCAGTTTGCCAAGTTCATCTACATCATCAATATCGCAATTGCCGCGTTGATTTATTTCTTCTTCGTCATCGCAGGTTTTTCCGGGATGGGCGAAGATGTTGGTGCCGGTTTCCTGGCTGGTTTTGGCATCCTGTTGTTTGGCTGGATTCCTGCTCTACTCCAAATCGTCGCAGTCCGGTTGGGGCTTGAAGGTATGATTGCCGTGATTCGAATCGCGCAGAATACTGCAGCCATTCGTGAGGCTAATGCAGGTAGATAGCCTCTTAAGTTGCTGACTAACGTCGAGCTAGAACTTCTGCTTGGAAGAGCTAAGTAGAAGTCCTAGCTCGACTTTTGTATTTAGTGTGTGGAAATGGCGCCTTCGAACTGTTTTCGAATACGTCAAAAGTTCCGCCTAACTCAATCCGGGCCTAATTATATGATGCAGGTGTCATTGCTCGAGGGGGCATAACCGCTGGTCGGGTCGTGAAGACCTTGGGGTATCGGTCGTCGTAAAGCGACTGGCACTATGAGCAGCCGAAAGTCCCAACGGATTAGAGGAGACAAGCTATGGCTCATACGGCGGGCTACAGTGCATCGGTTGGTTTCGATATTTCCAGCAAAGACTGGTCGTGGGCGTACACGACGTTGGAGGGGACTTTTAGTCGGGGCCAGGTGACGCAGGTTGATTTGGTGCCGTTGCAAGACGACGAAGACGGACGTCCGATTCTTGCCCGAATGGCGGTGGACGCATCGGGGGCGGCTGTCAACGTGGGGGTATTGAATGTGGTGCCCGGGTTCTTTTCCCATGAAAATAAGGCTTTGACCTTTGTTGCGGCGGTCGATGGTGGAGAGGAACGCGGCAATTTAGGGCAGTGTTTCTTCGACAGTGGTGGGCTGATTCCCTTCGACGAAAACTATGAAGACAATGATGCCACGTCTGATTCCTTCACCTTGCAGGTTGACCTGCAGTGGCTCGATGTGGATTCACCGACAGTTGAGGATTCTTCTGAGATTGAGGCTGCGCTGAAGTACGTGCCGCTCAACCTTGGCGCGCACCTGCACGTATCCAACCCATTCGAGGGACCTGGTGAGTTCTCCATTGTGGACTCTCTGATGGAGGGATATATGGAGGAAGACGAGTTCCCACAGGTGCCCCTGAAGTCCACTATCGGCCAGCTTGGATATCTTGCGCTGACCGCGCTTTTTGACGTCGCATCGGTGCGAGTCTTCCGCTCACAGCTGTGGGAAGAAGGGTTCAACTCATGCGAGGAAGCCGAGGATGAGACTGGGGTGGAGTGCACGAATCTGTCGGAGCTCACCGGACCGGAGGAAGACATTGCCGGGCTTGTTGTCAGCGCCACCCGGCATCAGAACAGAATGACTGAAAAGGAATTCTGGGAGTTAATCCTGCGGTTTAAAGACGGGAAGGAGCTGCACTGTTGCGCACCGCACCCATTCGCTTCGGGCACTTTTGAAGCGGTCGAACCGTACCCCGTGGGCGCGATAGTTTCTGGAAAAGCACTGTTTACCGGGCACTTCCTACCGGTGGAGTGGCGTGGCAGCTTTGGGGCATCGCGCTTACAGTTCCCCATCGCAATCGACAGAGAATTGCTGGATGGAGGTTTCCCGTCGCAGGTCGGTGTGCCGTCGGCAAGTAATTATCCGCTGGCCGCCAGTTTCCAAGAGTTCAACGAGGATTTTAGCTTCGGTCGCATCATGACCGATATTGGCGGTTGCCTCGGTTTTTCTATCACGAGTGGTAATGAAGCACTGTTGTCGATGATGCACCGACCGGCGAGAGCGCAGTGGGCGTCGGCAAGCAGATTTCTAGAAATTTTGGGCGACGAAGGGCGGTATGCCCGGGCGACGATGAGCCTTTCGGCTCGAACTGAGACGATGCCGGAATGGAGGCGTGTGCTTTTTGGGGTGTCTCTGCCCACGCTGTCGTGGGGTGGGGCAATCAGTGCAGACGTACACCATGACCCCCTCGACCACTATGCGGCTGTGGATTGCCAGCTTTGCGCCAAGGCTGACATTGCTGGGACGAGCTTCGGGCAGTTGCTCGATACTGAAGTGGATACTGGCCTGCCTATTTACGGGCAGGCGGTAGTCACGGCATCATACGTGTGGGCACCCGAGATTCACCGCAACCCGTTCAGTGGGAGTCGATTCCTTTCAGTGCACGGGTTTATTGGCCGAGAGGCGTTGATTTACTTCCCCTGCCCTGATTGGCTTGAAGAGCTCTGTGATGAACACGGGGATGATGGCGCCGAGGTCGCGTATGCGCTGCAAAATCTTCCCGGCAAGGTGTTGGTTGGACGTTTCGACCACTGCCAGGTTGACTACGGCGGGCAGAATGTTGATCTCGACTGCTTTGATGAGGCGATTTACTCGCGAATCCCGGAGTCTCCGTTGAAGCGCATGGATAAGCGAGTAGTGGAGGATATCGAAAGGTCCTGGAGGAACCCGGAGGTAGCGCTGAATACGGACGCTGTGTTTGATGCGTATGCCTCCGAGAAGTGCACAACCGCAGATTTGATGACGAGTCTGGTTACCGGACCGAATGGCCTGAACGTCCGCCGGGCGGACATATTCGACACTCGTCTAGTGAACCTCTATGAGGCAGCCCCCGACGACTGGCGCGTTGAATGGCCAGAAGGAGGGGATGCCATCATGCTTTTATTGGACACCCAAGAGATGGATGAGTCGGACTATTTGGAGGAGCTTCCCGAAGGTTACGGTACCGGCTCAAGCGACCCCTCCGTACGCGACTACCTCACCGGCGAGGACTTATTTGAGCAGCACGTGGACATGGTTCGAGCCGGCATTGCAGAAAGGCGCTGCTTGTCCATCCTCTATGGCGACCGAAACGACGAGCCGACAGCGCGGATTATCCGCCCGGTGCGCATTGTCGAGCTCGGCCGTCCCTACGTGCTCGCATGGGATGAGCTCCGCGACGACTGGCGAACATTCCGACTCGACAGGTTTAAGATGTGCTCCACCTTGGACCGTTGGTTCAGTCCCATAGAGGTCCCGCTTCCCGACGACATGGATGACGACAGCTATGAGCGGGTGCAGGAGGCTCTGGGTGGTTCCGCCGATGCGGCGACAATCCGCGTTGCCTGGTCAATTGGGATTGGGCGGTAGGCCGGGACAGAGGGGAGGTCGAGGTGGAAGCGGAGGCAGAGATAGCGGTGCCGTGATCGTGGTCGCCGTGGCTGCTGCTGCCGTGATGACCGTTCCCATGGTCGTGTCCGTCGTCCCCAGACTTCTCGACCAGGTCCACAGTCGGAACGGGGTAGTCATCATCGTGGCCCTTTTCGACCCAGTTCATAGACCCCTTTTCGCAGGTCTGCAGCGCCGGCACCTCAACTGTCGACACCTTCGCGTCGGCGAACCGTCACAGCCATGACCAACGCCGAAGGCCAGGTCGGCGTACCCGCCGATTGGAGCTGAGGAGGGAGTTGCGTGAACATGTGTGGTTGCAACGGCTGGGAAGGTGGGAGTCAGCGCGACGCGTGCCGACGCAACTGCGAGGCTGCGGCCTAGGCGGATGTGGGAATGCTTTTCTTGAGGCATGGAAAACTCCCAAATATGTGGGATGAATTCTTGGCTCGATTGCCCCGCCAGGGGAAAATCGGACGTGCATTGCGGAGTCGCCAGAGCTGATTCGGAAGGGCGGGGTTGGGGTTGGCCAGCCCTGCGCTGCCGATGAGCCGGTAGCTGCACAATGTGTCAGGGGATTAGTCGGTTTGTATTGCGGGAAAGTTCCCGGGGCAAGTTACTAAAAATTATTTTGCGGCCCTGAACTGCAAGTATGTAGAACTTTCCAGAAAAGTTGAGTTGGGTGGGAATAACTTTGCCCCATAGTCCGTTGCATAGCATGACAAACATTGAGTCGGACACACTCAAGTTTGCTTGACAGATTTTCTACGGCAATGCAGACTTGAGCGCGTAAGACTTAAGGGCAATTCTTTTACTCTTCTAGAAAGGTGTTCATCATGGGACGCGCTGTTGGTATTGACTTGGGTACGACGAACTCCTGTGTCTCCGTCCTCGAGGGCGGCGAGGCTCAGGTGATTGCGAACGCTGAGGGTTCGCGCACCACTCCGTCGGTGGTTGCATTTGCAAAGAATGGTGAGGTCCTGGTTGGCCAGTCCGCTAAGAACCAGGCTGTCACCAACGTTGATCGCACTATTCGTTCGGTCAAGCGCCATATGGGTACTGACTGGAACATCGAGATTGATGACAAGAAGTACACTCCGCAGGAGATTTCCGCTCGTACGCTGATGAAGCTGAAGCGCGACGCTGAGTCTTACCTGGGTGATGACGTCACTGATGCGGTTATTACCGTTCCGGCTTACTTCAACGACGCTGAGCGTCAGGCAACCAAGGAAGCAGGTCAGATTGCTGGCCTGAACGTCCTGCGCATTGTTAATGAGCCGACTGCTGCTGCACTCGCTTACGGTCTGGAGAAGTCCGACAAGGAGCAGACCATTCTGGTCTTCGACCTCGGTGGCGGTACCTTCGACGTCTCCCTGCTGGAGATTGGCGATGGTGTTGTTGAGGTTCGCGCAACTGCTGGTGACAACAAGCTCGGTGGCGATGACTGGGATCAGCGCATCGTTGACTGGTTGGTTGAGAAGTTCCAGTCCAGCAACGGCATTGACCTGACCAAGGACAAGATGGCTCTGCAGCGTCTGCGCGAGGCTGCTGAGAAGGCCAAGATTGAGCTGTCCTCCTCGCAGCAGGCATCTATCAACCTGCCGTACATCACCGTTGATGCTGACAAGAACCCGCTGTTCCTGGACGAGACCCTGTCCCGTACTGAGTTCCAGCGCATCACCTCCGATTTGCTTGACCGCACTCGTAAGCCGTTCCAGCAGGTCATTGCTGATGCTGATGTTGCGGTTTCCGACATTGACCACGTTGTGCTGGTCGGTGGCTCCACCCGTATGCCGGCAGTCTCTGAGCTGGTCAAGGAACTGACCGGTGGTCGTGAGCCGAACAAGGGCGTTAACCCGGACGAGGTTGTCGCAGTTGGTGCTGCTCTGCAGGCCGGTGTTCTGCGCGGTGAGGTCAAGGACGTGCTGCTGCTCGACGTTACCCCGCTGTCGCTGGGTATTGAGACCAAGGGCGGTGTCATGACCAAGCTGATCGAGCGCAACACCACTATCCCGACCAAGCGTTCGGAGACCTTCACCACTGCTGAAGACAACCAGCCGAGCGTTCAGATTCAGGTCTTCCAGGGTGAGCGTGAGATGGCTGCTGCCAACAAGCTGCTGGGCTCTTTCGAGCTGGGCGGAATCGCTCCGGCACCGCGTGGTGTCCCGCAGATTGAGGTCACCTTCGACATCGACGCCAACGGCATTGTCCACGTCACCGCTAAGGACAAGGGCACTGGTAAGGAAAACACGATCACCATCCAGGACGGCTCCGGCCTCTCCAAGGAGGAGATCGACCAGATGATCAAGGACGCTGAGAAGCACGCTGACGAGGACAAGAAGCGCCGCGAGGAGCAGGAAGTCCGCAACTCGGCTGAGTCCATGGCTTACCAGACCCGCAAGTTCGCATCGGAGAACGAGGACAAGGTTTCCCAGGACATCCGCGACCGCGTTGAAGAGGCCGCCAAGGAAGTCGACGAGGCTCTGAAGGGCTCCGACATCGAGGCCATCAAGTCCGCCGTCGAGAAGCTGTCCACCGAGAGCCAGGAGATGGGTAAGGCTATCTACGAGGCTCAGGCAGCTGAGGGTGCAACCGCAGCCGAGGGTGCTGAGGCCGCTGACGCTGACGACAACGTCGTTGACGCTGAGGTCGTCGACGAGGACGAGAAGGACAAGTAAGAATGACTGACCAGGATCAGGGAAACCAGCCCACCCCGGAGGAGCCGGCCAACCTGGCCGATCAGGTCAACGAGGTCTTCGAGCAGGCCAAGCTTGACGACGACGTGGAGCCGGCGACCGAAAATGCCGCCGGCGACACCGCCGCGGAGGAAGCTGCAGACCCAGTTGCAGCCATCCAGCGTGAGTTGGATGAGCGCACGGAGGACCTGCAGCGCCTGTCGGCGGAGTTCGCAAACTACCGTCGTCGAGTTGACCGAGACCGTGAAGCCGAGCGCGTACAGGCGAAGGCAAAGCTGGCTGGAGAACTGCTGGTTTTGGCTGATGACCTCGACCGGGCTGAAGAGCACGGCGACTTGGCAGACGGCACCCCGCTGAAGGCTTTCGCGGATAAATTCCGCGGCGTGCTGACCGCACAGGGCGTTGAGGAATTTGGTGCCGCAGGAGAGGAGTTCAACCCGGACATCCACGAGGCTGTCCAGGATCTCTCCGAAGGGGATGACAAGGTTCTAGCCAATGTGCTGCGCAAGGGCTACCGAATTAATGACCGTGTCATTCGTACGGCGATGGTAATCATCGGCGATCCGCAGTAGCGGAGACACAAGTGACGCAGATTTCTTTGAATTAGTTTTTCTGAAAGGAGGAGATGCACCATGACTCAACGGGAATGGGCAGATAAGGACTATTACGCTGACTTGGGCGTCTCTAAGTCTGCGTCACTCGACGAGATTAAAAAGGCCTACCGCAAGTTAGCCCGGGAGAACCACCCGGATAAGAACCCGGGTAACAAGGCCGCTGAAGATAAGTTCAAGCGAATCTCCGAGGCATACTCGGTGGTCGGTGACGAGGACAAGCGCCGCGAATACGATGAGCTGCGTGCAGCTCTCGCAGGTGGTTTCCGATTCCCCGGTGCCGCAGGTGCCGGCGGAGCCGGTGCTGCCGGTGCACGTGGATTCGACTTCGACGTGTCGGATCTCTTCGGCGGAGGTGCCGGATTCGGTGGCAATGCTGGTGGTGCAGGTGGCCTAGGTGATTTCCTGGGCGGCTTCGTAAACCGCAATGGTGGCGCTGGTGCTGCCGGGCGGCAGAAGGCCCGCCGTGGTGCGGATGTGGAGACAGAGATTACGCTCGATTTCCGCGAGGCTGCCCAAGGTGTCACCATCCCGCTGCAGCTCACCAACCCGTCGCCATGCACGAACTGCAATGGTTCGGGTGCAGCGCCGGGAACCTCACCGGTGACGTGTACCACCTGTCATGGTTCGGGATATGTCAAGGAGCAAAAGGGGGCCTTCGGCTTCTCCAGTCCGTGTGCTGACTGTGGTGGCCAGGGCACTCGCATCGAGAACCCTTGCTCGCAGTGTAACGGCACCGGTGTGACCACCCGCCGTCGTACCATCACCGTTCGCGTCCCCGCTGGTGTGGTGGACGGCCAGAAGGTCCGTCTTGCGGGCCAAGGTGAAGCGGGACTGCGGGGGCGTCCGGCCGGTGACCTCTTTGTCACCGTTCATGTTCGTCCGGATGAAGTCTTCACCCGCAGCGGCAACGACCTTGAGGTCACGGTGCCCGTGAGCTTCGGCGAGCTCGCGCTCGGCGGCACTATTACTGTGCCGACGTTGGGTGACAAGATTCGCGTGCGTGTCCCGGCTGGCACAGCCGATGGCCGAACACTGCGTGTGCGCGGTCGAGGAATCCCGAAGCGCAATGGCACTCCGGGTGACCTGTTGGTAACCGTGCGTGTGAAGGTGCCGACCAATTTGGACGACAATGCCACTTCGGCATTGCGCTCCTACGTCGAAGCGGAACGTGCCAGTGGGTTCAATCCTCGTGAGGGTTGGGCAGGTGCGAAATAATGTCCGACAACACTGAGGTCTATGTCATATCCGTAGCCGCGAATCTCGCGGGCATGCATGCGCAGACGCTGCGTAATTATGACCGACTCGGGTTGGTAACTCCGCAGCGAACCTCCGGCGGAGGTCGGCGCTACACCAAACGCGATGTGGCGCTGCTGCGTGAGATTCAGCGTCTGAGTCAGGAAGACGGCGTCAACCTGGCCGGTATTAAGGCCATCATCGACCTGACTGAGCGGGTGGATTCGCTTGAGCAGGAAAATGCAGAACTGCGAGAGCAGCTCTATCAAGCAAAGGCACAGGCTCGTCGTTCGCGAGGCGAACTGGTTCACGTCCCACGCTCTACGGCAGTGGTGATGTGGGAGCCGCGCACACGACGTAGGCACAAAGACAACCGCGGTGCGGAAGGATAATCCCACACGGCTGATTGAACGGACTAAGCAGCGTTGGCTGGTTAGTCCGTTTTCTCTTGGCTTGTTAATTTTGGCCGTGGATTAGCAACCGCTGATCTGAGACACCGGTCAGCTGTCAGTTAGCCACCGGTTGGTCTCGCGGGTGAAAACTTCGTCGTCAAAGTAGTGTTCGATGTGCGGGTTGCCCTGAACGTGCCGATACTTTTGAGGAATATCCTGCACGGGAGTGACCATGAAATCGGTCAAATCTCGCATGGACAGGCCACGCTCACTCAGGTTGAGTGTGTACGCGCCGAAATCCTTATCCGCTGGGTTTTTCCCATGAATCCCCAGTTCGGCAGGAATACGAATGGGGTCCATCGGGGACGTCGCCACTGCCACACGGTGGCTATTCTCATTTTCGGGTCGGACTGTTCCGTCCGGCTTGAGTAGTTTCATGTCGTTTGCGCGCTCCAGTCCGGGGCCAACACCTGGCGGAGCTATGAGCAGCACCCTATCCGCGTAGAGGCCACTACCAAGGGAAGCCTGCGAGACCACCGTCGCCCCATAGCTATAGCCGGCAACAACGTGCCGCTGAGTAGAAGACGTGCCGTGGCTAGTAAGGCCACCGGCAATCGCAGTGTCACCACTATCGACACCACCGGAACGCTCAATCAAACCAGCTTGCAAATGCTGCAGCCGCTCAGCGGCAAAATTGTGATACTCGGTGCGTATGGCCTCACGGAGGTCGGGCGGCGCGTCATAGGAAAACAACACCACCGCCACATCCTCCGGATCTTCACCGGCGGCGTGGAAGGTCGCGGCTACGCGCTCGAACTGCCTGCTAGCGTCCTCCGCGCTAGAGCTGGTGCCGGGGACGAGAGTAATCACAGTCGATGCTCGCTCAACGTCACCGAACGCAATCGCAGAATGTCCAGGCGAGGACTCCAATAGTTGTCCAGGAGGCAGCCCCAAAGCCCGAGCGCGAGCGGACATGGCAGCGTCTATCTCCGATAGCGGTCTACTCGAATACGCCCCAGTCAATCCGCTCCCAAATTCCAAGTCCCAACCACCGTCAAGCCCTCTGTCAGCAGGGTTGCCAGTACCGCTGCCAGCCTGCGATGGCTGCAATCTACCCGAGCCGCTAGCTCCGGTTGCCACCAGTGGTGAAAGAGCTGAGATTGCGCCCGCCGCCTTCTCATCGAGTCGGTTGAGCTCAGCCAAAGCCGACTGAATCCGCAGCTGCGAGGTTGCACGCCATTCGGCCATGGTGAAAGGCCCGGCAGGAATTTTGGGATGAACGAGGCTGCGCGCAATCGCAGACAGCATGCCCTCCGGCGGAGTCACCGCACCAGAAACCAGGTTCACCTGAAACCCCAGGTTGGTTGCCTGGTTTACCGCGTCGGTAAGTTCGCGGATGACGTCGTTAAGCATGGCGGCGGTGTCGCTGCAGCAGGCGGCGAGACGTTCGAGCGCGACGCTGCTTCGGCGCAGACGCGTGGAGCTGTGGGTGACAGAAACCTCGGCGGCGCTGCGGTTGTCGCCGGCGAAGTCATCCTCTGAAAGCGCGTTGAGTGCGGCCTGGGAACTGTCGGCGGAATCGGCGAGGGCGCGCGCCCCGGAACGCAGTGCCCGGGCAAGCGTCTCCAGCGAATCCACACGCCACAGCAGCGCTTCGCCTACCGTGACCATGACAGCTTTTCCAAGGCGGCGGACTGGTCATGCTCGTGCGCGAGAGCGCTGACAGCGAGGGCATCGGCAGCCTGCGCAATAACGTCGATGTTTGTGCACGCAGCAAGCAATGATTCCGACCACTTTCCACAAGTAGTGGAGGCAGCGGGGACGATCCGTGAGCCGGGCAGGGCAGAGGTGAGCTCGGCGCTTCCCGGGGCAGCTGCGACGATGGTGGAAAGACCATCAATACGAGTGGAAATCTGCTGGTAGGAACGACTTAAGGTGGATAGTTGAGCTGGGTTGACTGTGATGTGTTCGGCCATGTTTTTGATTCTGCTGGGTGGCGAAAGGCAGCGGAAGACCATCTTCAGCGAACTGTGGATAACTCTGAGCGGAAGCAACGCAGGAAGCCGCGCTGTGGATAACTTCAGGGCGGTCAATCCGGGGTAGTCGGTAGCATTTAGGCATGCGTATTGCACTGGCTCAGTTGGAATTGTCAGCGTCGGTTGAAGAGAATCTGGACGCGGTGAAGGTGACTATCGCGCGGGCAGCACAGGACAACGCCGATTTGGTGGTTTTCCCCGAGGCCACGATGAAGGCGTTCAATTCCGGTCGCCTGGATGTCGTGGCGGAGTCCAGCAGCGATAGGTTCGTAGCGGAGGTCTCGCAGGCCGCTCACGATGCCGGAATCAGCGTGGTGGTCGGCATGTTCCGGCCGGCAGATGAAGTGGAGCGCGACGGTAAGACGATGCACCGCGTCTTCAATTCGTTGCTTCTGGCTTGGCGTGATGAGGACGGCCCCGGTGTCGAGTTCTACGACAAACTCCACCTCTTCGACGCTTTTGGGTTTCGCGAATCGGATACTGTCGCGCCGGGCAACGCGCACGTGGTCTGTGATGTCCCGCTTGCCGACGGATCGTCGGTCGCCCTCGGTCTTGCGACATGCTTTGACATCCGGTTCCCGGAGCAATTCATTCAACTGGCCAACCTGGGCGCAGAGGTCATCGCGCTGCCTGCATCGTGGAATGACGGCCCGGGCAAGGTAAGGCAGTGGCAGACGCTGGTGTCGGCACGCGCACTGGATAGCACTTGTGTGATTGCGGCAGTCGATGCAGCCCGGCCTGGTGGGGCGAAGGCCGCGGGGAAAGATGAGGGGCCGACCGGCGCGGGGCACTCCATGTTGGTCAATGCGGACGGCGGAGTTATTGCCTCGGCGGGCTACGACCCGCAGTTGCTTGTGGCCGATGTGGATATAGCGGAGGTGGAGCGGATTCGTCGCTCGATTCCGGTGCTGGAGATTCGCGATCAGGGCTAGCCGGGAAGCAATGAAGCGGGCCGAGCCGAGGGGGCGAAGATTGCGGGATATTAGCCTATAGTTCTACCGATTCGGGCGAAGTCCTTTATATTTCTTATCATGCTGCTCCACATCCTCTGGGTCATCGGAATTACGGCTGAAGGCGTCACCGGCGCACTAGCGGCCGGTCGAATGCGCATGGATCTCTTTGGAGTTTCAACAATTGCGTGCATGACTGCTATCGGCGGCGGTACCCTGCGCGATGTCATTCTCGGTCACTATCCGTTGGTGTGGGTTGCAAGCCCACAATATTTGCTGGTTATTGTCGGTGCAGCACTGATCACGGTGCTGTTGGCCGACTTCCTGATGAAGCACTTCCGGGTCGTGTTCTTGGTCGCTGACGCAATCGGTTTGTCGGCGTTTTCCATCATTGGTGCCCGCGTGGCCATGGAAATGGGGCACGGCGTCATCATCGCTATTGTCGGCGCCGTTCTTACCGGTGCGTTTGGAGGTGTGCTCCGCGACCTGATGTGTGACCGCGTCCCGCTGGTGTTTCAAAAGGAGCTCTATGCCTCCATCGCAGTCGTCGCGGCGACGCTTTACTACGTGCTCGACATGGTTGGCCTGCACGAGAACATCAACATCATCTGTGCGGTGCTGTCCGCACTGTTCATTCGACTAGCGGCGCTTTGGCGTGGCTGGTCGCTGCCGGTATTTGACTATCAGGGGCGCGATTAAAACACAGTACCCAGAAAAACTCTCAGCAAAATACTCTAATTAGCTCAGCAGAATCGATAGTTGTTGCTGAAAAGATTGCCGTTATGGGTTTTTCTGGATTCCTCTCCGGTATCGGAGACCCCGAAGCTCTACTCCAGGGGTTTGGCCCTTGGGTGCTTGCGGGGCTTGGACTCATCATCTTTATTGAGTCCGGTGTGCTCTTTCCTTTTCTGCCCGGTGACTCGCTGTTGGTCACTGCTGCCGTCTTAAGGTCAGAGCTAGATGTCCACACCTGGCAGGTGCTGGTTATCGGTATTATTGCCGCGGTGCTGGGTGATCAAGTCGGTTACTTCTTAGGCCACTCCTTCGGCCGCAAACTGTTCAGCGACAATGCCAAGGTGCTCCGAACTAATCGGCTGGAAGCGGCCGAGAAGTTCTTTGCCAAGTACGGACCACTGTCGTTGGTGCTGGGGCGATTTGTTCCCATTGTGCGCACCTACGTTCCGCTGGCTGCGGGCACTGCGAATATGCCCTACGGAAAGTTCATCGGCTGGAATGTCACCGGTGCGATTGGCTGGGTCGCCAGTATGGTCGCTGTTGGTGTGCTGCTGGGCAACATTCCGGGAATCACCAGTTCCATCGACAAGATCATGTTGCTGGTCATTGCAATTTCCGTGCTACCGGTTGTCATTGGTGGTGTGAATGCGCGTCGTAAAGCAGCTGTTGCGAAGCGCTCGGTGTAGGACGGTGCTGTCGTAAGGGCAGAGGCGCCGACAGAAAAACTCCCGCACCAAGAAAACCTGGTGCGGGAGTTTTTAGTTGCGCTAGCGACTATCTAGAGGTGCGCACAAGCGCAGATGCACAGCGCGGACGATTAGGAAATCGAAGCCTCGTAGATGCCCTTGACGGACTCAGCCATAGTTGCGTTGAAATCTTCGTCGGACTGCTGAGCGGACAGGCCCTCAGACAGTGCACGGGAGAAGGAAGCAATCATGCCGTGGTTGCGGGACAGGCGCTCGTTGGCGTCCTCGCGCTCGTAGCCACCGGACAGGGCGACAACGCGCATGACCTTCGGGTGCTCAATCAGCGGCTTGTACAGGTCATCCTTGGTCGGGATGGAAACCTTGATCATGACCTTCTGGTCATCAGCCAGGTCATCCAGGCCAGCGAGCAGCTCGCGCAGGACGATGTCCTCAGCCTCTGCCTTGTCAGCAGCGTTGATGTCGACCTCCGGCTCCAGGATCGGAACCAGACCGTGGGACAGAACCTGCTTGCCGAACTCGAACTGCTGGGCAATGTTGGCCTTGATGCCCTCTTCGTTTGCCTCAGCAATGAAGGAACGCATCTTGGTACCGAAGATGCCCTTAGCGACAGCGCGCTCCAGCAGCTCATCCAGGCCCGGGCACGGCTTCATAAGCTGAACGCCGTTTTCCTTGTCTGCCAGGCCCTTGTCAGTCTTCAGGAACGGGACGATGCCCTTCTTTTCCCACAGGTACTGAGCGGTCGGGATTCCCTCAATGTCGCGATCCATGGTCTGCTCGAAGAGAATCGCGCCAATAATCTGCTCAGAGTTGAAGGACGGGGAAGTGATGATGCGGGTACGCATCTGGTGAACCAGGTCGAACATTTCATCTTCGTTCGAGTACTGATCCTCGTTGATGCCGTACAGGCGCAGAGCCTTCGGGGTAGATCCACCGGACTGGTCGAGAGCGGCGATGAAGCCCTTGCCCTCAGTCATCTGACGTGCCTGCTCGATGTTCATTCGAGTCCTTTCGTGAGAATGAAGGAATGTCACCTACCAGGGTAACCAAAACAGTATGAGTGCGCTGTCCACCCATCACTCACATGGGGGAAGTTGAATCCGGCGGGAGTGTGCTGGTGAGGACGTCGGGCGGTGTGTCGGAGTGTGTTCGCACGTGGTTTCTCGAGCTTTCCAACGTTTTCTAGTGCTTTCCGGCGCGCTACTACGCTTAACGACGCTGCCGAGCTCAATCCTTTTTGCTATAGATGTGGTGTGAATCACAGTCGGAAATTGAAAAATTTGAAGTTGAGTGGAACAGACTCAAGGCTGAGTGCGTTATGGGTAGTGAATGACAAAGTTGAGTCAAAGGGGCGCAAGTTATGAGTTTTACACCAACAACTAAGACTGGAGAAGTTCTCCAGGAAGCTATGAAGGCCGCGACCAACGCGGGTAACCCGGATATCCGGCCTGGGCACATTCTGGTAGCACTGCTGGAGCAAAAGGAGGGTATTGCGGCTCCACTGCTTGAAGCAGCGGGCGTTAATCCTTCCGGGGTTTTGACCCGCGCTAAGGAGTTGGTCGCGGGGTACCCGTCGGCAAGCGGGGCGAATATGGCGAACCCACAGTTTAATAGGGACGCCGTTAATGCTCTGAACGCCGCCGAGGAGCTGGCGGGGGAGCTGGGAGACGAGTACGTTTCCACGGAAATTCTGCTTATCGGTGTAGCAACTGGCCAGTCGGAGGCGGCAACTGTGCTACAGTCGGCGGGTGCTACTGCCGAGGCGTTAAAGGGCGCGCTGACTAGTGTGCGTGGATCGAGGAAGGTAACAACGGAGAATCCAGAAGAGCAGTACCAGGCTCTGGAAAAGTATGCGACGGACTTAACCGCGCGGGCACGTGAGGGCAAGATTGACCCAGTTATTGGCCGCGATGCGGAGATTCGTCGCGTGGTACAGGTCTTGAGTCGTCGTACCAAGAACAATCCGGTGCTCATTGGTGAGCCGGGCGTTGGTAAGACGGCCATTGTAGAGGGGCTGGCACGACGGATTGTTGCAGGTGACGTGCCGGAATCTCTGAAGGGCAAGACGCTGATGAGCCTGGATCTGGGCTCTATGGTCGCCGGTGCGAAGTACCGCGGTGAGTTCGAGGAGCGCCTGAAGGCGGTTCTGGACGAGATTAAGGAATCCGACGGTCAGATTATTACCTTCATCGATGAGATTCACACCATCGTTGGCGCTGGCGCCACGGGTGATAGCTCGATGGATGCGGGCAATATGATTAAACCGATGCTGGCTCGTGGTGAGCTGCGGCTGGTCGGTGCGACGACCCTGGATGAGTACCGCAAGTACATCGAGAAGGATGCTGCGCTGGAGCGTCGTTTCCAGCAGGTCTTTGTCGGTGAGCCGAGCGTTGAGGACGCCATTGGTATTCTGCGTGGTCTGAAGGAGCGCTACGAGGTCCACCACGGTGTTCGCATCCAGGACTCCGCGCTGGTGGCTGCAGCAACGCTGTCGGACCGCTACATCACATCCCGCTTCCTGCCGGATAAGGCTATCGACCTGGTTGATGAGGCCGCATCGCGTCTGCGTATGGAGATTGACTCCTCGCCGGAGGAAATCGACTCCGCGGAACGCATCGTGCGCCGCCTCGAAATCGAGGAAATGGCCCTGGAGAAGGAAACTGACATCGCGTCGAAGGAACGCCTGGACAAGCTCCGTGAGGAACTTGCAGATGAGCGCGAGAAGCTCAACGCTCTGAAGACTCGCTGGCAGAACGAGAAGTCCTCGATTGATGATGTCCGCTCCGTCCGCGAAGAGCTCGATGCCCTGCGCACTGAGTCCGAAAAGGCTGAGCGCGAAGGTGACTACGGGCGCGTCGCAGAGCTGCGTTACGGACGCATCCCTGAGTTGGAGAAGAAGCTGGAGGCCGCCGAGGAATCGGTCGCTGACGCAGAGGAAAACTCCATGCTCAAGGAGGAGGTCACGCCTCAGGAAGTCGCTGAGGTTGTCTCCGCCTGGACGGGTATCCCGGCTGGCAAGATGATGCAGGGTGAGACCGAGAAGCTGCTCGAAATGGAGCTCAACCTCGGCCGTCGCGTTGTTGGTCAGAATGCCGCTGTGGAGGCTGTCTCCGATGCCGTCCGCCGTTCGCGTGCGGGTGTTGCCGATCCGAACCGTCCGACTGGTTCCTTCCTGTTCCTCGGTCCAACTGGCGTTGGTAAGACAGAGCTGGCCAAGGCGCTGGCGGAGTTCCTCTTCGACGATGAGCGTGCGATGGTGCGCATCGATATGTCCGAGTACGGCGAGAAGCACTCTGTCGCTCGTCTGATTGGTGCTCCTCCCGGATACGTCGGCTACGACGCTGGCGGTCAGCTCACCGAGGCTGTTCGTCGCCGTCCGTACACCGTCGTGCTTTTCGACGAGGTCGAGAAGGCTCACCCGGACGTGTTCGATGTGCTCCTGCAGGTGCTCGATGAGGGGCGCCTGACCGATGGTCAGGGCCGAACCGTGGACTTCCGAAACACGATTCTGATTCTGACCTCCAACCTCGGTGCTGGTGGTACGCATGAGCAGATCATGGATGCGGTCAAGATGGCCTTCAAGCCGGAGTTCATCAACCGTCTCGACGATGTAGTGATCTTCGATCCGCTGACCTCCGAGCAGCTGCGCGGCATTGTGGACATTCAGGTTCGCAACCTGGCAGAACGCCTGGAGGCACGTCGTCTGGTGCTGGATGTCTCCGATGAGGCACTGGATTGGCTGTCGGAGCGCGGCTACGACCCGGCCTACGGCGCCCGTCCGTTGCGTCGTCTGGTGCAGAAGGCAATCGGCGATGAGCTGGCACGTCGACTGCTCGCCGGTGATGTTCGCGATGGTGACCGCGTAGAGGTCACGGTTGCTGACGATGGCGAGTCGCTGAAGGTTGTCGGCTATGACGAGGATGGTGTAGCCCGAGTCTAGGGCGCCTGATACTCAGGGCGATAACTGCTGAGCAGGCTGTCTGTTTGTTGGGGCGGTTTGGGAGAGTTTTCTCCTGAACCGCCCCTTTTTTGTGCCTTTATTGTCCGGGTTTATGTGTCTTGTGACCGACCGTGTGGGCTTGTTGCATTCCGGTCAGTCTGGAGTGCGCCGGTATAGTGCGCAAATATGACTAACTTTCAGTGGCGACCAGCGACAGACTCCGACATCCCCTTCATTGCCTGGATGGACGAACTAACGGAAACATTCGGAGATGAAAGTCAGCCACTGCCGGAAGATTATGTGGTCACGAGGCGTCAATACGTCGACCAGTGGGACGCGAGTCAGGGCGGGGTTATCCTTTTCGCCACTTCGCTTGACGACGCTGACCTCGAGTCGCTCAGTAGCGACATGACCCGCACTGACCCATTTGAACCGAGGGTTTCTCGCGAGGCTACCTACAGTGCGGCCGCCATTAAGACGGAATGGTTGGAGCGCGGGGATTCGTCGTCAAGCGAAGAGCACGAGAGCTATGAAGTGCCGGTGGGGGCGGCCTGGCTGCGTACGTTTACGCAGGACGATCCGGGGTACGGGTTTGTGGAAAATCGGATTCCTGAGGTAGCGATTGCGCTGCGTCCGGGTGTTGTTGGGCGCAGGCTGTCGCAGCCGATGATTGCAGGACTCCTTGAGTATGCGCGTGAGCTGGGGTACCCGGGGGTTAGTCTGGCTGTCCATGATGCCAACCCGCGGGCGGCGAAAGCCTATGTGAAGGCGGGATTTGAGCTAGTGGGGCGCTCGAGCTTCCCGGACCATGATGTGATGGTGGTGCGGTTTTAGGTTTTCGGCGTGCAGTTTTTGGTGGGGGCTGCGCGGGTTGGTGGGGGGCTGCGCGGGTGGTGAGGGACTGCGCGAGTTGGTGGGGTTTTCAGGGCGGATGGTGGGGTGTTTAGGCGCTGGAAGCGAGGCAGCGTTTCGGAAAAAGGTTCGAAAAAGTTGACTTAGGGGGTTGTGGTGTGTCGAATGGGTGTGCGATAATGTGGGGGAGGGAAATTAGTTAGTCCATTTGGGGATTCGGATTGCTAGCGTTTTAAAAGGGGTGGGGAAATGTCTACACCATCGGCGTCAAACGGCGGTGGACCGCTTTCGACATCGCAGGTTTTAGATGCGGTTGCGCAGTTTGAAGCTCTGTCGACAGTCATCGTGGAGAACTTCGAAGTACTTGCACCGGATCATGCGCACGATGCATATAAGTCGATTGAGAAAGCGCGAAAACGACTCGCAGTAATTGATGCGACTTATGTGGAGACTATGAAGGGGCGGATGCCCAGCGCGGAGCACCGAAGGATCGCGTGGCTAGCGCAGGAGATGCGAATCTCGCGAGCAGAAGCGAGGCAGCGTATCAATGTCGTCGGACGTCTGAGTAGGAATGTTGATCCGTTTGCTCCGGCGAATGAGGATGTGCGAATGCCGAACCTTCGTCAGAAAGTTGAGGAAGGTGTTGTCGGTGCGGATGCTGTTGCGAAGATTGACAAAGCCGTTCGGGAGCTGCCGGCAACGGAGCATGCACAGCTGTCTAGGCTGCTGGACAAGCACATTTCAGATTTAGTGGACAAAATCCGTGTTGATGATCTCAATAAATTGCCGAACCGCCTGCGGGCGATGTTGGGGGTTGATGACCCGTATACGGATGAGGACCGCGCTCGGAAACGAAGTCTAAAAATCGGTGCTCAGGGGCCGGACGGCATGAGCCGGTTGAGCGGTGTGGTTACGCCTTCGTTTGCGGCGGTGCTCAAAAGGCTGCAGGCAGATCATGCGCGGCCTGGTGGGTTACTCGAAGAAGGCGCCGATGACCAGCGGAATCCGGAGCAGCGTTTCCATGATGCCGTGGAAGCGGCGGTGAATGGGGGCTTTCAACCAGGTGGTGAGCTTCAGCCGGCGCGGGGGACGACATCGGTGGTCACCGTCGCGCATATCGCAGATGTGGCAGCGTTAGCTGGAGTCTCCCTGCCTGAGGGGGAAGATTTTGTACTTCCTGGATCGGGTAAAGCGGTCTCAGACGCGGGAGTGCGAATTTCCATTAGTCAGGCCGTGCAACAGATGGTCGATAGAAATTCGTTCCTCCAAGTATTGGGGAATGAGGGGCAGACCTTGTACTTTGGTCGATCCCGCAGGCTGGGGACTTTGCCGCAGTATCTGGCCCTTCTTGGAGAGGAAGGAGGTTCCTCCGCGCCGGGCATGGGCACTCCGGGAGCTGTGTGCGATGTTCACCATGTGCAGTCGTGGGCATCCGGTGGCGGCACTGACCTGAATAATCTCACTTTGGTGGATCCGGGTACGCATCGAAAGATCGATGATGCTCGATGTGATGAAAATGCTTGGTGGACGCTCCGGCCGGATGAGGTACCGGAGATTCTAGGAACTGACGAAGGGGACGAGGTTATCGGGGAGTGCGAGCCGGCCTCTACTGATCGTGTGGTCTGGGTGCCCCCGAAAGACGAGGAAGGAAATCGGAAAGCGGAATCCAATGAGGATCCCGATGCATTCGATAGCCCGGGACGCTGGTTACGTCGTAAAGCGCGAGAGAAACGGACGAGGGACACAGCGGATGGCAATGGTGGGACGGGACAGGATCCCGGTGGGTAGTCGGATTGGGAGGCGGGGCCTGGCTTAGAGGTTGATCTTCCGTTTCGTAGTCAGCTTTGCGTTAATGAAGCGGTTGGGAAAGGAGGCCGACGCTGGCGGCATAGTGCAGCAGTTTTTCTGCGGTGGCACGGCCGATTCCATGTCCTGTGCATGAGGTGAAAACGGCCAGGTGGACAGCATGTTCAGGTACCCTCCCAAGCTCCTAGTTTTAATAACGTACATATCGCGCTACCAAGTCAATCGATTTAGAATCCGGAATTATGACAACATCCATCTCGGTACAAGAGCTTCGTGACAAGATTGCCGGCGGCGGTCGTATCGTCGTCGTTGACGCACGCTGGTCGCGTGCTAAAAAACCATATGACTCCTACGCCACGGCTCACATCCCACTGGCCGTGTTCTGTGATCCCGAGTTGGACCTAGCAGGTGTTCCAAGCCGAGAAGCTGGTCGCAACCCGTTGCCGGATATCGAGCGTGTGCGCGATGCCGTCCGTCGATGGGGAGTCCGCTCGGAGCATCTGGTGATCGTCTACGACGCGGGCGATGGACTGTTCGCGTCACGCGCTTGGTGGATTCTGCGCTGGGCAGGTTTGGAGAATGTGCGTGTCCTCACCGGTGGGTTAGCTGCTTGGGAAGCAGATGGAAACGAGACTGCCTTCGGGCCCGGAAATCTGCCGCGGCCTGGAACGATTGCGGTGAGTGAAGGCAATATGCCTGTTGCCAGCCTCGATGACGTACGCACCTGGTCTGAGCGTGGAATTTTGGTGGATGCGCGTGAGCCCAGCCGTTTTGAAGGTCGTAGTGAGCGCGTCGATCTGCAGGCGGGTCACATCCCGGGTGCCGTGAACCTGGCGGCTCGCAGTCTGCAAAATGCCGACGGCTCCTTCCTGCCTGTTGAGCAGCTCCGTGAGCGCTTTGCCTCCGTCGGTATCGAAGACGGTCGCAATGTAGCGGTCTACTCCGGTTCCGGTCTTCATTCCTCGCTGTTCATTCAGGCTATGGAAGAAGCGGGCATCACGGGCGCCTCTCTGTATGTCGGTGGCTGGTCCCAGTGGGCTGGCAATCCGAGCCTGCCTATCGTCCGCTTCTAAGCGGGCCCGGGCCAGGGCGACCGCCCCAGGGCCCCAGATGTGCCGTCCATGTGGCTTTTGCCCCTCGCCCTTTACCGTCCTAGAGAGTCCCGTACGCTCTCTCCTCGGGCATTGGCATTGCGCCAGACGGGGGACGGCATCTTGTCGCTGACCAAATAGAACGGCTTCTGGCTTAAGCTAGGAGATTAATGATTCCCCTAGTATTCACCCTCGCAGCGATTCTCATCATCGCCGCAGTCGCGCTGTTCGTTGTCGACCGCCGCCGTCGCAGCACAAGTGAGACTGCTGTGGCGTCTCCGTCATCGCCATCGCTTTACGACGAGCCCTCGGACTCCACCGGCGAAGTAACCGGTGTGGCGGCAGAAGATGTTGTGTCCGAACAGTCGGATTCTTCGGAGCAAGGCAGCCCCGAGACAACTTCTGTGGCGAGACCGAATGTCGCAGCTGACGCTGACTCTGAGGTTGCCGCTGAGACTGATAGCGCCGCTGAAGTTGATTCTGAAACTGAGGTTTCGACGACAGAACTGGGGACTTCAGCTGTAGAAAAGACACCGACGGAGCCTGAATCTGTCTCGGGAATCGAGCCGGCGGCCACTGCTGAAATGCCCGAAGCAACAGAAGACGCGGGTGCTGCCGAAACATCGGAAGCAGCAGCTGATCTGAATGCGGGAACGGACGTGACTCTCCGAAGCGGCGCGGAGTCTGGCACAGAATCTGGAGCAGGGCCTGGCATGGAGCCAGCCGAGTCGGTGACTGCTGAAGATACCGATACCACGGATGAGCCCGAGACAGGTTTAGTGGACAACACCAGTGCCATAGATGCCAACAGCACCACTGCTCCTGACGCTCGCATTGGAACTGTTGACGGTGCAGAATTCGAGGCTGTGCCCGGCGAAAATGCCGAGACTGACGAAGTGCCGCAATCATCCGATCGTGCGGCGCGCACCCAGGCCACCCAGGCCACCCCGCCCACTGTGTCCACCCAGCCCGCGCAACCGCAGCGCGCTCAGCAGCAATCAGTGGCCCCTATCCGTCGACGTATCAGCGGTCGCCGTGTGCGTCACTTGCGGAAAGCCTGGGCGCAGGAACGTAATTCTGTCTATAACCGTGTGGACCATGAGCTGCCGTCGTACTGGCAGCGTACGCCGGACGGCGATGCCAAGGCCGTGGTCTCCGGTTTCGCCTTTGGCCGGGAAATGCACCTCGCCGATGTCGGCGGCATCACCACCATCGCCATCCGCCGCTCTGTATCCAGCGATGAGGTTTTCGAGTTGCGCCGCAGCGGCGGCACGACGCTGCCTCACGTAGCTACCGAAGCCGGCCTGGTAGTCGCAGCTACCGACCCAGAGCTCATTCATCGCATCTTCGACGACCGTGCAACCCGCATGCTTGCCGACGTACACCCGGCCATTACCCGCATGTGGTCCGAAAACTCCTGGT
The DNA here is from genome assembly GCF_014334955.1 of Corynebacterium sp. LK33. Classification (NCBI taxonomy): domain Bacteria; kingdom Bacillati; phylum Actinomycetota; class Actinomycetes; order Mycobacteriales; family Corynebacteriaceae; genus Corynebacterium; species Corynebacterium sp. LK33. The sequence continues at coordinate 205,387 of NZ_PDGU01000011.1, read as the reverse complement.
CCTTGGCTCAGCTGATTGATAATTCAGTGCCAGAGGACTGGGACGGTGCACTGGCATCGCTGTCGGACTTCTCCGACATTGCGCGCAGGTTGCCACCGGCGGAAGGCGAAACCGTCGCTCCGGACACTAATCAGTGGGATCCCACTCGTTTGCAGCTCACCGAGCAGTCCGTTGACTCTGGTTCCTTGATTTCGGATGGAACCGGGCGTGGGCACTTGCACGCGGTACCAGATCAGCGTCGCAACGGTTCTGCTAACCACGAATCGCAGGATCACAGCTCACAGAACGGGCATGCCCAGAGTCACAGCGCGCAGAATAGCAAGGGTGAAGAGCCGCTGGACGTTGAGGAAATTGTTTACGCAGATTCTCCTTCGTCCTCGTCCGCTGCTACCGCGGATGCAACCACGGATGATTCGCAGTGGCCGTCGCAAAGCAATGCACAACCCACGGTGGTGCAGGCGATTGACGGTTCGTCGTGGCGCCCTACGCGGGATATACCGCTGGATCCGACGGCGCTGCCTTCGCGGTCGACGGCACGAAAGATGGGTGCAAACGTTGGCGAGTCGGAGGACATTGGAGATTCTGGCCAGCAGATTCCTGCGCTTGGGGAGGACCCCGAACATAGCCGGATGCGCTCGAGCCAGGGGCGTGTGGTGCGATCAAATGTGAAGCCCGCCAGTATTTTTACCGACGCCGCCCCAGACCTCGACAGCAGCGACGACCCCACCGAATCTATGTCCGAGGACAAGGGCGTAACCCCTGATTCCGCGGACGAGTAGAACCAGACATATCCTTGAGCACACAGTCGTTTATTTAGGAGACAACCTCAGATGAGCATCCACACGAGCAATGTCAATCAGGAGAAGCTGCAGCGTTTGGCCGAGCTGGTCAAGGAGCTGGCGGTTGTTCATGGCAAGGTCACGCTGTCGTCTGGACGTGAGGCTGATTACTACGTTGACCTGCGCCGCGCCACTCTACATCATGAGGCCTCGCGTCTGATTGGTTCTCTGCTACGAGAGCTCACTGGAGACTGGGACTACGCGCACGTCGGTGGTCTGACGCTTGGCGCGGATCCGGTGGCTACCTCTGTCATGCACGCCGAAGGGCGTCCAATTGATGCCTTTGTGGTGCGTAAGGAAGCCAAGAAGCACGGCATGCAGCGCCGCATCGAGGGACCGGACATTGTAGGCAAGAAGGTCCTGGTTGTGGAGGACACCACCACCACGGGCAACTCGCCGCTGACTGCCGTCGCTGCACTACGTGAGGCCGGTGCTGAGGTTGTCGGTGTCGCCACGGTGGTTGACCGCGCGACGGGCGCCGACGAGGTCATCAAGGCTGAAGGCCTGGACTACCGTTACCTGCTCGGTTTGGATGACTTGGGTCTGGCCTAAGAATCTGAGCGCTAGAGCTATCGCCGAGCCTCACCCTGCTCGCCGAGCCTCACCCAGCTCACCGCCCCAACGCAGTCCCACGAAAGAGGAACATCCCCATGACCACCAAGCGCGCAGGACTCCTGTCCAAGCTCACCACGACCAAACTTCCCGGCACCAAGGAAACCGTCGCTGACATGTTTGTGCGTCGCACGGGCGAGGGCCTCGGCGCACTCGTCGGTATCGCCAGCGCAAGCTCCGACACCCGCCGTGCCCCAGAACGTGCCGGCTATATCGCCGCCAGTGCGGTCAACGTTGTCTCCAGTGCCTTCGGCTGGGAGACTCCACGTCGAGTTTCCAAGACTGTCCTCATGCCACTGTTGGCGGCCAATGTTTGGCGCCGTCGCCACGAGACGTCTCGCTTTACGACGACCACCCTGCTCATCGGCCTCGCCGGCGGTTGGCTGGGCGACTTGATTCTCATGCCGAATAAGCCGAACCTGAACCGCGGTTCTGTGCCGTTCGCAGTTAACCAGGTTGCCTACCACGTGCTGCTGTGGCGTGCCGGAGCTCGGATTAGCGCGCTGCGTGCTGCCATTCGTTTCCCACTGTGGGCTGGTTCGGTACCGCTGGTCGGTGCTGTAAAGCCCGAGGCGCTGCCCGCTGCTGTTGGCTACGGTCCGCTGCTGGCTGTGACCTCCGCACTGGCCGATGACCCGGCGCTGCTGGAGGGTGCCGGTGCTGTCGGTACTGATGAGCAGACCGGCCTGCCGATTGCCGATGCCGCCTACGGCCTCGGCCACGGTGGCAACCTGTTCCTCGTCTCCGACACGCTACTGATGGCTCGAAAGATGTTTGCGGAGGAGGGCGTCGTCGGCAAGCTTCTGAATGCGGCAGTGATGGACACCTACACCGTGGCGCAGTTGTTCCTGGTCGAGGGGCTGTTGGCTCTTGACCGCGCCTGAGCCCGGGAAGGGGCCGACGGAATGGTTTGAGGCTCGTGTCGGGGTGGGGCCGTGGGAGCAGGAGCACCCGAACGAACCCCGGCCGACCGGCCCAGAATACGATGAGCAGCTTCTGGATGAGGGCGACCGACGTAATGTCGTCGATGCCTACCGCTACTGGACGATGGAGGCTATCGTCGCGGAGCTGGATAAGCGTCGTCATCCGTTGCATATCGCCATCGAGAATTTTGAGAATGACTCCAACATTGGCACCGTGGTACGCACCGCAAATGCCTTCCTGGTGGAGGCCGTGCACATCGTGGGGCGCAAGCGTTGGAATCGTCGCGGCGCGATGGTGACTGACCGCTACCAGCACTTGCTGCACCACGAGACGGTGTCGGAGGTCATTAGCTGGGCGCGCGAGCATGATTTGGCTGTCGTGGCCGTGGACAATGTGCCGGGCTCCGTACCCATCGAAACCGTTGAGTTGCCCGAGCGTTGTCTTTTGCTCTTCGGCCAGGAGGGGCCGGGAGTGACTGAAGAAGCACAGCAGGCGGCGGATTTGACGGTGTCGATTGCCCAATTTGGCTCGACGCGTTCGATAAATGCGGGGGTAGCGGCGGGTATTGCCATGCACTCTTGGATTCGTACTCATGCAGATATCACCGCGGCCTGGTAATTGTCTGCTTAGGTGTTTTATTTCGAAGGCTGTTTTAGAGCTGTTTCACAGCCGTTTTAAGGAGAGCCAGTGGTTCTAAAAATGTCGCGTCCGGAGGCCGAAACGTGGGCCTATCGTGCGGACGTGGCTGAACAGGCGATTCGCAACCGTCATGCGGCGAAGCTGTGGGGTCTTCCGGGCACGAATTTGGCAATGGCTTCCTGGCCCGCGCCGCTTCGACATAAGGTCTTCATCAACTGGCATTACTGGTGGCAGGCGCAGTATCTCGACTGCCTGGTAGACGCAGCCAAGCGCGTGCCTTCTAAGGAGAAGTACCGCGCTATCCGCCAGACCACTCGGGGTATCCGCATTCGCAACCTCACGCTGCTGACCAAGAACAAGTACTACGACGATCGCGCGTGGATGGCGTTGGCGCTCGGGCGTGCCGACGCTGTCCTCGGCGCATCGGTGCCCAAGAAGACGACAGCACGGCTGATTTCATGCTTGGGCGATGGTCGGCAGGAGTCCACGGGTGTGCTGCCGTGGCGTGAGCAGGACCTCTTTTTCAACGTCCCCTCGAACGGTCCTGCAGCCATCGCTCTGGCCCGGGCTGGTCGTATCAAGGAGGCAGAGGAACTTATCGATTGGGTTTACGCCAACCTCCTGTCGGACTCAGGGCTGCTCTACGACGGCATTCGCTTGTCCATGGCAGGTGCCGTCGTGCAGAAGGGCATGTTTACGTACAACCAGGGTGTCATGATTGGCGCTTGCCTCGAAGTGGGACTTGCGCTTCGGGCGCACGGCCAGCGTGAACAGGCGACGAAGTATTTCACGCGCGTGCAAAACCTCATCCACGCGGTGGCAAAGGATTTGGCGACCACCGACAATGTTATCGCCGGTGCCGGTGGCGGCGATGGTGGTCTGTTCAACGGCATCCTGGTGCGATACCTCGCCGATGCGGCGGTGCGTTTGCCTGGAGACAATCGCATGAATCGCGCGGCAGCTCGCATTGCTCGCCGACTGGTTCTGGCTTCGGGGGAGAAGTGCTGGTACCACCGCCTCGAGGTTGATGGCCTGCCGCTTTTCCCCGCAGATTGGAACGATAATGCTCAGTTCCCACAGGGCGGTTCGGTTGCGCAATCAGTCGGTGGCGCGGTTCGCGGTTCGGCGATTAAGGAGCGTGACCTCTCTGTCCAACTGTCGGGTTGGATGCTGATGGAAGCGTGCGCCCGAGTGGCCGATTTTGTTGCGACCAAGCTGGAAAATGGTGAGTCGTTGGGTTCGACGAAGCCGAGCTGCCCGGAGTAGTCGGGGAACGCTAGTTGGTCGTCATCTGGCGCTTGCCGACGTTGTACCACCGCGCTGTGCCCGCCGTTGCCAACAGGGAGTCACCTACTGAGCCCCTGCCATCGCCACGTGATGCCTGGCACAATAGGACGCATGAAACTCAATGACATGATGGCTCCTGCTCCCGTGAAGCTCCCCGTTCTTGACGAGGCCGTTGCTGCCCGCAACGGTGGCGCAAGCCCGGAGGCCGTGGTTCGCGCATGCCCGCGCGATTCCCAGGCTTGGGCGGATTTGGCTGAAAGCGCCTTGTCCGAGGGCCAGGAGATTCAGGCCTATGCCTTCGCTCGCACTGGTTACCACCGCGGTCTGGACCTGCTGCGTGGAAACGGCTGGAAGGGGTTCGGAGCCATTCCGTGGGAGCACGAGCCGAATCGTGGTGTGCTCCGCGCCTTCGCAGCGTTGGCTAAGGCTGCTAAGGCTATCGGCGAGGATGATGAATTCGATCGCATGATGGCGTTGCTGCGTGACAGTGATGAATCCGCGTTGCCAGAACTGGGTCTTTAATCGCGCACAGAGATTCAGCGGGCACATAAGAGTGCACAACAGCACAACGGGTACATAAAAAGCGCACAGTTTTTTACATGAGGATGGTGACTTCGGCATGGCTGGCATAGCTGGTGGGGAAGATAAGGATGCCGCAGCTGCCAGGAATCTAGAGGACCTTGCTCCCGCGCATGTCGACGACCTCGTCGAAGCTAAGGAAACGCAATTCGTCGAGGATAATCCGCGCCCGGATTTCCAAGATTTTCGCAATACGTACCTACATCCGGCCTCCCGCGCAGCAAACAAGCTGCGTCAGAAAGTGAGGCCCCGCACGCGTTTCCTCCATGCGATTGACCGTGTGCGCTCCCGTTGGATGCTCATTGTCCAAGCCACGTTAGCCGCTGGGTTGGCCTACTGGTTCGCACTTGAGGTACTGGGGCACCCCAACCCGTTCTTCGCGCCGATGGCCGCTTTCATCAGCCTCAACGTGATGACCGCAGGTCCTCGCTTAAAGCACTCTGTGGAGTTGGTGCTCGGTGCCTCGTTGGGAGTCGGCATTGGTGATGTGATTATCTCCATCCTCGGCTCGGGTATCTGGCAGCTGACCGTCGGTGTGTTTGTCGCCATGGTCATCGGTGTGTTTGTCGGTCGAGGACCGCTTGTGGTCAACCAAGCGGCATCTTCAGCCGTGCTCATCGCCACCATTATTCCGCCGGGCACCGCTGGTTCTTATTACCGAATGATCGATGCTCTCGTCGGTGGTGTGGTGGGCATTATTGTGCTCATGATATTGCCGCGAAGCCCGCTGGCGGGTGCTCGCCGCAAGGTGGCCAAGGTCCTCGACATGGGTGCAGATGTACTTTATGACATCGGCATCGGCATGAAAGAGGGCGACACCGATCGCATCCGCACCGCACTGAGCGTGGTGCGCTCCATGCAGGCGCAAGTCTCGCTGATGGACCGCACTGTCGCCGACGCGGGCGAGCAGGTCCGTATCTCGCCGTTGCTCTGGCGCTCCCGGGATCGAATCCACTCGCTGTCACGTATGGTTCATCCCGTCGACAACGCCATGCGCAACATCCGTGTGCTCGCGCGTCGCGCTATCACAGCACGTGAGGACCACATCGACTTCTCGTCCGAACTGTGCGCACTTGTTCTCGGCGTGTCTGAAGGTACGCGTCTGGTCAGTCATGTGCTTGACGACGAAGCCGCCGTGCGCCGAATCCCAGAGTGGGGCGAGTTGCCTTTCGAGTCCGGCGACATCGCTATCGCTCAGCTTTCCGAGGGATCCGGAGAGGTCAAGCTTGAAGACGTGGTTCGGTACTTGCGTCGTTTAGCGGCGAAAATGCACCCACGCGTGATCGAGGACGCAACGCTGTCGGAACAGGTTGTGTTTGCGCAGTCCCGCTCATTGGTGGTGGACCTGTTGCAGGTGTGTGGCCTGTCCAGGCGTTCAGCTGTGGCAACGCTGCCGCCGACGACCCCGTTCCCAGCAATGCCGCCGGAGGTATGGGACGAGTAGCCGGTGAGGAGTGGGTGAGTAGCGGCTCGCTAGGCGCCCGTCGGTTACTGCCCACGTGCTCCGGCGCACATGCTACTGCCCACGTGCTATTGCAGCATGCTCTAGTGCGGTACGCGCTTGACCTCGACGCCGCCGAAAGCGACGAAGCCGCGCACAATAATCTTCGGAGCCTGTCCGGCGCCAGGAGCTGGAAGGTGACGTCCCGGCTTTCCAGTAACATCCGTGCCGCCGAAGATGGGCAGCACGTCGACATCAACTTGGTAGTGGTCGGGGACAATGACGTCGACTCCACCGAAGGCGCAGCCAATGTTGACGACAGTGGTTTCCGCGGTCAGGATGGCCTCGCGGAAATCCAAGCCAGTCCCGCCGAAGGCCGCTACCGTGGTGTGCGTGGGAGCGCACGTCCAAGGGCCTCTCTTGTCGGTGCCGCCAAAGATGCCGATGGAGAGCTTCGAACCAGTTGCCGCAGCGGAGCTATCAATCCGAGCTGGCTGATGATTGCTGGCTGCATTTGGTGCCACTGAATGGTGCTCGTCCGGGACGCTGTGTAGGTTCGGGCGCAGGTTAGGGTTTGGGTGCGCATGTGGAGTCGGCTCGGCCAGGTTCGCGGGCAGCGACAAGTCTTGTGTCAATGCGGGCAACTCATCGATGTACGTCGCCTTTTGGGCTTTCTCGGTGCGCTCCTGCAGTTCCGCAAAGTCAATCTGGCCATCGCGGAATGCCCATTCCAAGCGTTCCAGCGCAGTGTGGCGGGCTTGGTCGCCAGCGCGTAGCCGTGGGGTGTTGTCAGTCATGATGCTGTCCTATCGAGGCAGTGGCGGGCAGTGGCTTTAACACCCAAATGTTATCTGTACTCGAACTTTCGCGCAGGTCACTTTCATGCACGCCACTTTCGCACAGGCAGACCGTGGCTATTGCCCGCCGCAGTTAGTGCACAATCTGCAAGTCGCGAAGGTGTCGGTACAGAGTTGTCTTCTCTCTCGGCTTTCGTGACTCCACGCCATCGCGCACATATCGGAAGCCCAGGCCACCAACTTGAACTGCCCGACCCGTCATCGGACGGTGTAGCTCGCGGGCCGGGGCTTCTTTCGCTTTACGACGGCCACCGCGCCCCAATCCGAGTCGGCTCAGCAGGCCTTTGTCGCCCTCACCCTCGTTACCGATTTCCGCTTCCGGAGCCGGAACTTCGGCCGCAACGATGCCCGGGGCGTCGGGGGTAGGGCGAATCTGCAGGCCGGTGGATGTGCCGGAGAACATCTGATGCTCGTCGACATAGACCTCGCCAGTAAACCCGTTTGCCGAGGACACTCCGGTAATTCCCGGCTCTGTCAGTAGGGCGTAACCAACAATTGCGTGCCCGGTGTCATCGCGAATCAGCGGCACTGGCGTCGTCGGGCGCGTGAGCGCGGCCGCCGCATCGAGCCCTTCCCCTCCATCGATGCCCCAGTTTTTGGCCGCGGTCGAGGGCGCGGTGGGGACATGTGCCACTTCAATCCACAGGAGGTTCTTGCGCATCAGGTAGGTTGCCACGGTAGCCAGTGCCGCGTCGGTGCCAACGACCACAATTCGTAACGGCTCGCTCGGCTTTTGCGGAGCGGGTTGCGGAGCGCCTAAGTGGTCGACTTTTTTCTGCTTGGAGATTTCCTCCGGCGTCGGAGCTGTATCGACAGGCAGTACGTCCTTGGCCAGGTCGTCGATGAAAGCCAGCTCCTTGCGGGTGGGGATCATCGCGACGTCGTGAAGCGCATAGGCGGGTGGTGCCGGAGTAGCTGGTGCTGATGGTGTGGACGGTGCTGATGTAGACCATGATTGGCGGAGCAATTGGGGAAACGCGGGTACATCGGGGCCACACTGCAGCACAACAATACGCATAGGACTACACTCTAATGCGTCGTCTGCAATCCCAGGAGTTGAAGTAGGACTATGGCCGCAATCATTATCGTCGGTGCCCAGTGGGGCGACGAGGGCAAGGGCAAAGCAACCGATATTCTCGGTGGCCGCGTCGACTACGTCGTCAAGCCCAACGGTGGCAATAACGCCGGCCACACCGTTGTCGTCGGCGGTGAGAAGTACGAGCTGAAGCTGCTTCCGGCGGGTGTGCTGTCGGAAAACGCTGTGCCGATTATCGGTAACGGCTGTGTGGTCAACCTCGAGGCGCTTTTCGACGAGATTGATGGCCTCGAAGCTCGCGGTGCAAAGGCCTCCCGCCTGCGCGTTTCCGGCAATGCCCACATGGTTGCTCCGTACCACCAGACGCTGGACCGCGTGACCGAGCGCTTCCTGGGTAAGCGCGCTATCGGCACTACTGGCCGCGGTATCGGCCCGACGTACGCCGACAAGGTCGGCCGTACGGGCTTGCGTGTCCAGGACATTCTGGACGAGTCGATTCTGCGCCAGAAGATTGAGTCTTCGCTGGCTCAGAAGAACCAGATTCTGGTCAAGCTGTACAACCGCCGCGCCATCGATCCGGATGAGGTCTTTGATTACTTCATGGGCTTCGCCGATCGTCTGCGCCCGATGATTATCGACTCGGAGTTTGAGCTCAATCAGGCTTTGGACGCCGGCAAGCACGTCCTCATGGAGGGCGGCCAGGCCACCATGCTCGATGTCGACCACGGCACCTACCCGTTCGTGACCTCCTCGAACCCAACCGCTGGTGGTGCCTGCGTGGGCACCGGCATCGGCCCGACGAAGATCACTTCGGTGCTGGGCATCATGAAGGCCTACACCACCCGCGTCGGTGCTGGCCCGTTCCCGACGGAGCTGTTCGACAAGTGGGGCGAGTACCTGCAGACCACCGGCGGTGAGGTCGGAGTCAACACCGGCCGTAAGCGCCGCTGTGGTTGGTACGACTCGGTGCTGGCTCGCTACGCCGCGCGCGTCAACGGTTTCACGGATCTGTTCATCACCAAGCTGGACGTCCTGACCGGTATCGGCGAGATTCCGATTTGTGTCGCTTACGACGTTGATGGCGTGCGTCACGACGAAATGCCACTCACCCAGTCGGAGTTCCACCACGCTGTCCCGATTTACGAGACCATGCCTGCGTGGGACGAAGACATCACTGGCTGCCGCACCTTCGATGAGCTGCCGGACAAGGCCAAGGATTACCTGAACCGCCTGGAGGAGCTCTCTGGCGCTCGCATTTCCTACATCGGTGTTGGCCCGGGTCGTGACCAGACCATCGTTGTCCACGACGTGCTGGACAACTAGCGCTGGCTCCTTAGCCTGGGGCAGTGGCGAACTAGCCGGAAAATAGTCCGGCTTTCGACCCGGCTTTATCGAACTGTTAAATAAAATATCTTCGGTGTCGAAACTGCTGGCTGCTGTAAAAAAGAACATTTGCTAACCACGAGAAGGCTCTGGGAATTGTCAGTTGGCACTGGCATCCCAGAGTCATTTTTGTATCGTAGGCCTCACCGCGTAGTCCAACGACAGAAGTCCAAACGACAGAAGGCGTGTGGTTTTCATGCAAAACACAGGACACCGAGTACAACGACTGGCAAGTTCCGCCGTACTTTCCGGCGCGATGGTTTTCTCCGCAATAGGTGGAGCCGTTGCAGCTCCTGCGGCTCAGGCGGAACCGGCCCCAGCGCCGGCACCGGCTCCAGCTCCCGCGCAGGCGGATAGCTGTACCCCGAACCCGGCAGCACCTGAAATCCAGGAGGCCCTGGATAAGGTCAACAGGGAGCGCCCGAACAACCATGATGGGTGGAAGTACACTGGCACCTCCAACTTCAGCCCGTGTAGCGATTTGAGCTTTGCTCTCGCAGATCAGGCCAAGCAGGGCAACGCTCAGTCCTCCACTGTGCTGTTGATGTTCCACAAGGGTGAGTTCATTGGTACGGACTCTGACCGGCCTCAGCACATCAACAAGGTGACGCCGACCCCTGATGGTAAGAACATCTCGGTCATCTACCACGACTGGGAGGCCCAGGAGGCCGCAGGTGCGCCGAACGCTGATGCGGCCAAGTTCACCTCTAATGTTCACTTCTTCTGGAACGGAGATCACGTCGTCCACGAGGGCAAGATTCCCGGCGGCGCGACACCCGCTTCCTAAGGACTCCCGAGAATTTTCGAGAGCTTTCGAAAATTCTTGGACACTCCCGGGGTCTCTTGAGTTTTCCCAAGTAAACTCAATTCAGAGTCGGACATGAGAAAGTAATGCTCCGTCGTAGCGCAGTGCTTGAGAAAACTTGAGAGAACAGAAGAGGTTCCAGCCATGAGTGGTCATTCAGTTCGTCGCGGGTCGATGCTGGTTAGCGCGGCGGTCGCAGGTGTAGTGGCTTTGTCCGGTTGCTCCACTGATGAGACCGCAGCACCGACCTCTGCTTCTCAGGTAGATCAAGAAACGACGACCATCACTACGACCACCACTGTCGAGGATGACAGTGAAAGTGCAGATACCCCCAATCCGGATGTCGATGACAACGACTCCGATGGGGGTTCTTCTGCGCCAACTCAGGAAGAGGCTTTCGAAGAAGCGGTTGCCGACCTGAACTCAATGGAAGGTGGCAATGGCAGCGGTTGGACAGTCACGGACGATACGAACTGGGATACCACCAGCGAGTTGACCTTTGCCTCAGCAGTACAGAATGAAATTACGCATTCAACTACCGCTGGTGCAGTGCTGCTGTTTCATAAGGGCGAGTACGTGGGGACCGCCGGTGGTCCGCAGACAATCAACTCGGTCGAGGGTGATGGCAAAACTGTGACCGTCAATTTCTTCGATGTCAATAAAATGATCGAAGACGGCGGTGCCTTCGCCTTTAAAGACCAGTACAACGCTCCCGTTACGTACTCCTGGGATGGGGCAGAGGTTGCTCAAGAAGGCGAGATTCCAAAGGCAGAGGGGAATTAAACGCTCACCCCGCACTCTCTCCAGATGCGAGTGCTGTCAGGCCGTTTTAAAGTAGTGGCGCACCACACAGTTTTCACCCAGATTTCTGTGTTCCGTAAACCTCCGACGGTAGTTTGTCGACACTGTGTTGTCGGTACTATGCCGTCGCTATGAAGTCGCTAATACTACGCCCAAAGAGGAAAAATCACCGGCCATGTCTTCTCGCAACTCATCTGACTCCATGTTTGACGAACGGACCAAGCAGAGCGAGCAGCCTCAGAATTCACGCGTCCACGGCACGCGCCGCGCAATCGCGGCCATCGCTATGGGCGCGTTTGCTATTTCTCCTATTGCAGCCTGCAGCAATGATGCAGACAACGACGCGGCGTCGTCGTCAAGCAGTGCAAGCGCGGTCAGCACTACGTCGAGCGAAGAGAAGACCTTTGAAAAGCAGCAGGTCGCTGAGCTGAATGCGGCCGCGAATGTGCGGCCGGCTGCGATGGCTAAGCTGCCGGAGGGTTTTGATCTGCAGTCGCACCGTGGTGGTCGCGGTGAGTGGACGGAGGAGTCCAAGCAGGCGATGATCAACTCGTTGGAGCTGGGCGTTACGACGTTGGAGCTGGACATCGTCCTGACGAAGGATGGCGTGCCTATGGTCTGGCACGATCCGGAGATCCAAGACGATAAGTGCTCGGACACCGAGCCAGTGACGGAGGGGGATCCGCAGTACCCGTACGTCGGCAAGCTCGTACATGATCTCACCTATGAGCAGGTACAAACCCTGGTCTGTGACAAGAAGCTCGAGGACTTTCCGGATGCGGAGCCAATCAAGGGCAATAGGATGATGACCCTGCCGGAGCTGTTCGAGCTGACTAAGGACAACCAGGACATCCACTTCAACATTGAGACCAAGATTGAGGGCGAAAAGCGCGCTGACTCGGCAGAACCGCAGGAGTTCGTCGATGTGATTCTCGACGAGATTGACCGCGCGGGTGTGGCTAATCGTGTGATGATTCAGTCCTTCGATTGGCGCTCGCTGCCGCTGGTCGCGGAACGGAACCCGGAGATTCCGCTGGTCATGCTGTGGGACGAGACCACCTGGAAGAAGGATTCTCCTTGGATTGGCGATGTCAATTACGACGAGGTCAATGGCGACATCATCGAGGCCGCCAAGCAGCTCGGCGTGCAGGTGCTCTCGCCGACGCACAGCATTCCTTACGGCAAGACACCGTCAGATGCTGACTACCACCCGGTCGCCACGCCGGAGCTAATCTCCCGTGCGCATGAGGCCGGCATGAAGGTGGTGCCGTGGACCGTAAATGAAAAGGAGACCATGCGCGAGCAAATTGCCGCTGGTGTCGACGGCATCATCACCGACTACCCGACGCGACTGCGCGAGGTCTTGGCCGAGCTGAAAATGCCGCTGCCGGAGTCCGCTCCGGTGGGTGATGCAGCGATGTCGACGAACTAGTAAACCCGGCCAGCACCAGCGGAAACTCGTCTGTATCCCTGTTTTGCCCATGTTTAGCTCTGCGGGCCGAGCATGTTTCGTGTCACACTTGACCTTATGACGCGTTTGAAAGTGCTTGCCGACGTTGACACGGGTATCGATGACAGTCTTGCTCTCGTCTACCTCGCGGGGTTGCATACCGCAGGCGAGATCGAGCTGGTGGGTGTGACCTGCGCAGGTGGTAACACCACTGCGGCATGGTCCGCTCGCAACACCAAGTACATGTTGAATCTCTGCGGTTGTCCGGAGGTTCCGGTTGTCAGCGGTTTCGAGGGGCCCGCTGACCGTGAACTGACCACCACGCCTGAGACTCATGGCCCGTACGGGCTGGGCTACAACCTGGCACCACCGGCCGTCATCTACGAACCGGGGCGCTCAGGAGCGGCGGATCCGCTGGCGCTGTGGCGACGAGTCATCGAGCAGGCACGGTCGACGGGGGAGAAGGTGCACCTGCTGGTCACTGGCCCTATGACCACCTACGTGGCCGCTTTGAAGAAGTACCCGGAACTCATGCGGGAGCTCGACGGCGTGACCATTATGGGCGGTGCTGTGGAGTACCACGGTAACGTTACCGAGTTTGCGGAATGGAACTTCTGGGTCGACCCCACTGCGGTCACCGAGGTGTTCGGCACCGCAGGTGCTGTGGCCGTCGAGCGCCCGGAGGATGCCGTGCGCAGCATCGCCACCGCCGCAGGCGCGCCGGTGCCGACGCTGGTTCCGCTCAATGTCACCGAGACCATCACCATTAGTGATACTGAGATTGAATCCTGGCGAGATGCCGGTATGAACTCGGAGCTGCTGCGTGTTCTGCGCCGCTCGCTGAAGTTCTACTTTGAGTTCCACCAGGGAGTTGGAGTCGGTTATAAGGCGCAGGTTCATGACCTCTTCGCTGCGATGGTGGCCGTCGGTGCGGTGACCGGGGAAGTGGAGAAGATGCGCCTCGTGGGCGTCGATAAGCGAACCTTTGCAGATGAGCCAGCACGCCGCGGCCAGGTGGTGGAGGATTCAGCCGGAGCGGTGGCGAATGTTGTCCTGGCCGCTGACCGTGAGGTGGCGCTGGCTGAGTTCCAGCGGGTGTTCCCGCGCTAGGTTCCCGCCCGTGCCCGCCGCGGTGAATCAGCTCGCTGTCGTATGCTGGAGGCAATCAATTTAACAGCTGCTGGTTGCGCAGCGTATGTGCCGTAGACGAAAGCGAGTTTATCTCGATGTTCACCCCCGAAGTCACCGGAACCCCGTACCAGCCGGGAGCAACGCGAGTGCTGCTGCTCGGCTCTGGCGAGCTCGGCAAGGAGGTGACCATTGCTTTCCAGCGTCTTGGCGTTGAGGTGCACGCTGCCGATCGCTACGAGCATGCACCGGCACACCAGGTAGCTCACCACGCCTACGTGTTGAATATGTCGGACCCCAGCGCACTGCGGGACCTGATTCTCCAGGTCAAGCCCCACTTCATCGTCCCCGAGATTGAGGCTCTGGCAACCGAGGTGCTGGCAGAGGTCGAGGAAGATGAGACGCTGGACGTCACCGTTATTCCGACCGCACGGGCGACTCAGCTGACCATGAACCGAGAGGGTATTCGCCGCCTGGCTGCGGAAGAGGTCGGGCTGCCGACTTCCCGCTATCACTTCGCCTCCAGCTTTGATGAGTTCACCGCAGCTGTTGATGAGATTGGCTTCCCATGCGTGGTCAAGCCGGTCATGAGTTCCTCGGGCAAGGGACAGTCCACGCTGCGTTCGCCGGAGGATGTCCAGGCCGCGTGGGATTACGCCATGAGTGGCGGTCGCGTTGAATCCGGTCGCGTCATCGTGGAGGGCTTCGTTGATTTCGACTATGAGATCACGCTGCTGACCGTGCGCTCCGTTGATCCGGAGACTGGCGAGGGGGCAACGTGGTTCTGTGAGCCCATCGGCCACCGTCAGCAGGATGGTGACTACGTTGAGTCCTGGCAGCCGGCAGCCATGAGCGAAAACGCCCTGGACAATGCTCGCTCTGTCGCCGCGCGCATCACCAACGCGCTGGGCGGTCGCGGTATCTTCGGCGTCGAGCTGTTTGTCCGCGGCGATGAAGTGTGGTTCTCCGAGGTCAGCCCGCGCCCGCATGACACCGGCATGGTCACCATGGGTACCCAGCGTTTCTCCGAGTTCGAGCTGCACGCGCGCGCAGTGCTGGGGCTGCCTATCGACGTCACGCTGGTGTCCCCGGGAGCTTCCGCTGTAGTCTACGGCGGTGCTGACATCGAGCAGCCGGGCTACACCGGCCTAGCTGAGGCCATGGCTATTCCGGAGACAGACATTCGTATCTTTGGTAAGCCGTTTGCCGGTCCGCGTCGCCGCATGGGTGTTGCTGTTTCGACCGCAGATTCTGTCGACGCTGCTCGTGAGCGTGCATCGGAGGCGGCATCAAAGATTAAGGTCGTCGAACTGGGGTAGTTCGACGACCTAGTGTGCGCTGCTGGTGTTGCTTGGGAAAGGAACGCTGCAGCGCACTTTTTTGTGCGCCTCCGGCAGCGCGTGAGCTATTTGGACTTCTGTACCGGTGGCTCGGCCGACCAGGGGAAGACGATCCAGTCATCGGTGTGCTTCCAGACGTAGTCCGGTGCAATCTCCGAGCGGGACTTGCCGTAGAGCACAGCGGAACGGACTTCAGCGCCGTGCTTCTTGAGCAGGTCGAGCACCAGATGCAGCGTGCGACCGGAGTCAGCCACATCGTCGACGACCAGCAGGCGGCGGTTGGAAATCGATTCGATGTCCAGCAGCGGCTCCAGCAGAACCGGATCCGGCAGGGTCTCCGCCACGTCGGTGTAGAACTCGACGTTGATGGCGTCAGAGAGCTTGACGCCCATGGTGTAGCTGAGTGCGCCTGCTGGCAGCAGGCCACCGCGGGCCACGGCGATAATAATCTCCGGGTCGAAGTCCGAGTCGACAATCTGCTGTGCGAGTTCACGGGAGGCGACGCCGAAGCCTTCCCAGGTCAGAACTTCCTTGACGTCCAGGTTGGATGAGTCTGCATGATAAGCCATGTATTAACTCTAATCCGAAGACCGACTGACGTGCACAATCAACTGTCCGGTTAGACCCGATGCGCTAGCTCGCGACGGTCTCCACAACAGCTTCGTGCACAGCTTCGGCCACGTCATCGGCATCTGGCTGCTTTGCGACGACCGTGGAGGCCGCAACCATGTCAGCCCACTCGACCAGCTTCTTGCGCTCGCGGCCTTCGGCTTCGCCCGCGGCACGCTCGGCGGCGTCGAGTGCGTGCCAGCCCTCCCAGGTGGTGACCTGGAGGCCCTTGTCGGCCAGGAACTCGTCGACGTCGTTATGCGTGGGCTTTGCAGGTGCGGCCAGGCGACCTGCCTCCCAGTCGGCGATGAGGTTGCCGACAGCTTCGTTGGCATCGCCCTTGGTGTTACCGATTAGGCCGACCGGGCCACGGCGAATCCAGCCGGTGGTGTACAGGCCCTGGATGTGGTTGCCGTCGATGTCGTCAAGCACGCGGCCGCCGGCATCTGGGATGGTGTGCGTGCCGGTGTCGAACGGTACGCCGGTGACTGCGTCGGAGCGGTAGCCGACTGCGCGGTAGACCGCACCGACCGGCCATTCGGTGAACTTGCCGGTGCCGCGGACGCCACCCTCGCCGTCGAGTTCGGTGCGTTCGGTGCGGATAGCGCTGACGTGCTGTACTCCATCTTCACCGGTCTCGCCGATGATTTCGACCGGGGACTCGAAGAAGTGGATGAAGAGCTTGTGCGGGGCGCCCTTTGGCTCGCGGATGGCGTAGTTTTCCAGAATCGTACAGACCTGATCGGTGATCTTGGACTCGCGACGGGACGTTTCGGAGGCGGCATCGTACTGGATGTCCTCCGGATTCACGACAACCTCAATGGTGTCAGAGTGGTCCAGTTCCTTCAGCTCCAGTGGAGTGAACTTTGCCTGAGCCGGACCGCGACGGCCAAAGACATGGACTTCGCGGGCGGCGTTTTTAGCCAGGCCGTCGTAGACGTTGTCGGCGATTTCGGTGACGTGCAGCTCATCGGCAGTCTTGGCGAGAATGCGGGCGACGTCGAGGCCCACGTTACCGACGCCGATCACAGCGACCGACTCAGCGGAGAGCTCCCAATCGCGGGCGAACTCCGGATGGGAGTCGTAGAAACCTACGAACTCACCGGCGCCGTAGTGCTCCGGCAGGTCCGAGCCCGGGATGTTCAGATCGCGGTCGCCGGTCGCGCCAGTGGCGAAGATGATGGCGTCGTAGAACTGGCGCAGTTCATCAACGCTGACCTGCTTGCCGACGTCCACGTTGCCCAGCAGTCGAACCTGCGGCTTGTCCAGCACTCGGTGTAGGGACTTAATGATGCCCTTGATTCGCGGGTGGTCTGGCGCAACACCGTAGCGGATGAGGCCGAACGGCACTGGAAGGCGCTCGTAGAGGTCGATGGCGACATCGCGGCCGGACTTCATCAGCGCGTCGGAGGCGTAGATACCGGCCGGGCCCGAGCCAACCACGGCTACACGCAGTGGCGTGGTGGAGTTGGCGAGATCGGGCAGTGAGGAAGCGGCCGTGTTCTGGGCTGCAGTCTGGTCGTTGGTCATTGGGTGGAATCCTTTTTCTACGTTTTCTTTGTCGCGATTGCTTATCGTAGACCAATCGGTCTATGCTTGCTGAAACAGAATATAGACAAACTGGTCTACAAAAAGCAAACACAAAACACCGCAAGAATCACTGCTTTGGCTTGAGAGGGTTTTGCTGCGCATCGCTTCTGCTGAATGAGCTCTGAAGGGGGCTCGTCGTGCGGGCATCGTGGCAACGGCAGGCTCTGGTTGGGTAAGTGGGGAAGGGCTTGTCATGGAAAAACTCATAGTCTTCGTGCTAATCGGCCTTGGCGCGCAATTAGTCGACGGCACTCTGGGGATGGCTTTCGGTGTCACCGCTACTTCGCTGTTTATTGTTGCTGGTAGTAGTGCTGCCACTGCGTCGGCGGTGGTTCACGTAGCAGAGGTGGGTACGACACTGGCCTCCGGTATTTCACACTGGCGATTCGGCAATGTCGACTGGCGACGCGCGCTGAGTCTTGGTGTGCCGGGTGCTATCGGTGCCTTTATTGGTGCGACCTTTTTGGCGAATCTCGACGGTGATGCCGCGACGCCTGTGACCTCGACAATCTTGCTTTTCCTCGGTCTGTGGGTGATTATCCGCTTCGCCTTTTTGGCCAATGTTAAGCGCAAGAAGAAGGCCTGGGGGGCGAAGAAGCTCGCTCCGCTGGGGCTCTTTGGTGGCCTGCTTGATTCCACTGGAGGTGGTGGTTGGGGGCCTGTTACCACCTCAACTTTGCTCGGCGCTGAGGCTGACCAGCCGCGCAAGATTATCGGTACTGTCTCTGCGGCGGAATTTCTCGTTGCCTCGGCGGCTGTACTGGGCTTTTTGCCCAAGCTGCGGGAGGAATTCACCCAGCATGCTGCACCGGTAATTGGTTTGTTGTGCGGTGGTGTGATTGCGGCCCCCTTGGCTGCGTACCTGGTGGGGCGCATTAATCCGCGGCTGCTTGGAATTGCGATCGGCGGCGTGTTGGTGGGGCTGAATATTCGCACTCTGTTTTCGTCGCTGGTTTCTGGTGGCGTGCTGGCAACGGTGCTGCTCGTGTGGGCTTTTGTTGTCGTCGCGCTGGTGCTGTGGGCGCGTTCGCACGACACTCTTCCGGGTTTGCGTCAGCGGATCCAGCTTGAGCCGACTTCTCAGTCTTCCTCGGCTGATGTGTCTAGTTCTGGATCTCCATCACCCGCTTCGGTTGATGTCGGGGCCGAGGATGCTTCTGAAGGTGTCAAAGTGGGTGCGAAAAACGGTGTCCGCGTGGGCGAAGCGGGGGTCCGCTAGGTATCCGAGCGTGTCCCGGCTTGCACTAGCCAGACTGGTCGGTCTAATGTTGCCTGCAATGCAACGTAGACCAAACGGTCTATAAAGATTAGAAACTAATTCGGTCAACGAGAACAAAACGAAAGTGATTCGGTAGATTCCCCATGAGCTCTCCTACGAAAACCGCCGAGCGTCCAGCTTCCGCAGCGGCTACCCGACGTAAGAAGCGCGCACCGAAGCCACAGGGGCAGTGGCTTATCGACGGCCGCGAGCCACTTAACGACGACGAGCGCATTAAGAAAGAAGATGCTGGCATCGCCGTTAAGCAGCGTGTTATCGACATCTACTCCAAGCAGGGGTTTGACTCCATCCCCGCGGAGGACCTAGCGCCTCGCTTTAAGTGGATTGGCCTCTACACCCAGCGCAAGCAGGGGCTTAGCGGTGAGCACACCGGCGTGAAGACCAACGCCGAGCTGCAGGACAAGTACTTTATGCTCCGCGTCCGCCTCGACGGTGGCCAGACCACCACCGAGGGTATTCGCACCATCGGCGAGATTTCCCGCGATTTCGCCCGCGACACTGCGGACTTCTCCGACCGCCAGAACGTCCAGCTGCACTGGATTCGCGTCGAAGATATGCCGGAGATCTGGGACCGCCTTGAGCGAGTTGGTCTCGACACCAACTTTGGCTGCGGCGACGTTCCCCGCGTTATTCTAGGCAGCCCGGTTGCCGGTGTTGCGGCCGATGAAATTGTCGACGGCACCAACGCCATCCGCCGCATCAAGGAGGAGTACCTCTCCGGCGACGAGTTCTCCAACCTACCGCGTAAGTTTAAGTCGGCAGTTTCCGGTTCCCCGCGTCTCGATGTCACCCACGAGGTCCAGGACGTTGCCTTCGTCGGTGTCAATCATCCAGAGCACGGCCCCGGTTTCGACGTTTGGGTCGGTGGTGGTCTCTCCACCAACCCGATGCTCGCCCAGCGTCTCGGCGCCTGGATCCCAGAGGACGAGGTTCCCGAGGTATGGGCGGGCGTGTGCCGCATCTTCCGGGACTACGGCTACCGTCGCCTGCGCAATCGTGCGCGTCTGAAGTTCCTCGTTGCCGAATGGGGCGCGGAGAAGTTCCGCCAGGTACTCGAAGACGACTACCTCAACCGCAAGCTTATCGACGGCCCCGCACCCGAACCTTTCGAAGGCGACCGTGACCACATCGGCGTGCACAAGCAGGCCGACGGTCTCAACTACGTCGGTGTTAAGCCCGCTGTTGGCCGTGTTCCGGGCTCTGATCTGGTCAAACTCGCCGACATCGCCGAGCGCCACGGTGTTTCCCGCGTCCGCACCACCGTGATGAAGGAGCTCATTCTCCTCGACGTCGCCGACGACCAGGTCGACTCCCTGCTCGCAGAACTCGACGAAATTGGCCTGTCTGCCAAGCCCTCAGCTTTCCGACGGGGCATCCTGGCCTGCACCGGCCTAGAGTTCTGCAAGCTCGCACTTGTCACCACGCGCCAGCGCGCAATTGATTTGGTGGGCGACTTGGAGGAACGCCTCGGTGACCTCGACGTCCCAATCACCATTGCGCTCAATGGCTGCCCGAATGCCTGCGCCCGCACGCAGATTGCCGACATCGGACTCAAGGGGCAGATTGTCACCGACGACGAGGGCAACCGTGTCGAGGGTTTCCAGGTTCACCTCGGTGGTTCGCTGGGGCTCGATGCCAACTTCGGCCGCAAGGTTCGCGGACACAAGGTCACCTCGGCAGAACTGGGTGACTACATCGAGCGCGTCGTCAATCACTTCAAGGAGCAGCGCCACGAGGGTGAACAGTTCCGCGAGTGGATTGTCCGCGCTGATGAGGAGGACCTGAAGTGAGTGAATCTCCCAATGGGGTTCGGTCGCAGGGGCCGTCGTCAAGCGAAAAAGACGAGACGCCAGCGCGACTGGGAATCGGTGGCCGAAGCGCACACCCCAATCCGAACCGGGGTGCGGTGATGCATTGCCCTTACTGCGGCGGTGATGATCTGTGGCCCGACCTGGAAACCGATTACGCCTGGCAATGCCGCGAATGCTGCCGGGTATTCACAGTGAAACTGCACGGACATATCGATAGAAAGGTGGCGTCATGAGCACGGGACTGAAAACCGCTGAGGTCATTAAGACTCAGGAGGCGCTCGCGCGTGAAGACGCGCTGGACAACCCGGAAACTGCTCGCCGTCTGATTGAGCTCGCACTGGAGTGGGGCTCCAAGCTGGAGACCGCTACTGCTGGGGAAGTACTGGAATGGGGTGCGGAGCACCTGCACACGCCACTGGCTGTGACCCTGTCGATGCAGGACACAGTGTTGGCGGAACTGGCTGCTCGGCACGCGCCGGAGGCAGATCTGATTTTCCTGGATACCGGTTACCACTTCCCGGAGACCCTCGACGTGGCAGAGCAGGTCGCACAGCGTTACGACAACCGACTGCTGTCGATTGAGCCGAAGCGCACCCGCGCCGAGCAGGACGCCGAAGAGGGCGTTGATCTGTACAAGACCGACCCGACGCGTTGCTGCGCATTGCGGAAGGTCGAGCCGCTGTCTGCCGTGAAGCGCCCCTACGAGGGCTGGGTCACAGGTCTGAAGCGCGTCGACGCGCCGACCCGCGCACTCACGCCGGTACTGGAGATCGACAAGACTGGTCGCATCAAGCTCAACCCGTTGGCCACCTGGACAGATGAGGATGTTGCCCAGTACATCGAGGACAACGACCTCATTGTGCATCCGCTGACGCAACAGGGGTTCCCGTCGATTGGCTGCGCAACATGCACCGCGCGAGTGGCAGAGGGTGCGGATCCGCGCTCGGGTCGCTGGGCGGGCTCCGAGAAGACTGAGTGCGGATTGCACCTCTAGTTCGAGCGGCTAGCAGACAGCTACTTGCCGCCAGCCACTAGCCGCCCGCCGATAACCGATATCAGCTAAAACAGCGCAGTTACAACAGCCAACACAGCCCCAACAGAAAGAACCCCCATGACTAGCTCAACCACCGTTTCCGTACAAAACCGCCTCGACCCGCGGCTTGCCGAGCTGGAAGCCGAGGCCATCGACATTATTCGCCAGACCGCCGGTCAGTTTGACCGTCCGGCACTACTTTTCTCCGGCGGAAAGGATTCCGTCGTCGTGCTCGAGCTGGCCAAGCGCGCTTTCGCACCGGCGGGTATCCCGCTGGAGCTGCTCCACGTCGACACCGGCCACAACTTCCCCGAAGTTATTGAATTCCGCGACAAGATTGCCGCTCAGCCGGGCATCAAGCTGCACGTAGCCAAGGTCCAAGACTGGATCGACAGCGGCATGCTCACCGAGCGTGCCGACGGCACCCGCAACCCCTTGCAGACCGTACCGCTGGTGGAGACCATTGCCAACCGCGGTTACGATGCCGTTCTCGGTGGCGCCCGCCGCGATGAGGAGAAGGCCCGCGCAAAGGAGCGCGTGTTCTCCGTTCGCGACTCCTTCGGCGGTTGGGATCCACGCCGTCAGCGCCCTGAGCTGTGGGGCCTCTACAACGGTCGCCACGCCGCCGGAGAGAACGTCCGCGTTTTCCCAATCTCGAACTGGACCGAGGCCGACGTCTGGGCCTACATCGAAGCCCGTGACATCGAACTGCCGCCCATCTACTTTGCCCACGAGCGTGAGGTGTTCAACCGCGGCGGTATGTGGCTGGCACCGGGCGAGTGGGGTGGACCCCGCGACGGCGAGACCCTCGAGGTTCGCACTGTCCGCTACCGCACTGTCGGTGACATGAGCTGCACCGGCGCTGTCGAATCGACTGCCACCACTATTGCGGAGGTCATGGAGGAACTTCGCACATCCAAGCTCACCGAGCGCGGCGCTACCCGCGCAGATGACAAGTTGTCCGAATCCTCCATGGAAGACCGCAAGAAGGAAGGTTACTTCTGATGAGCCAGCCAAATTCCCCAGCTACCCTGATTACCGCTGACCGCGCCACTCGCGCTCGTCGCACTCTTCGCCTGTGCACCGCTGGCTCCGTGGACGACGGTAAGTCCACCTTCGTCGGTCGCCTGCTGCACGACACGAAGAACATCCTCGCTGACCAGTACGAGGCCGTCGTCGCCTCCTCACAGGCGCGCGGTCAGGAAAACCCTGACCTGTCGCTGCTGGTCGACGGTCTGCGGGCCGAGCGCGAGCAGGGCATCACCATCGACGTCGCCTACCGCTACTTCGCCACCGACGTCCGCTCGTTCATCCTCGCCGACTGCCCTGGTCACGAGCAGTACACCCGAAACACGATTACCGGTATGTCCACCGCTGAGGCCGTCGTTTTGCTTATCGACGCGCGCAACGGCGTCGTGACGCAGACCAAGCGTCACGCAACGGTGGCCGGTCTGCTGGGTGTTCGCCACGTAATCTTTGCCGTCAACAAGATTGATCTGCTGGACTATAGCGAAGAGGCCTTCCGCGCCATTGAGTCGGATGTGGCAGCACTCGCAGAGCGCCTGGGTCTGCAGAACACCTTCGTTGTTCCAGTGTCGGCTCTGGTCGGCGACAACATTGTCGATTCTTCTGAGCACACCCCGTGGTACGAGGGTCCGACCGTGCTGGAGCTGCTGGAAAACCTCAACATCGGTGCCGACCTGGAAACCGATGCCGAGGCTGACCTGCGCCTGCCCATCGACTATGTCATTCGCGATCACGCCACTGAATACCGTGGTTACGCCGGCCGTATCGCCGCAGGTAGCGTGCGTGTGGGCGATGTTGTCTCCGTAGACGCCAACCGTCAGGCTACGGTCACGAAGATCACCGTGGCAGCTGAGGATGTCACTGAGGCCGTGGCCGGCCAGTCGGTGGCCATCAGCCTGGATGCCGAGTTCGACCTCGCCCGTGGCGACCTCATCAGTGGCACGCGCCCGGAAGACGTGCGCCGTTTCTCCGCCGTGGCCGTCCACCTTGCAGACAAGCCGTTGGCAGTCGGTCGCGTCGTAGAGGTGCGCTACGGTGCCGCGCTGGTGCGTGGTCGTATCGCTTCCGTCGATGCGCTCATCGATATCGAAACCGGTGAGCCCACCGGTGTGGCTGATCAGCTTGCAGTCAACGACGTTGCTGAGATTACCGTCGAGGTCGCACAGCCGCTGCCGGTCGATGCCTACCGCGTCGGTGGTCGTGTCGGTGCGTTCCTGCTCATCGAGCCGGGCACCGGTGACACTCTCACCGCAGGCCTCGTGCGTGGCGCTGCCCAGTAGAGCCGCCAGGTAGAGAAACCAGAACGCACAGCTAGCGAGCCTGAGGAGACCATCGATGACCGCACTGATTCTGCTTGCGCACGGTTCTCGGCACTCAGAGACCAAACCGGTGCTCGAAGACGTGGTCGCGCTCGTGCGCGAGAAGATGCCGCTCACCCGCCTGGATGCGCCCTCTCAGATTCGCCTCGCCTGGCTGGACCTCGACGAGCCCTCACTGGATACCGTCTGTGCCGAGCTCGCCGCTGCCGGCGAGACTCAGGCACTGGCTGTACCGCTGCTGTTCACCGATGCGTTCCACTCGCGAGTCGACGTTCCCGAGCAGGTTCGACTCTGCGATCGGCATGGTGTTGACATCACAGTGGCTGAAGGTCTCGGGCTTGGCGACGGCACGAAGCGCGCCGTCGTAAAGCGAATCATCGAAGCGGCGGAGAATGCATCTTTTTCCTGGCCGGTCGATGCGCTGGTGATGGGGGTCGGCTCCTCTGATGAGGATGCCAATGCGGCGGTGCACCAGTTTGCGGCAAATCTTGGCGGGATGCTGCCGGGACATGTGAGCGCGGCATTCGTGGTCGGTCCTGAGAAAATCAAGGGAGCCGATGCTGTGGCCGCGGCGCAGGAGCGCGCGGCCAAGCGCGGACGCGGACTCGTAGTGGTGCCGCTGTTTACCGCGCCGGGCCTACTGTGGGATCGAGTCATCGATGCGGGCGCTGCCGACGGTGCTGGTCAGGTGGCTTTTGGTGAGCCATTGGTCGAGCTGTTGGCGCCGATTGTGTGCTGCCGCTGGGACTCGCGCGCCGCGTACACGGACGTGAAGGTAGTGGCGTAGCCGACGCTTTTTATCCGTCCTAGTTACTCGCCGTTACTCGCCCTTGGAGTGGGTGACCATCTCATCCCACTCGACGTACTTCTTGCGTTCGCGGCCCTCGGCCTCGCCGGCGGTGCGTTCGGCAGCATCGAGCTTGTGCCAACCTTCCCAGTCCAGGTAGTCGATACCCTTGGACTCCAGCAGCTCGTTGACAGCGGACAACTCCGGCTTCGACGGGTTGAATTTCTTGCCCTCAGCGGCATCGGCCAGGAGATTGGCCACGGCCTCGTTGGCATCGCCCTTGGTATTACCAATCAGGCCGACCGGTCCGCGGCGAACCCAACCGGTGGTGTAGAGGCCAGTGATGGCCTCGGCTGCTTCATCCTCGGTGTTGTCGGATTCGATGACTCGACCACCGACGTTGGAAATGACATTCTTCACGTTGTCGAACGGGATACCCGGCAGCGCATCAGAGCGGTAGCCCACGGCGGAGTAGACAGCGCCGACCTTCCAGTCGGTGGTCTCTCCGGTCGGCCGCAGCCCGCCAGCACCGTCGTATTCCATGCGCTGAGTGCGCAAGCCTGTCACATGCTGCTGGCCGTCGGTACCCTCCTCGCTGAGGATTTCCACTGGCGACTCGAAGAAGTGAATGTAGAGCTTGTGCGGTGCGTTCTTCGGCTCACGGATGGCGTAGTTCTCCAGGATGGTGCAGACCTGGTCGGTGATCTTGGAGTTGCGACGCATAATCTCGGATGCGGAGTCGTAATCAATATCGCGCGGATCGACAACGACCTCGACGTTCGGTGAGTAGTCGAGTTCCTTGAGCTCCAGCGGAGTGAACTTTGCCTGTGCCGGGCCGCGGCGGCCGAAGACGTGGACTTCCTTGGCCTTATTTGTCTTCAGAACCTCGTAGACATTGTCCGGAATCTCTGTGACGTGCAGTTCCTCGCCGGTCTTCGCCAGGATTCGAGAGACATCCAGCGCGACGTTGCCGACTCCGACGACGGCCACGGACTCCGCCGAGAGGTCCCAGGTGCGCTCAAACAGTGGGTTGCCGTCGTAGAAGCCCACGAACTCGCCTGCGCCGAAGTGCTCCGGCAGGTCCGCTCCCGGCGTTGGCAGTGCGCGGTCGCCGACGGCACCGGTGGCGAAGATGACGGCGTCGTAATGCTCCTTTAATTCGTCGAGTGTGATGTCCTTGCCGAACTCAACGTTGGAAAATAGGCGCAGCTCCGGCTTTTCCATCACGCGGTGCAAGGCCATGATGATGCCCTTGATGCGTGGGTGGTCGGGGGCGACGCCGTAGCGGATTAGACCGAATGGAGCCGGCATCTTTTCAAACAGATCGACTTCCACGTCAGTACTGGATTTCATCAGTGCATCGGAAGCATAAACACCGGCCGGGCCAGAGCCAATTACGGCAACGCGGAGCGGGCGATTCATGAAGTGTGTCCTTCTTTCTCTAATGCTTTACGACGGCCACGAGGCCGCGGCGTAAGTAGCTGCCAGCGGTGACCTCGTGGGGAAAAGGAGTTATTGGTGAGCTATCGGTTTATTCGACATTCCCAATGGTAGCGCCCCCAATCGTAGCGATAACTTACGAAAAATCGAGAGGCGAGCATCACATCATCGGTGAGATGCTTTTGAAGGCATACAAAACTAAATGTGACCTTAGTCACGTCTAATGTGGGAATTTGGGCTAGTTCACTAGAAAAACCGCATAAAAGCCGCGATTATGCGGGAAAATTGTTGGAATCTGTGGGGAAAAGTGTGGCTACCAGGGGTAACCAAAGAGGTTTGAGTCCGCCGTGAGATGTAAGGTGACTCACAATAAGATGAAAATAATGATTTGGGACTCAGCGGGATTAGATTCAGCAGGATTAGAAGCTCAGCATGATCTTGAGCCTCCGGCAGTCCAACGGCTCGAGCCAAGTCAACGTTTAAATAAGTCAACGATTAAGCGCAGTGCGAGAAAGGAACGTCGGTGAGCGATAAGAACGCCCAAGCGTCCACCAACAACTCCGCAGTCCTGATTACTTCAGTGGACCGCGCAGACAATCTGCAAGATGTCATTACGGCATTGTCTGAGGCACTGGGTGGGGCACGTTGCCTCCACACTGTCGGTGGGGCGCACGGCGCCACCGTGGATCAGGTTGTTGTGGATCCGGAATCCGCGCTTGACACCATCGTCAGTGCTGTTGAAGCTGATCGCGCTGCCAACGAGGGGGCGGCTGTTCTGACCGGCTCCGGCAACCTCGATTTTGACTTCCGCATTGCCACCGTCGCCGGCGCCGGTGTCATCGTTGTCGCTGGTGGCGAGGGCTGCCACACAGAGGCCGCAAAGGCTCGCGTTCGTTTGGCTCTCAGCAGTGCAGCTCAGCGTCACAGCGAGGTACTCGCAGTTGTCCTTACAGGGGAGGAGGCAGCTAAGGCTGCTAAGACTCTCGAGCTCGACGTTCCCGTTGTTGCCGTTGACGATGCTGAGGGGCTGCGCAAGGTCGTAAGCCGCGAGGTCACCGCAGTGATGACTCCACAGCGTTTCCAGTGGTGGCTATTGCAGCGCGCCAAGGCTGATAAGCGTCACATTGTGCTGCCAGAGGGGGACGATGACCGCATTCTTGAGGCCGCTGATTACCTCCTGCGCGAGGACATCTGTGAGCTCACTATCCTCGGCGACCCGGATGCGATGAAGGCGCGCGCCGCCGAACTGGGTTTTGACATCGACGCCGCTCATCTTTGGAACCCGCAGACCTCCGAATATGTTGAGCAGTTCGCGGAGCAGTTCGCAGAGATGCGCAAGGCCAAGGGGGTCACGCTGGAGCAGGCCCGTGAGACGATGCAGGACATCTCCTACTTCGCGACGATGATGATTCACAACGGGCTTGTCGACGGCATGGTGTCCGGTGCAGTCCACACAACTGCGCACACCATTCGTCCGTCCTTGCAAATCATTAAGACCAAGCCGTCGGCTTCCACGGTGTCGTCACTGTTCCTCATGGTTATGGACAACTCGCTGTGGGGTTTTGCGGACTGTGCGGTGCTGCCGAAGCCTGCTCCGGAACAGCTGGGTGAAATCGCGGTAGTATCCGCCGAGACTGCAGCTTCCTTCGGCATCGATGCCCGCGTCGCCATGCTGAGCTACTCCACTGGAGCATCCGGCACAGGTGAGGATGTGGACCGTGTGAAGGCGGGTCTGGCCAAGGCCAAGGAGCTGGCTCCGGAGCTCGCTGTCGATGGTCCGCTGCAGTTCGATGCTGCTATTGACCCGTCTGTGGCTGCGAAGAAGATGCCGGATTCCTCCGTTGCGGGTAAGGCAACTGTTTTCGTGTTCCCGGATCTGGACGCCGGTAACATCGGTTACAAGATTGCCCAGCGCTGTGGTGGTGCATTGGCAATCGGCCCGATTCTGCAGGGCTTGAACAAGCCGGTCAACGACCTTTCCCGTGGCGCCACGGTGCCGGACATCATCAACACGGTTGCAATTACCGCTATTCAGGCTGGAGGAAACTAATTATTATGTCCCGTCACGTACTTGTTTTGAACTCCGGTTCCTCCTCTATCAAGTTTCAGCTGGTAGATCCGGAGAAGGACTCAACGCAGCCGCCGTATGTCTCAGGTCTGGTGGAGCGCATTGGTGAAGAAGACGGCATTATTAATCTGAAGTTCTCCGGACAGAAGATTGAAATCACTGAGCCGATCGCTGACCACGCCAGTGGTCTTGACCGCGCGTTCGAGCTGATGGATGAGCACGGTGTTGGTCCGGAGTCGGTGGATATTGCGGCCGTCGGTCACCGCGTCGTTCACGGTGGTCGCCTGTTCTCTGGACCGGAGCTGATTACCGACGAAATCGTCGGCATGATCCGCGACCTTATTCCGCTGGCGCCGCTGCACAACCCGGCCAATATCGTAGGCATCGAGGAGTCTCGCAAGCTGCTTTCGGACGTGCCTCACGTCGCCGTCTTCGACACTGGTTTCTTCCACACCATGCCGCCAGCTGCTGCTCTGTACCCGCTCAACGCAGAGGTCGCATCGAAGTTTGATATCCGTCGTTACGGCTTCCACGGCACCTCGCATGAGTTTGTTTCCAAGCAGGTGCCGGACCTTCTGAATAAGCCGGCAGAGGAAATCAACCAGATTACGCTGCACCTGGGTAATGGTGCGTCGTGTGCGGCTATCCGAGGTGGCCAGGCGGTGGATACCTCGATGGGGCTGACCCCGCTGGCTGGTCTGATGATGGGCACTCGTACCGGTGACATTGACCCGGGCGTCATCTTCCACCTCTACCGCAACGGCATGAGCATCGACGAGATCGACAATCTGTGCAACCGCCAGTCCGGTCTGAAGGGTGTCTCTGGTGTCAATGACTTCCGGGTTCTGCAGGAGCGCATGGATGACCACGACCCGGATGCTTGGGCTGCATACCAGATGTATGTCCACCAGCTGCGCCGCTACATTGGTTCTTACATGCTGATTCTCGGCCGCCTCGATGCCATCACCTTCACCGCAGGTGTCGGTGAGAACCATGTCGGTATTCGCCGTGATTCGATGGCTGAGCTTGAGAACTTCGGTATCAAGATTGATGACGAGCTCAACTCCCAGCCGAATGACGGCCCGCGTCTGATTTCGGCGGAGGACTCGAAGGTCAAGGTCTTCGTGGTACCGACCAATGAGGAACTGGCCATTGCTCGCTACGCAATGAGCTTCGTGGAGTAGGTTTTGAGGCAGGGGCACTGACGAGTAGGCAGGGGCTCCTGTAACCCTCCGTAATCGACGGCTGCTAGATGCCCCATCTGTTGAATCGGCAGCTGTAACTCAACAAAAATGAGCTCGCTCCCACTGCCTTCCAAACTGGAAGAACCTAGTGGGGCGAGCTCATTTTTCACCGCCGGGGCGACTGCGCCTATGCCTCAACAGGCTCAGTCACCCGGTCATCGTTTCAACGCATCAGCGCAGCTAACTACCAGATGTAGACGCCGTCGCCGACCTGCAGGGTATCGAAGTACTTCACAGCATCATCGTGGTTCAGGTGGATGCAGCCGTGGGACATCTGATTAACAGAGCCCTCGTGGAAAGCTTCGCCGTCGTTGGTGAAGTACACCGAGAACGGCATCGGACCGTTGTAAGGACGGGACCACTCATCGCGGACCTTGCGGGTAACGCTCAGGTGGCCGCGGGTGGTTTCGTAACCCGGCATACCGGAGGACATTGGCACCGGACCGTAGGTGATGTTGCCATTTTCCTGCAGCCAGGTCTTCTGGTTAGCCAGGTCAACGCATGCGCGGGCGCTCGGCGGGCACGGGTTGTTTGGCTCTGGGCGTGGTTCAGGGCGTGGCTTCTGCTCTGGCTGTGGAGCAGGGGCAGGCGCCGGCTCAGGCTGCGACGGCTCGTCCTGGCCCCCCAGCAAACCGAAAATCTCGTTGACGACGCGGGTGGCTTCGGCCTTCTGTGCAGCTGGCAACGGCAGGCTGTCGATGGCGTTCAGCAGCTGAGTTTTGACCTTGTCCGCCACCTGCTTGTTGTTTTCAGCGAACTTGAAGTTTTCATTAATCAGAGCGACGACCGAATCCGGCAGCTTCACCGAAGAGGAATCCAGTACCTCAGAGAGCTCAGGGGCAAGGTCGCCCGAATTCAGAGTCGAGATCTCCGGCAGCTTGAGGTCCCGAACACTCTGGCTAAGCGACTGCAGGTCTGGAGAAACCGGCAGGGCAACGGCAGTGCCGGCCCCAATACCAAAGGCGGTGGTGAGGGCTGCAGCGCTGATAATTACGCGCTTAGCGCTGCGGAGAGAGGATTTCGAAGAGGCAAACATAGAGGATATCTTAAACCACGAAAGGCAATTCTCTCTTTATTCACCAATTCTGGGGTGGCGCTCAGGCCCACAACAGCATGTTTGACCAGGTTCGGTAAGGAGCTGTTAGAGAGCTAACGCCAAGTCCGTGGCCGAATGAGATTTGCGATATCCACCAAGTTGTAGCGGTGTCGCGGAAACTGCGAAGAGCGTGCCAGCATCCGTAAGTCTTTTTCCAATCCTTCACGCAGGCCGGCCACGGTAAAGGGCGCATCGAAAAGACCATTGGAGCTAGCTGCATGGTCGAGGTTCGAGCTGCGCAACCAGTTCAGCGCGGACGCCATCACGGCGATGCGCAGCTGTGGCATGCGCGGTTCATTCGTCGGCAGCTCCACCAGACGACGCGCAGCACGGCGAATTCTCGATTCAGTTAACTCGGAGGGCATCCCTGAGGTGAGCATCAGAATCGTCGTCAAACGTGCCATGCGATGGTGACGGGAGTTACCGGGTACGCGGTCAAGCTGGGAGATAGCCATTTCGTGTTGGCGCTCAGAGGCCAGCTGACGAGCTAGCCCGAAGGCGGAGGATACCGTCGTCGGGTTGGCCGCCCACACGACGGCGTAGAGACGCAGGGTGTTGAAACGAATCGTCTGAGGCGACAGGGACTCGCTGGCCCAGGCGGGGGAGAAGATCTCGGGCGTATCGGCAGCGACATTATCCAGCGCGCTGCTCAAGTTCGCGGCGGCGCGGGCGACAGCGGGCTCGAGGAGAGATGCGTTGGCGATGCCCAAGCGCTGTTGAATCAACTCGAGAGTCGCTGCCAGCGCCAACTTCGGGGCGGGCTCGCCGGGCAGCATCGTCAGCACGTGGTGGAACGAGGCGAGGGCATCGTTGAATTGGTCGAGAAGCAAATAAGTCACGCCCTCGTACCAGTGGTAACGCCAATCGCGCTGCAAACGTTCAGAGACATCGCGGAGGCTGTCGCGGGCCTCATCAATTAATCCGAGGTCCAGTTTCGCACGCACGATGCCCAGTGGAATTTCCACGGAAGAGCCATACTCGGGTTCGGACAGCGCATTGGTCAGTGTTTCGATAAGTTCGTTGGGCTCTGTAAACGACGAGGCACTCAAGATGCGCGCACCCGGATCTGTCGGGTTAATCAGTGGTACAGGCAGCGCGAAGGTCACTTCTTGCGGAGTGATTTCCACGCCGCGGGTGATGCCGTCGACAAGCTGATCGGTGCGGAACACCAGGTGCTTGGTGCCGTACGTGGAACGCTGCGGCGAGAAATTCGACACCGCCTGCGGGAATTGCACGCCGTCGCGCACCGCCAGAATCTCGCGCAATACGCCGATGAGCTGCACACTCATCTCTTCGGCAGAACCGAAGCGAGCCTCCGGGTTCTCGTGGCAAGCGCGTAGTAGGAAGCGGTAGAGCGAGTAAAAACGGCGGAATAGAGGCTCTTCGACAGGTGAGGGTAGCCCCGGGTCGTAGACGCCGTTGGTCGCCGGCAACTTCAGAATCAGGGAGGCCAGCGTGCGGCCGACTGTGTAGATATCGCTGGCAATCGTCGGTCCCGTCGTGGCAATCTCCGGCGCCTGGAAACCGGGCGTGCCGTAGATATGGCCGTAGGCGCCGATGCCGGTGACCGCGCCAACGTCGATAAGCGTGACGTGGTCTTCGCTGAGCAGCACGTTGTCCGGCTTCAAATCGTTGTAGACAACGCCGCGCGAGTGCAGGTAATCCAGCGCGGGGAGCAGCTCCAGGATGTAGCCAATCGCTAGGTCACAGGGCATGACGCCGTCTGGGTAGCTCCGTCGCTGCTTGCGTAACGACGGGCCGCCGACGTACTCCATCACAATGAAGCCGGTGGCGCTGTTGGCGTCCGTCTCATCGATGAAGTTGATAATCTTCACAATTCCCGGATGCGAGATTTCCGCGAGGAACTCGCGTTCCGCCTGGACTACGGCGAAATCCTTCTCGTTTTTCGCTGCCATCATGCCCTTGAGCACGACCCAACGATCCGAGACATTGTGGTCAATCGCCAGGTAAATCCAGCCGAGCCCGCCGTGGGCAATCGGGCCCACGATCTCGTACTGATCCGCCACGATATCGCCGGCTTTCAGGCTCGGCGCCGGCTTATTCGTCGCTCGAATCTTCTCATCACTCATTACTGCATCGCGCGGATCCTGCGTTGTGATGTACGGCAGGTGCACCATGCCGTCGGCGACAGTGCGTCCGCGGTGTGCATTCGATCGCCTCCGGCGGAAGTCCTCCAACGCTTTCCGGTGCGAGGCCATCGACGGATCTGGCGTCTGGGCGCCGGGTTGGGTCGTCGCGCTTGACGACGAGCCCCCGCGCCCCAACAATTCGGCGATATCGAACTCTTCGTCATCGTCATCATCGTCCGCAAAAGGGTCGAAGGCGACAGCGGCAGTGCCGGGCTCTTGTTCGTCGTCTTCATCGGCGAATGGGTCGAAGGCGACGGCCTGAGTGGCAGCTGCCTCTGCCTCTGCGTGAGCATCCTCCTGGGGCTCCGGCGTGTACTGGGGATGCTGGGCTTGCTGGGCATGCTCGGAGTACTGGTTTTCGTCGCTCATCGGTTATCCACCTCGCCTTCTGGAGCAGCTTCCGGTGTGGGGGAGATTCCAAGTATGTCTTCGTCGTCGCTGTACTGTGGCGATGGCTGTGTACCGCTTGGCAGGAAGGGGCCGAACCAAGTGTCGTAGAGGGACTGCCAGGTGCCATCGCTGGCCATACGCTCCAGGGTCGCGTTGATTTGGCGAACCAGGCCTGGGTTCCCCTTGGATACACCGGCCGCGTAGCTTTCCTCGTTCAAGCCCCGCTGGACAATGGCGGTAGCCGGATCTTGGTCGTTGATACCAGCGAGGATGGTGTCATCGGCAACGACAATCTCTGCCTGGCTGTTTTGAAGTGAAATGAGGCAGTCCGACCAGTTACCGACCAACAGCAGCGTATTGTTCGGCGAGAGCCGTCGAATCAACTCCTCGGTAGTGGATCCCCGGGAAACGCAGATGCGACCGTCCTCGACGTCCTCGGGGGAAGCATCGCCACCCGGCGAAGAGACTAGAACTCCAGCTCGTGCTGTCAAATACGGTGTGGAGAACAGCACCCTTTCGCGCCGGGCATCGGTGACCGTCATAGTGCGCAAAACGACATCGACAGTGCCGTCTTCGAGTGCGGCAGTGCGTTCGTTGCTGTCGACGAACCGAAACTCGACAGCATCGGGATTGTCAAAGATGTCCCGGGCAATCTCTTGTGCCAGGGATACTTCAAACCCCGAGAGCTCTCCGGTGCTGAAGTCGCGGAAGCTGAGCAGGTTCAATGATTGGTCAACACCAACGATGATGCGGCCGCGCTGGTAAATCTCCGGGATTCGCTCTTCCGGTGTTTGGTCATCGGGGGCGAGTGTGGACAGATCTGGGGTGTTGGCTTCTGCCGCAGGCTTCCTCGAGGAGGCTTTGTCGTAGAACGCGCCCGGTGGCAGGGGGAAGTCACCGGTGGCCTCCAGGATTGTGCGCGAGTAGGGATCGTCGGCAAGCGAATCGGTCGCGCAGGCACTGACGGTGAGCCCGGCGATGGCGAGTGCACCAAGGACGGCCCTGCGCCGCCAACCGGCGAGACTGTGGAGCGACGGGGAGAACGAAACAATCATAGGTACTCCAGAAGCCGGTGTCGGAAGCCGAAAACAACCAGAACTGCCGCGATGACGGTCAGCGTAACCGTGGCGAGGGACAGTGCCGCGATAGCGCGACGGGATTGGTCGAGGTTCTCACGGGCGGTCAGGCGGGACTCGGCGATGGAATTCTGTAGCGACTCATCGACCTGGTTGAACGCAGTCGCCGACGAGCTGGCATTATCCACATCGGTCGCGATGCGAACCGCACCGGCGTAGTCGCCTGAACTCAAGTGCTCCATCATCAGGTTGTGGCCGGACTCCCAGCTGTAGATACCGTGGATGGCGGCTCTGACATCGTCGTCCGGCGCGTTGGCGTCCACTCTTTCCAGCTCGCCGACCAGGGTGCGCACCGACTGCGAGAAGGACTCCGCATCCGCGGGCTGACGGCGCACTAAGCCGAGGGTTTCGCTGGCGCGTAGCTGCTGGGCATCAATGCGTACTTGGGTTAGGGCATGAACGTCCGGGCGCTGCTCTCCGAAGAGGGAGTTAGACTGCCACGGCTGAGTGGTGGCGATTCCCACACCGACAAGTGCGATGGCCATCAGCATGGTTGCACCAAACAGGCCGACGTTGAATAGTCGACCGGTGCGGCGAGTCAGCCACCACTGTGTGATTAGCAGCATCAAAATTGCCGCTGCCAGGCCTGACATCGGGAAAAGAGGTGGCTTCGATAGTTCGCGCTGCTCCTCATTAGTCGTGGTACTGGTGCGTTCGTAGAGCGATTTTGCAGCTGGCAGAATCTGGACCTGCATCAAGTTTGAGGCAGAGGCGAGGTACGCGACACTGACGGGGTTGCCCTGGCGCGCATTCGCGCGAGCTGTCTCGACCATGCCGGTGTAGACCGGCAACAGTCGCTGTACAGTCGCGACATCCTTCATCTCTGGATCATCGACGTTTTCAATGCCCGTAGCTGCGCGGGTAGCGGACATGGATGCTTGTGCGATGACATCGTCGAAGTTGCTGACCAAGTCCTGGCTGCTGTTGAGTGTGCCGCGGGAAAAAGCGGTGTTGGCGGACGCATCGGCAATCGTCAGCGAGGCATAGAGATTCTGCGAGGCATTGGCCATCGGCTCGCTCAGCTGCGAAATGCGGGTGAGCTGCTGCTGGCGTTGCGAGGTTGTTTGCCACATGGATAGGCCGGCGGCCAGGATTGCGACGATGAGGATGAGGGCGACTATGGTCAATCGGCCCGGCGACGTTATCAAAAATGACGCTGACCGGCGCACATACGTGGCCGACGGGCCGAGCTTGTCGTAGAGGCGCTCACCGAGAAAACGTGTCAATCTCCGGTTGCGCGGGCCAATCTCCAGGGCATCCACGCGCAAGTCTGTATCGCGCGGAGAGTCTGCCAGGGCTGTTGGGGTTGCGGCCGTTGCTGGGGCATTAGCCGAGGACTCTGTAGTGTCCAGAGCAGTTGATGGTGCCGCGCTCTCGGGAGCCGGGGCGGAGGCGGGAGTATCTTTCGATTCCTTTGCCGCCTGAGCCGCAGTGTGTGTGTCTAAGCTTTCGCCACCGGGAGTGGTGCGACCGCTGAAACGAGTTCGGCGTGGAGCGCGATTCTTGCGGTGGAATGGGTTTCGGTTTTTGTCGTGGGCGCGGGAATGAGGCGCACTTGAAGTGGTTTCACCCATGTGCACGTGTCCTTCCGACGTGACCGAAGTCGCCTGCGACAATCTCTCCGCTCAGAGCAACGTTAGTTCCCTGCAAATCTTAGTCGCTCGAGCTTGTGACGGAAAACACAAGGGTATCTGGCGTAGGGTGGAGACATGCTTCAGGATGGAAATGGTTGGGCGGCCGGCCCCAACGGTACGCGCTGCTGGGGACGCTTCGGAGCTGCAGGACTGCTGATTGTGAGCCCTCAGCGCACTGTGCTTATGCAGTATCGAGCTGACTGGACATCGTTCCCCCTAACGTGGGGTGTTCCTGGTGGGGCTTGTGATTCTCATGAGACTCCTGAGGCGACCGCGCTGCGTGAAACGGCTGAGGAAACTGGGCTGCTTGAGCATCAGCTTCGCATCCTCGACACGCAGGTCACCACTGGCCCCTTCCCGGCCGATCCGGACCGCCCCGAGCTCGCCGGCGGCTGGAAGTACCACACGGTTTACGCACTAGCTGCCGAAGAGCTGGAGACGCATCCGAACGAAGAGTCCCTGGAGCTGCGCTGGATTCCGCTTGGCGACGTCGACAGCCTCGATCTGCTGCCGCCTTTCGTGGAATCGTGGCCCCGGGTGCGCGCGCACCTCGAGAAATTGCTGGAGGGCCTTGACTAGGTGGCTAAGGCCTGAGGTTTACACCGCCCATTGAGGCTGCACGCTGAGATTGGCACACCAAAGCCGCTCCCCGGCGCGACTTTTAAGTCGGGAGAGCGGCTTGCCTACTTGTTGCTTACTTGGAGTCGGCAACTGCTGCTGCGCCAGCAGCCAGCGCGGTGACGGTCAGGACGGACGGCCATGCGCCAATCTTCTTAGCCAGCGGGTGTGAGAGGCCGAAAGCGCCGAGGTAGGCGGCCACCAGACCAGTGGCTCCCAGGGCGCCGGTCTTTGCGTTCCAGGTGCGTGCTGCATATGCGCCGGCGGCGCCCAAGATGACGCCACCGAGCGGGCGAATGCCTGTTTCGCGAGCGGTGAGCCAGCCGCCGATGAGGCCGGTGGCCACCAATGGAGCGGTCTTTACGTCTTTTGCCTTCTTCAAAGTAATAGCCATGAGCATCATCGTACCTAGTAAGAAGGGTTTAGCGGCGCGCTTTTAGAACGGCTCCTGGCGGCGCTGGTGCTCCTCAACATAGCTTTCCGAGTGTTCCGCCAGCTTCAGCAGCGAAGGCAGTGCCTTAATTAGCGCACGCACGTCCTTTTGCGACATTGTCCGCACAATTTCGTACACCAGCGCACCCCAGTGGTCGATAAGCTGCTCCAGCAGGGTCTCGCCATCGCTGGAGACATAGAGGTTCTGCGCACGGCGATCCTTTGCATTGTTCTCGCGTTCAATTAGCCCGTTGTCGAGTAGACGGCGGACTGTTGCCGAAACGTTGGACGGGCGCAGGAAACGCAGGCGTGCAATGTCGGATACGCCGCAGCCCGGGTGGGTCGAAATAAAGTGCAGTACTTCCATTTCCGACTGGGAAATGTCCATCCTGGCATTCGGGCGCTCACCGAGGCGGCGAGTCGACGCAAGGAAGTCATACAGGCCGATGGAAATCTTCTGCACGCTTTCGCGCAGGGATTCATCGGACTCAGTTGAGTCATCCGCGGTGGGGAAGCCGCTCGCTGGCTCCGGGGTGGTGGTGCGCTGAGGGGAGCGTGCAGAAGTCATGATCTTCCTTCCCGACGTAATGAATTGATGTTCTGAATAAACACCTTATATCGTCGAAATAACTTTCTGTGGTGAAAATTTGTAGATTGAACAAAAAGTTAGACTCATAAGTGTTGTGCGGGTGCTTTATCGCACATTTCTGCCCCTGATTTTAGGGGCTGGCAGCAAGGACTCCGCTTTACGACGGCCCCAGCGACACCCCCTAGTAGGAACTAGGCCTACGCGCTTTTCCGCCGCGTTTATCTACACTTCGTAATCCACAATCACCGGAGCATGGTCGGATGCGCCTTTGCCCTGACGCTCTTCGATGTCGATGAATCCGGCGGACGCCTTTGCCGCGAGGGCGGGGGAGGCGAGCTGGAAGTCGATGCGCATGCCCTCATCTTTGAAAAAGCGGCCAGCTTTGTAATCCCAGTAGGTCCACTGGTTTGGGGTGAATTGGCGAGTTACCTCCTTCATGCCCGCCTGCTCCAGCGCATAGAAGGCTGCGCGTTCAGGTGGTGTGACATGTGTTTTCCCCGCGAAGGCTGCCATTGACCAGACATCGCTGTCGGTCGGGGCGATGTTGAAGTCGCCGCCCATCATGAAGGTGGCCTCCGGGTCGTCGTCAAGCGTGGCGATGATGTGCTGACGGAGCTGCTCCAGAATTTCGAGCTTGTACTCGAAGTGCGGGTCGGTGATGTCGCGGCCATTTGGGATGTAGAGGCTGTGGACGCGCACGCCACCGCAGGTAGCGGCGATATGGCGGGCCTCCAATGCGGGAGTTGCGTCGGGGTCCTTGTTGAAACCGGGCTGACCGGGGAACCCTGCCTGGATATCGTCGAGGCCGACGCGGGAGATGATGGCAACGCCATTCCACTGATTCAGGCCGTGGTGGGCGACTTGGTATCCCAGCTCTTCAAAAGCAGCGGTGGGGAACTGGTCGTCCTTGCACTTGGTTTCCTGGACAGCCAGGATATCAATGTCATTCCGGCGCAGCATTTCCACCATTCGGTCGAGGCGGGTTCGAGCCGAATTGACGTTCCAGACACAGATTCGCATATCAACGATTGTAAAAGGGGAACGAAACGGCGGCCTCATGCGTTGAATAAAGCAGTGACAAAATAGGCGGACAAAAGCGGACTAGGTGGGC
The DNA here is from genome assembly GCF_014334955.1 of Corynebacterium sp. LK33. NCBI lineage: Bacteria > Bacillati > Actinomycetota > Actinomycetes > Mycobacteriales > Corynebacteriaceae > Corynebacterium > Corynebacterium sp. LK33. The sequence continues at coordinate 166,904 of NZ_PDGU01000011.1, read as the reverse complement.
GGAAGCCCGGTAGGAAAGGGAGTTTCGAGGTTGGCTAACTGGGACGATCGCCGTTACGGCGGCGAGTACAGTCCGGCGGATTACCTGAGTAGTAGTGGCAGGAATGCTTATCGGGAGCACGACACATATGCGGCGTACGGTGCGGCAATGCCGTATCAGGATGTGCCATATCCGGTAGAAAACTTTCCGGTCGGCTACGAGAGCGGGTACCCCGCTAGCTACGGGGTGTCTTCCTTCGGTGAGCTCAGCACTAACCCCAAAGTTGCACCGCTGACCGCTCAAATGGCAGTACACCTGGGCTTCGACCCCAATCTGGCCAATGCCCCTGTGGTGCGTCGTGGTGGTGCGCTGCTGGTGGATTCTGTCATCTACACTGCGTTGATTGCCTCTATTGCAGTTCTCGCTAGCATCGTGGGGACATCGGACAGCGGCGTAATGGTGATGCTGATCAGCCTCTTCCTCGGTCCCGGTGGTTTTTACCTCTACCGCGTGGCGGGGGACTCCATCTTCGACGGGTCGCCGGGTAAGCACGCCATGGGCATGAAAATTGAAGGTGCACACGGGATGCCAGTTTCAGCCCGCGATGGTTTTGTGCGCAATGCCTGGATTCTGCCGTCGATGATTCCGGTCGCCGGTTGGTTTGTCTCTGCGGGCCTGGCTGGCTGGATTGCGATGGCTGCCTCACGCGATCCGCTGGGGAGAGGTCGTCATGAACTCTCGGTTCGCACTCGAGTGGTGGAAAAGCCGGAGACGCGCGAGCTGCAGCGCGGACAGCGCCGCATGGACAATCGCATGGGCAGCAAAGAGCAGCAGGGCAACCAGCTGAAGCGGACTAAACGGGTTAAGCGCGGGAAGTAGGGCGATTAGGGCGAGCAGGGCAGGGCCGAAACGTAAGCCCCCGGCCCCTAAGCCCCTGTCAGCTCCGCGTAGCGGTGCCGGTGGTGCTCGGTGAAACCGAGCGTCCGGTACAGCGCGATGCCAGCCTCATTCGAGCCCAATACCTGCAGATATGCAGAATCCGCCCCGTGCTGCGCACCCCAGTGCATCATCTGAATTCCCAGTAGGGTGCCAAGTCCTCGGCGGCGCATATCGGCTGCGACTTCCACGGCGGAGAATCCGAGCCACACGCGGCCGTCCTCCGATTCGGTCAGTGTGCCGCGCGTAATAGCTACTGTGCGCATGCCCTCAGGTGCACTGTCATCAGGGACTTGGAGCCGCCCGAAACACATGCGGCCGTCAATTTCATTGCGCAGGAACTGCAGCGCATGCTCGGGCAGTGTAGTGCCGCGGAAGTGGTAGAGCTCCAGCCAGTCGTCGTCAGGCTGATCAGCGATGTCCACCTGCACGTCTGCCAACTCGGTGGTGTTGGATTCAGCTGCCAATTCAGCAGGCGGCAAGTCCCCATCGAGCGAGCGCGTCATAACCACAATGTCCGGCCCGACCGTCCACTCTGGCCCTGCGACCAGTGCCTGTGCAGGCTTGGCGATCCGGTCCGGAACCGCAATCCGTACCGGCAAATCGTGGGAATTGTAAAACGACTTAATCTTCTCCAACGGCACCGGCTGAGTGCTGGCTCCGGGTTCGAGCGGCAGCGCGGAGTTGGAACGCTCCGTGATGCCATCGCCCGCACGCAGTAGCCAGCCCGACTCCACCACGTGCGCGATACCCGGGAAGGCCTTTGCGGTCGCAGTTTCCACGGCGCGAATATCCGAATTGCGCACCGGATGATCCGGCAGGGCCTTCACAATCAAAATGTGCTTATCGCTAAAGTCCACCGCTGCCACGGACTCGTCGGCACGCACGCCAGCACGAACCTGTGGACGCACGACGAACGGATCCATGCTGAGCACATGCCCAATGACATCCGTAGTCTTCTTGCCGCTGGCCAGCGCCTCTTCATCGGTTAGCGCGCGCCGCACAATGACACGACGTCCCACCGCCACTTCACCGACGCCCCAGCGGGAAATCGGGAGCTTCTGTGCTGCATTTTCGCTTGCCGACGACTCCAATTGCCTATCCGCCACGATCTAATCCTCGTGGCCGAACGGATCCGGATCCACGCCCGGCATCCAGGTCAGGCCGCCCTCGGTCCAACCGGCGCGCTTGATTTCCTTCTTGGCCATGCGCTTCCAACGACCGGTGAGGCAATCGGTGTAGAGGAACCCATCCAGGTGGCCGACCTCGTGCTGCATGCAGCGGGCGAAGAAACCGGTGGCCTCGATGCGGACCTCTTCGCCGTTTTCATCCAGGCCGGTGACAACAGCCTTCTCCGCACGGTTGGTGGGGAAGGACAGGCCGGGCACAGAGAGGCAACCTTCGTCATCGGAGCCGTCGTCGTTAGGCATGGTCTTCGGGATTTCACTGGTGGTCAGCACCGGATTGATGACGCAGCCGCGGTGCCAGACATCGTCGTCATCGGGGCAGTTGTAGACGAACAGACGCTTGCCGACACCCACCTGGTTGGCAGCCAGCCCCACACCGTGGGCGCGGTCCATGGTTTCGTACATGTCCTCGATGAGCTCGCGCAGCTCGGAGACGTCCTCGGTTACCGGCTGGGTAGGAGTGTGGAGAACGGGGTCTCCGGCAATCACAATGGGACGGATAGTCATGCCGCTGATTCTACTCGGCGTCCATGTTTTCTAAATCGCCTGGTGATGTCTGAGTTGTGTCAGGGAGTTGTAGGTGGGGCGTAGGTGAGGTGGGGGCTGGGCCTTACTATGTATCTTCACTAAGTATCTGCATAGGCAGTGTCGTGCAGAATAGAGGATCAGCGCGAGTGAGAAGGAAAGCGGGGTGCGGAAAGTGGTGAGCAAGAAGCCCATAGGTGGCAGCCACGAACCTGAGGCCGAGCGGCGGCTTGACTCATCCGAACATCTCGGACTCGTGGGTGATACCAGCGGCATTGAACCCGTTTTGGCTCAGAAAATGCTGGATTTTGAGAAAGAATGGCTGAAAGTTGCCCGCCGCGGACCGCGTATGGCCGGTACGCGGCAGGAGGCAATTCGGCGTCGCTTTGCCGAGGACTTTGGAAACAACACAATCCGCTACCACCAGGTACTTTCGCGACTTCTCGACTCTCCGGCAGCCGAAGCTGCCGAACCCGTGTTGGTTCATCGGCTGCGCGCCGTGCGGGACAACCAAGACGCGTAAGGTTCAAGTTTCACTTCACGGTTCGGCGGCAGAACATATAGGATGTGGGATGTGTCTGACCAACTAAACCCTCAGAATTCGCCGCGTCCGGGCCGTCATCGACTCGATGACGACTACGACGACTTCGATGAGTACAGCGATTACGCGGAGGCTCCCGCCGCTGGCGGCGCTCACGCGTACTCCGAGCCGTCGGATGCTCAACACGCAGCTCCCAGATCTGCGGCCCCGGCCGCCGGCGCAGCCGCTGCTGGTGCCGCCGCTGCCGCCACTACCGGTGCTGGCACTCGGGCTGCTGCTAGCAATTCCGCAGCTGCTGATGGTGCTGATGACGGCGACATCGGCGACGGTGCCGGTGATGGCCGCTACATGCGCGTTCTCGCTATCGTGCTGCTCGCTATCGGCGTGTGCCTGGTCGCCTACGGTGCTTACGCACTCAGCACGCGTGGCGACGATGCTGAGAACACCAGCCAGAATGACACCTCTGCATCCGCTCCGGCTGACTCTGGTGCGCCTGCTGAATCGGCCAACGGCAGTGATCCGGCAAAGGATGGTGCTGCTGGAGATGCTGACGGCGAGGTCCTGCCGCCACCGGCAAATGAGCCAGGCAAACCGGTTCCTCCCGCGGAGAATCCGCCGGAACAGGATGAGGCCAACGAAGCGCCACAGATTGACCGCAAGACTGTCAAGGTCAGTGTCCTGAACAACTCTGAGGTCGTGGGCCTTGCCGATGACCTGTCCAAGCAGATGGGCGAGCAGGGCTGGGGCGCCGGCGAGACCGGCAACGCTCCTGAAGAGAAGATGGGTGTGTGGGAGAAGACCACCGTCTACTTCGACCCGCAGAACGAAGAGGAAAAGGCCGCCGCTGAGCAGATCGCGCACGACAACGGTTGGGAAGCCGCACCGCGCGATGACCGTCTCCGGGACGCTCCGGCGGGAATCGTCGTGGTCGCCACTGACCCGGCTCACTAGACTCCCGGCCCACCGGACTTCGGTCTCTCACTAAGGTCTGCGGCCTAAGCGTCAAGACCTGCCGTCGTGGTATGAAGCCTCCCCATAGCTTCCCAAGCCCCGCGTAAGCCACACATTTCATGGCTTACGCGGGGCTTTTGCATATTTTGCAGTCTCAAACAGATCACGGCTGAAAAAGGGGTACTAGTATTCTGCTAGTAGCCAGTGAGGTCTGTGAGGTTTTTATGTTCGCCGTAATGCGTCGTCGCGTTGCTGTCGCCACCGCGTTGGGTTGTGCTGCAACACTGTTGGTTTCCTGCTCAGGGGTTGAATCCAGCAGTGACAAAGACGGGAACGCGGACGCGTCGTCAAGCACTGCGCCAGTGAGCGTAGATCCGGCTGCACCGAAGCTGACCGAGCGAGTCAGCGCCTATAACTTCATCCGCACAAACGACGACGGATCAATGAAAATGCTGGCAACTGTCCAGGTTATGAGCGCCAAGGGGTGGATGGGCCTTTCCGACGAAAAAGGTCAGTTCACTACCTTGGATAAGGGCAAGTACACAGTGCAGGCGCGCGGTGCATCTGGCTGCAGTGGCATCGGAAGCCCCGCAGCTGAGGGGTTAGGTGTCATCGGCGAAGTGCACGTCGATGACAAACGGAATGCAGATGTCTGGAACGTGCCGTCCAAGGTGGATGAAGACAGTTTCACCACAGTTGCGCTTGTCGATTCCAACGGTGACCTTGCCTCCTGCGCAAAAACCGTCACCTGGACGGAGCCCACTGAGGAAAACGACTCCTAGTGTGAAAAAATAGCGGTATGACTGAGCAATTTTCCGGATCGGCGCAGCCATCTCTGGGAGTGGAATGGGAAGTGGCGTTCGTTGACCGACGAACGCGCGACACCGCCCCCGCTGCCGCCGAGGTGCTCGACATCATCGATGCGGAGCATCCCGGACATGGGCTCCAGCGCGAGTTCCTCGCCAACACCGTGGAGCTCGTCACCGGTGTGCACATGAACGTGCCCGATGCCGTAGCGGAGCTCCAAAGCCAGCTGGATATGGTTCTCGACGCCGCTGACCGCGTTGGGGTGGATGTGTGGTCATCGGGCTCGCATCCGTTCGCCCGCGGTACTGCTCAGCAGGTCAGTGCCAAGGGGCACTACTCCGAAATCATCAACCGCACTCAGTGGTGGGGGAACCAGATGATTATCTGGGGAGTCCACGTCCACGTAGGCATTAAAGACTCCGAACGCGTTTGGCCAATCATTCAGGCCCTGGCAACGAAGCTGCCGCACATGTTGGCGCTGTCTGCCTCCTCACCGGCCTGGAACGGCGAGGACATGGGTTACGCTTCCAACCGAAGCCTGCTCTACCAGCAGCTTCCCACCGCGGGTCAGCCGCCGGCGATTTACACCTGGCCCGAGTGGGAGTCCTACATGCACGACCAGTCCCGCTCCGGCGTCATCAACCACACCGGCTCGATGCACTTGGACATCCGCCCGGCATCAAAGTACGGCACCATTGAGATTCGTGTCGCCGACGCCACCTCTAACCTGCAGGAACTCGCCGCTATCGTGGCATTGACGCACTGCCTGACGGTTTACTACGACCGCATGTGGGAGGCTGGCGAGGAACTACCGTCACTGCAGTCCTGGCACATCGCCGAAAACAAGTGGCGCGCCGCCCGCTACGGGATGGACGCGTTGGTCATCGTCAATCGCGATACCGACGAGCGGTGGGTTCGCGATGAACTCCGTGAGCTTGTGGTTCAGCTCGCCCCGCTTGCCGACGAACTGGGCTGCCGAGCCGAACTGGAATTCGTCAACAACATCGTGGAAATGGGCGCGGCATACGAGCGTCAGCGCACTGTGGCGGATGCGGCCGGGGCGCTGCCTTCGATGGCTACCGAGGACGACGTACGAGCGAACGAAGAGCGCATTGGCCACACCCCGTGGCGGGCCGCTGTGGATCTTGCAGTGCAGGAACTGCGCGCCGGGCATCCGATAGCGCCTGCAGATTTCCACGAGCAGGTGAGCGACTAGCCGTCGTTAAGCGGTGTGTGCCTAGACCCGCGGTTCCCGGCTGTCATCGCGGGCCAGGCTGTCCTCGTCGACGAGCCTCTCCTTGAACGCCTCGTGGCCAACGCGGTTACTAACAATCGGCGATGTACCCAGAGCAAACAGGATAATCAGGGTCAACAGAGCCAAGTCACTGCTAGTAGTTGTGTGAGCTGACGCGTGCGTGGCGACGTGCACAAGCGAGCCCGACAGCGTCAAAATTAGCCCCAGTGTTTGTGGCTTGGAGGATGCGTGCATCCGACTGATGGTGTCGCGGAAGCGTATCAATCCCACGGACGCTGCAACGCACAGTAGCATTCCGGTGAGAATCAGTGTGATGGCGATAATGTCTGCCACGAGAATCATTTGGATTCTCCCTTCGCTGTTTTCGGAGCCGTTGTCGGTGTTGCCTTAGGCGCCGCTTTCTGTGCGGTTTTCTTTGTGGCGACCTTTCCGGTTGCTTTCGTCGCACCCTTCCGGGAGCTCTTTGCGGGCTGCTTTCCGTCATCTGGAACACGGAACTTGGCGACCGCCAGCGAAGACAGGAAACCGAGCAGCGCAATGATGAGCATTGGGTAGACCACCGAAGTGTCCAAGCTCCAGGCCATGAACGCAGCGAGCATGCCCTGCAGCATTGCAGTCGTCGACTCCAGCGCCACCAGGCGGTCCAGCGAGTTTGGACCGGCAATCATGTGCCCGAGGGTAATCATCACCGCAATGAAATAGCCTGCGGCAGCCACTCCGAGCAGAGTGTTAAAAACTTCCGGGTTCATCGGCTACTCCTTTCGCTGCTCTTGTCACTGCTCTTCTCGCTGCTCACCTGGTTGTCACTTGGCACCGACTTGGTCGGTTGCTCGTTGACATCGCGGTTTTCAAACGCCCGAATAACCCGACGCTCGATTCGAGTCAGCTGGTTGATTTGCTCGGCTACCTTGCTCGTCGACGACGCGTCGAGAATGTGCATGGTCAGCGTCTTTTCCCGCTTGTCGATGTCCACGATGATTCCGCCCGGCTGCAAGTTAATCAGTGCCATTGCAGTCGTGAGCGAAATATCGTCATTGGTGCGCATAGGGACCTTGATGATGGCCGTCGGTGGTGGATCAGCTCGTCGGATGGCCAGCCAGGAGACACTGATTGAGGCCTTCACAAAGTCGATTGTCCAGGAACCGAACAGTCGCACCATGCCACCGAAGTTGATGTCCAGCGCGCTGTTTGGCGGGATAGGCATGGCGAGGTTGAGCAACGTGGCTACCAGGATTCCCGAAAGCACATTGGCAAATGTCACTTCGCCCCACAGCATGACCCAAATAATCAGCGTGAACAGGAACAACAGGATTGAAATACGCGGTGGTCGTTTTGCGGCCACCCTGGCGCGAGCTTTACTCATGAGCTTTCACCTGCTCCTTCCAACGTGCTGGTGGCATGTTCGGTCACCGGGTCCGACTCCCACGGGCTCTTGGTGCGGCCTGGGTTCTTCAGCTGCTCCAGTCCCTTGTCATCGGCCGATTCGATACCGAGAACTGCCGCGCGGTAGTCATCAACATTCGCGACGTTGCTCGCCGCTTCGGTAGCCACATTAGACAGCGGTCCGGCCAGAAGAGTCACGCCCACAGAGGCAATCACCAGTAGGGCCGTCGGCATCACCATGCCGAGTGGCATCCGGCCGACGTCGTCACGTTCTGCGATAGCGACCATCTGCGTCCTTTCCCGGAGTGCAGCTGGTTGCGCCAGCACGGTGTCACCCTCGGGGGCATCGGAACGGTCACGCCAGAAGGCTTTCGACCAGACGAGAATCATGGTGTAGAGGGTCAGCAGGCTAGTGATAATCGAACCCGCAACCAGAATCCACGCGGTGGCGGAGCCGTCTTGGGCACCCGCCTCAATCAGCATGACCTTGCCCAGGAAGCCCGAGAACGGTGGGATACCACCGAGGTTGAGCGCGGGCACGAGGTATAGCAGCGCCAGCAGCGGCGAGGATTTGGCCAGGCCACCGAGACTGCGCAGGGAGGAGGAGCCCGCCTGGCGTTCGATAAGTCCGACCACCAGGAACAACGCCGTCTGCACCAGAATGTGGTGGACGATGTAGAAGATTGCGCCGCCGAGCCCCAGCGTATTGCCGACGGCAATACCGAAGATCATGTATCCGATGTGGGACACCAGCGTAAATGACAAGAGACGTTTGATGTCATTTTGGGCCATGGCGCCGAGAATGCCCATGAGCATTGTCGCTAGGCCGGCCCACATCAGGACGTCGTCAAGCCTGCCGTCGGGGAAGACGACACTGCGCGTGCGGATGATCGCGTAGACACCCACCTTCGTCAGCAGACCCGCGAAGACCGCGGTGACCATCGACGGTGCGGTGGGGTAGGAGTCTGGCAACCACGCCGACAGCGGGAACACCGCTGCCTTCACTGCGAAGGCGACGAGCAGCACGGCGAAGATCGCGGTGCGGGTGCCATCGGGGATGTCCTCCATACGCAGGGAAATATGCGCGAAGTTCACCGTGCCGACCGCTTGATAAACCAGGCCGATCGCCAGCAGGAACACCATCGAGGACAGCATGTTGACCATCACATACGACACGCCTGCGCGAGTGCGTGACGACGATGCCCCCAGCGTGAGCAGCACGTAGGAGGCTACGAGCAGAACCTCGAAACCGACATACATGTTGAACAGGTCGCCAGCCAGGAAGGCCATCGAGACACCCATGTTGAGCAACATGTACGTCGGAACGAAGACGGAGATCGGTTCATCTTCGTCACCATCGCTAATACCCTGGCCGATGCCGAACCACATCACGGCAAAGAGGACCAGCTGAGAGACGGTAATCATCAGCACTGCGAGGTTGTCGGCTACGAGTGTGATGCCGATTGGTGCGTCCCAGCCGCCCACCTGGACCGTGTGGATGCCGTGTGCGTAGATGAGGTACACCAGTGCGCTGGCGACTCCCAGCAGGCTGCCGAGTGAAAACAGCGCGATCGCTTGCTGTGCTTTAGGGAAACGTGCCAGCAGCAGAGCAATTGCGGCGGTGGCGGCGGGGACGATGATAGGCAGCGGGATTAGCGCCAGGATTAGTTGCTCAGTCGTCATCGTCGTCACCTCCTGGGGTGTTGGATGGTGGGGTAACTGGTTTTTCGAAACAGACCGGACCGAAGTTATCTCCGGCCTCCGTGGGGCGACCGGTGGTGGGGTCGTCGGATTTGTCGTGATCCGGAGCAGCTGATGGGTCGCTGGCGCGACGCTGTGCCAGGCTGCGGTCCTCGTGGTCATCCTGCACGTGATCGCCGATGTGGTAGCGGTGCTGGCGATAGAGCAGAGCCAACAGGAAGGCGGTCATGCCCATAGAGATAACAATCGCGGTGAGGATGAAGGCCTGAGGTAGCGAGTCGGCCTGGGCATCGCTGACTAGCGATTCTCTATCCCAGATTGGTGGTTGCCCCGGTGCACCAGAGCCAAGCAGGATGAGCAGGTTGATACCGTTGCCCATCAGCAACAGTCCCATGAGCATCCTGGTCAACGAACGATCGAGGAAGAGGTACACCCCGGCGGCAATCAGAGTGCCGACAGTAGCTAGCAGAACAAAATTGAGAATCACTGGTGAGTGTCCTTTCCTTCGGTCCTAGCTGGGGCTGTCGGTTCTGAGGCCTCCGAGGTGGCCGTGTTGGCAGTGCCTGCGGGTTTAATGCCTGCAGGTTTAACGCCTGCGGGCTTGACACCTGCGGGGTTAGCGCCTGCGGACTTAACACCTGCGGGCTTAGCCGCCGCCAACTTGCTACGCAGCTGGCGGGACTGGCCGAGTGCGGCTCGATTCACACGACGTGAACGATCACGCTCAGCGCGAAGGTTTATCTGAGCATCGATGCCGCCGCCCAAACTGCGCAGGATGTAGACAATCGTGCCAACGACAATCATGTACACACCCAGGTCAAAGAGCATAGGGGAGACAACGGTGACGTCGCCGAGCAGCGGAATTTCCCGCGAGCCGTACCAGGAAGTCAGCGGAGCCCAACCCACGAACAGTGGCCATACGGCGCTAAGAGCCGACACCAGCAGACCGCCGCCGAGAAGTACCTCGGTAGGAATTGGCAGAGTTGCTGCCAGTTCACGATGCCCACCGATGAGATAACGCATGGTCAGTGCCAGCGCAGCCACGAGGCCACCTGCGAAGCCACCACCGACATCGTTGTGGCCGGCGAAGAAGAGGTAGATGGAAACCACCATCATGGCGGGGAAGAGCGCGCGCGATGCCACCAGAACCATGATTGGGTAGCGCAACCGCTCGGCTTCACCGGACTCATCGATGGTGTTCAACCAGCGGGTGTTGCGGCGAGCACGATTCCGCTGTGGCTTAATCTTTGAGCGCATGTGCATCGTGTGCGTGCGGAATACCAGCGAGGTAATCCCCAGCGCCACCATCACCAGCACGGTGATTTCACCGAAGGTATCCCAGGCGCGGATATCGACAAGAAGTACGTTGACCGCATTCTGGCCGTGCCCAATGTCGTGAGCCAGCGGCGGAATGTCGCCGGAGATTGGCTCAGTACGACGGGAGCCCATAGCGTAGGCGGCCAACACTGGGACAGTGACACCGACTGCGATGGCCAGCCATGCACGGTGTCGTATCCACCTCGGATTTGATGCCGGTGCCCGCGGCGAGAGCGTGCGCAGCACCAACACGAAAACAATCATTGAGACCGTCTCAACCAGCAGCTGCGTCAGAGCCAAATCAGGTGCACCGTACATGGCGAAGATAATGGCCAAGCCGTAGCCGGTCACACCTACCAGGATGACACCGGAGAGCCTGTTTTTCTGTTGGGTGGCGGCCAGAGCCGCGATGATCATAATCAACGCGACCGCGCCCTGCGGTGCAGAGTCCCACAGTTCCATTCGGAGCTCATCACGCTCACCGAGCAACAAGGCACCGATGGACAGCACGATGAGGGTCAGCAAAATGACCGCCTCATTCAACGGAAGGGAACCACGCTGGGTCGCAGCAGTGGCACGGAGAGAAAGACGGCGGGCCAAGTCCAGGATGCCGTCGTAAAGCGCATCGGCACTACCGAGAGCCGGCTGTTCAAACTGTAGCTGACGCACCAGTTTGCGCTGCCAGTGCATGATGCCACCTGTGATCAGAATTGTGGCTGTCAGCGCCAGAGGAAGGGTGAAACCGTGCCAGAGAGCCAGGTGCGATTCTGCTTCCGCATTCGGGTAGGCATTGGTGAGGTAGGGCGAGATAGTCGAGTCGAGGACCCGCGGAATCAGACCGAAAACCAGACCTACCAGCGCCAGCAGCCATGCCGGGCCAATCTGATCCCAGGTCGGGGAATCCATCTCGGCGACAGCGGGGGAAGTGCCACCGCCGCTGGCGTGCGTGCTGGGCTTGGTCGCAAATGCGGCACGTAGCAGGTAGAGCGAGTACGCCACGGTCAGAATCGAGCCTACGACCAGGCCAATAGTGGTGAACACCGCCGGCATACCGTGCAGTGGTTCAGCATTGAGCGTGGCCTCGAGCGCCGCTTCCTTGGCGACAAAGCCGAAGAACGGCGGCACACCCATCATCGAGGCGGCAGCGAGAATCGAAATCACCAGCAACTGTGGCGACTTCTTGCCCAGGCCAGAGAGCTTACGGATATCGCGCGTACCAGTCAGCCTGTCAATCGTTCCCGCCGTCATAAACAGCGTGGCCTTGAACATGGCGTGGCCAAGAGTCAGCGCCAGGGCCGCCAGCATCGTCGCACGCGTGCCTATCGACGCTACCGTGATGATGAATCCCAACTGGCTGACAGTGCCATACGCCATGATCAGCTTGAGATCCTTCTGGCGCAGAGCCATCCAACCGCCCATAATCATGGTCAAAAGGCCGAGCGGGATGATGATTGGTTGCCACGCGTTGGTGGCATTGAAAGTTGGCGCAAGTCGGGCGACCAGGAACACACCGGCTTTGACCATCGCTGCCGAATGCAGGAAGGAAGAAACCGGGGTAGGGGCGGCCATTGCGCCGGGCAGCCAGAAGTGGAAGGGCGCGATAGCGGATTTAGAAAGTGCGCCGATGACCAGCAGGATTGCGGCGGTGGAGATTGCTGTGGAGTTCAGCTGTGACGTGGTCAGCGCGCCAGGTGCTGTGAGGTCGGAGAAGTTCCAGAACCCGGTGGTCACTCCCATCAGGACGATACCGACCAGCATGATTAGCCCGCCCAGTGTCGTGACCAGGAGTGCCTGGCCTGCTGCGCGACGGGAGGAAGCTCGCTCGGCGTAGTAGCCCACCAGGAGGAAGGAAAGAACCGAGGTAATTTCCCAGAAGACAAACATCAGCATGATGTTGTCGCTGATGACCAGCCCGTACATAGCCGCGGCGAAGGCAACCATTTGGGCTGCGAAGGAGCCTATTCGACGACGTTTTCCGGGCGGCGGATTGACGAAGTATCCGGAGCAATACACCAGTACGAGAAAGCCGATGGTCAAAACCAGTGTGCCGAAGAGCGATTCAATAGGACCTAATCGCAGGTTTACATCCAAGTGGATAATGGGCATCCACGAAAAATGCGTGACGGCGGGTTGCGTGGTGGCGGAAGTTTCCCCGTTTCCATTCGCTAGAGCTAAGCGAACCAGATGGGCGCCGGTGTAGATAGCGCCACCTGCCAGAGGGAGGCTGAGAACGAGGAACCCGCGGGTTCCGAGCCACTTAATCGTCCATGGTGCAATCGCTGCCGTAAGGAACAGGATGCACAGGAGAGAAGTCACCATTCCATAATGAATGGAACACACCGGTTCATGCAACCCCGTTTTAGGGACTTAAGTATTCAAAACGGGGTTAACCGAGTGTGAGAAAACGGGAAATTTTTTCCGGTGTGGTGAAAATTTGGGGGTGAGGATTTGGGCATTTTTTAGGGCTTGGCAATCGACTGCCAAGCCCCAAGATTGGCGCATTTATTACTCGTGCGCTACTCGAATGTCAGCTGCACATTAGCCATGCAAGCGGTTAGCAGCACAGACCAAAGCGGAGAGCACGGAAGCTTCCGGAGTCTGGCCAAAGCCCATGGTCCACACATGGTCATTGTTGTGACCTGCGTAGACAAAGGTAGCTGTAGCCTCGAAAATCTCGAACTGGTGGAACTCCACGATTTCAACGCGGCAACCTGCATCAGCCAGCAAGTTGGTGCAAGCCGACACCGGCCCCATAGCGGTGATTTCCTGGGTGAAGGTACGGGTACGGCCGTCCTTGTCGGTCAGCGACAAATCAGCGTTGAAGTTCCAGCGGCCCAGGGTGCCACGAGTTGCCTCGAAATTCTTGATTTGAACCGGGCCGTTCGTGGGGGAGTAAATGTCCTTGAACTTCTGCCAGTTCATGCCACGAGCTTCCTGCCTCAAGCCACGAGGCAGGCGATGTCCGAAGCGAGCCCTAAACGGATCGTCGGAATAAGTTCGCACATTTCCGTTGTCCTGGTGCTCCAACGAAGGGCGCTTGCCCGTGAAGGTCGTCGAAGTGGACATGTTCTTCTGGGTGCGAGTGGAAAACATTCTTTTCTGGTCCTTTGCTTAATCGCTTTGTTGTGAGTGGCGGACCAACCAAGTGCTTCGAGAAGTTGCGGCCAGAGACCCCGCGTGGAGGGGTCAGTCCTGTCGGCCTCCACCGGGGTTCGTAGCCTTCGCTACTCGAATAAGAATGTTCTGCTGCATGGGTCGAACCTTACTACAGAAAAAAGATGTGACACAAGTCATTCATCTAATAATCTGGCAGATTTTTTGATGTGCCCGTTAAATTCCGTTGACGGAAGCTAGGAAAACCGCCTCGCCAATAGCGATGTCGCGAATCTCGTTCGGGTCCACCGATTCGTCAGCCGAGTGAATGCGGGCCTGTGGCTCTTCCACACCGTAGAGTGCGATGTCAGCACCTGGTACGGCCTCCAGCAAAGTGGCGCACAGCGGAATCGAGGCTCCCTCGCCCATGCTTGCCGTCTCCTTGCCGTAGGCGGCCGACAGGCTGTCGGCAACCAGCTGCACAACCTTGCCCTCAACATTGGCCCGGAATGGGTTCGCTAGCTCGTCGCGCTCGACCGTCACCTTCACGCCCCACGGAGCATGCGCGCGCAGGTGATTCTCCAGTGCCTCCTGTGCTTCGGCCGGGTCGACGCCGCCTGGGATACGGAAGTTGATGTGCGCCATAGCAGTCGATGAAATTGCGTTGACAGCATTGGTCGCTGGTGGGCAGTCGATTCCGGTCACAATCACAGACGGGCGAGCCCAGGTCAGGTCAGAGACGGAAGCGTCCTCGTTGCTAATTAGGTCCACGCCGTCGAGTACACCTGCGTCGGCGCGGAAAGTCTCTGGCGCGTAGTCCAGCCCCTCCCAGCGCTGCGAGCAGTCCAGGCCGTCAATAGAGGTAAAGCCATTTTCATCGCGCAGGCTGTCGAGCATACGAATCAACGCCGCCAGTGCATCCGGAGCTGCGCCGCCGAACATGCCCGAGTGCACCGGCTGCTCCAGCGCATCGACGCGAACTTCCACATCGGCGGTGCCGCGCAGGGTGGTCACGAGTGTCGGCTGGCCAACCTCGGCATTGCCGACATCCGCAATGAGGATGACGTCGGCGTCGAAAAGCTCCGGCTGCGTGGCGATGAGGTTGTTCAGGCCCGCCGATCCGCGCTCCTCGGAACCTTCCACGATGAGCTTGATGTTTGGCATGTCGACGCGGCCCGCAAGCGCGTCGTCACGCAGCGCGCGCAGCGCAGCTAGGTGCATGACCACGTTGCCCTTGCAGTCGGCGGTGCCACGGCCGTACCAGCGACCGTCGCGCTCGTCGAGCGTCCACGGATCTGCGGTCCAAGCGGATTCGTCGCCCGCCGGCTGAACGTCGTAATGGGAGTAGAGCAGTACGGTCTTCGCGCTTTCCGACGACCCGGGGACGAAACCCGACAGTGCAATCGAGCCGTCGACGGTGTGGTACGCCTCCAGTTCGATGCCCAGCTCTGCGTACATCTCAGTAACCGCCTGAGCTGCGTCAATGCAGGCCTGCTTGGTTTCTTCGGTGCCGTGTACGGAGGGGAAAGCCACCAGCTCGGTCAGCTGGGTGCGGATGGTCTCGCGTTGGCTGGAGATGTGGTCTCGCAGGGTCTCCGTGAGTTCCTTATTAATAATGCTCATGTGCGACAGTGTAGGCGCACAACCATGATGGCGTTGGAAGTGGCATAAGGAGTGACGCCAGGAGTGACATTGCTTAACCTTGCACTCGATGGGGTTGAGTGCTAGAAAAGTGAATTAGCACTTGCTCTAATTGAGTGCTAATAGAAACAACTTCACACCTTGTGTATGCGTGTGCTGAAACAAGTGTTGAAAAGTCGTTAAAAAGTACAGTGTTGACTCCGGTGATGGAGAGGGCGGCGCTTCCCTCGAATCACATGCCGTCGCGGGCGCCTGGGTCAACTTCCAATGTAAGTGCCACATAAATAGACGGAGGATTCTTCAAACCTCATGGCTAAGATGATTGCATTTGACGAGGAGGCCCGCCGCGGTCTCGAAACGGGTCTGAATACCCTGGCAGACGCTGTCAAGGTCACGCTGGGCCCGAAGGGTCGCAACGTAGTCCTCGAGCGCAAGTGGGGCGCACCGCTGATCACCAACGACGGTGTCTCCATTGCACGTGAAATCGAACTTGAGGATCCTTACGAGAAGATCGGCGCTGAGCTGGTCAAGGAAGTTGCCAAGAAGACCGACGACGTCGCTGGTGACGGTACTACTACCGCTACCGTTCTGGCTCAGGCTCTGGTTTCCGAGGGGCTGCGCAACGTTGCTGCTGGCTCCAACCCGATGGGCATCAAGCGCGGCATCGAGAAGGCTGTCGCGGCTGTTACCGAGAAGCTGCTGGAGTCCGCTAAGGACATCGAGACCAAGGAGCAGATTGCTGCTACCGCTGGTATCTCCGCTGCTGACCCGGCTATCGGTGAGCTGATTGCCACCGCTATGGACAAGGTCGGCAAGGAAGGCGTCATTACCGTGGAAGAGGCCAACACCTTTGGTCTCGACCTGGAGCTGACCGAGGGTATGCGCTTCGACAAGGGCTACATCTCCGGTTACTTCGCCACCGACATGGAGCGCCAGGAGGCCGTTCTGGAGGATCCGTACATCCTCCTGGTTTCCGGCAAGATCTCCAACATCAAGGACCTGCTGCCGTTGCTTGAGAAGGTCATGCAGTCCGGCAAGCCGCTGCTGATTATTGCTGAGGACGTCGAGGGTGAGGCTCTGTCCACCCTGGTCGTCAACAAGATCCGCGGCACCTTCAAGTCTGTCGCTGTGAAGGCTCCGGGCTTCGGCGACCGCCGTAAGGCAATGCTGCAGGACATGGCTATCCTGACCGATGGCCAGGTCATCTCTGAGGAGGTCGGCCTGTCGCTCGAGACCGCTGACCTGCCGCTGCTGGGTCGCGCTCGCAAGGTCGTCGTCACCAAGGACGAGACCACCATCGTCGAGGGCGCTGGCGAACAGTCCGCTATCGAGGGCCGCGTCAACCAGATTCGCGCTGAGATCGAGAACTCCGACTCCGATTACGACAAGGAGAAGCTGCAGGAGCGCCTGGCTAAGCTCGCCGGCGGTGTCGCAGTCATCAAGGCTGGCGCCGCAACCGAGGTCGAGCTCAAGGAGCGCAAGCACCGCATCGAGGATGCCGTCCGCAACGCAAAGGCTGCTGTGGAAGAGGGCATCGTCGCTGGTGGCGGTTCCGCACTGCTGCAGGTTTCGCACGTGCTTGACGACGAGCTGGGTCTGACCGGCGACGAGGCAACTGGTGTCCGCATCGTGCGTGCGGCTCTCGCAGCTCCGCTGCGCCAGATTGCTCTGAACGCTGGTCTCGAGGCTGGCGTCGTCACCGAGAAGGTTGCTTCCCTGCCGCAGGGCGAGGGTCTGAACGCTGCTACCGGTGAGTACATCGACCTGATGGAAGCCGGAATCAACGACCCGGTGAAGGTTACCCGCTCCGCACTGCAGAACGCTGCTTCCATTGCGGCTCTGTTCCTGACCACCGAGGCTGTTGTCGCTGACAAGCCGGAACCGGCTATGCCGGCAATGCCGGGTGGCGACGAGATGGGCGGCATGGGCTTCTAAAAGAGGTCCCAACTGCTTGAGTTAGCCTTAAAAATCGCCGCTGAGGGGTGTCCCTCAGCGGCGATTTTGCTCTGTAACTTGAGAAAGTTTAAGTCCCCGAACCCACCCTCGTCGCATCAGATGCCTCAGCGCTTGGTAGTGAAAAATAACCGATGATCTGTACCCATGTACGCAATGCCGAGGACTGTCTGTTATTAATCCTGCTGCCTCAGTACAGGTGAGATCTTTAGGTGTCCCTTTAAGGCCAGAGACAGGCCGTCGCGCTCGCCGACAATCTGGATGCAACTACCGACTTATCAAAGTGTGAAATTCTTCTGGTCTCGCTACCGAACCCTGCTTGCTATTCGGCCGGCTTATCCGCGGCCTCGATAAGCTCGGTTGACCAGTTCGCCTGCTGAATACGGGTATCCAAGTCCCGGTATTCCTTCGCCGCCTTGTCGGCTTTCTGGCGCAGCGACCGGATATCCACAGTGGCGACATAGCGAATCTCCGAAGCTGAGTATCGATCCCGCCGACCCGAGCCCTGATCGGCTGCGGAGGTGTAGAACCGCCGCCGTGTTAGCAGGTGGTCGCGCTTCGCAAGTGCGTCGCTAAGCGTTCCGTCCTCGAAGGCAGTAGCGGAATTCGTTGCGTTAATCGAGCGCACCAGCCATTCGAAGCGCGCCATCAGACGCTCGGCTTCGGCAATAAGCGCTTGCGGATCTTCATCAGGCGTATCGCCTTCCTGCACCTGCGCTACTAGCGAAAGACGGCGATTAATCTCAGCCAGCCGGTCGGAAACTTCGGATCGTGCGGCAAGAGCTTCGGATAACAACATGGCATTTATTGTACGCGCAGTGCTTATCGACGGTCGATGCGTGCAGTCCCACCCCTCAATTTCGGTAAGACGGAACGTTAACTACTGGGAAATTGCAGGTAAGGGCACCCGCATGGGGGACGCGTGGCAGAGAAATTCAGTAGGATAAGGGGTATGGCTGACAAGAATGAAGAGGAATTCCACATCGTCGATTTGGCGAAGACCGAAGGTTACGTCGTCGATGATTCTGATGAGGACGATCCGGTACTGGTCACTCCAGACGGTGAGCGGGTTGATACCTGGCGCGATGGCTACCCGTACGAGGAGCGCATGACTCGTAAGGAATATGAGTCTATTAAGAGGAAGCTGCAGATTGAGCTTCTGAAGTGGCAGAACTGGACCAAGGAAACTGGTCAGAAGCACATCATCCTCTTCGAAGGCCGTGACGCCGCTGGTAAGGGCGGTACCATTAAGCGTTTTAACGAGCACCTGAATCCGCGTGGTGCTCGTACTGTGGCTCTGGAAAAGCCGTCTCCGCGTGAGTCCACATCGTGGTACTTCCAGCGCTACATTGAGCACTTCCCGTGCGCTGGTGAAATCGTCTTCTTCGACCGTTCTTGGTACAACCGTTCGGGCGTTGAGCGCGTGATGGGTTTCTGTACTGAGTCGCAGCACGCAGAGTTCCTGCGTGAGGTCCCGATGCTGGAGAACATGATTCTGGGCTCCGGTATTTCGCTGACCAAGCTGTGGTTCTCTGTGACCCAGAAGGAGCAGCGCACTCGCTTCGCTATTCGCCAGGTTGACCCGGTACGTCAGTGGAAGCTCTCTCCGATGGACCTCGCATCGCTGGACCGTTGGGGTGACTATACCCGCGCAAAGGAAGAGCAGTTCCGCTACACGGATACGGATGAGTCCCCGTGGATTACCATTAAGTCCAACGACAAGAAGCGTGCCCGCATCAACGCAATGCGTTATGTGCTGAGCAAGTTCGAGTACACGGAGAAGGACCACGAGCTGGTTGGTACTCCGGACCCGAAGATTGTTAAGCGTGGCCGTGACCAGATTGGTGACTAGTTCGGTGGTCCGTGACTGACAAAGTTCTTGTCTAGAAGAAACGCCCGCAGGAGTGCTCAGGCACTCGGCGGGCGTTTTCTTATGGCTGGCGGCGGTGTGTGACGACGCCGGGGCGATGCCCTTATGGCTGACGACGGCGGGCCAGTGCGAGTTAGTGACTGAGTTTATGACAAAAACGGCCAGAAATTTTGCCCGAAAGTGTCATAAACTAGGACAGTTTCACATTTGCAGCCCGCCAGGTTTTAGTCCGCCAGCTTGCAGCCTCTACCCCTCAATCAACTCCTGACCCCAGTAGGAATCCGGGGTAGTGCCAGGGGCGATCCAATACACAGCGGAGCCGATGTGACGGTTCCACTCATTGAGCAAATCGCCGCGATCCAAACGGGCCTGGATTGCGCTGAACTGGTTGTCCGGGTTCTTCTGGAATGCAACCCAGACCAGGCCAACGTTCGGTCCTTCGAACGGGAAGGCCGGCTCACCGGGTTGGTCTTCGTAGGCATAGGCGCGGCGACGCAGGGCGTCGTCAGGCTGACCATCCTGCTCACGGGAAAGCGCCAAGTGAGACTGGCGGTGGATGAGATACTCGCCCTGGTCATCGACGGCGTCCATGTCCTCTTCATCGAACTCGTCATTGCCGCCGGAAAGAGGAGCGCCGGTGTGGAAGTCACGACCGATAACGATGGAGCGTTCGTCGGTGCTGAGCTCATCCCAATTGTTCAAGTCGAGCGCAATACGGCGAACAACCATCATGCAGGAGTTGTTAATCGCCTTGTCCTTGGAGTCAATCCACACCTGTTCGGACCATTCCTCCGGAGTGGACGGGTTGACGGTGCCGTCGAGCTGACCCAGCGGGTTGCGTGGGGTAGCGCCGTGAGGCTGCGAACCCCAGGCGTAGGAAAAGCCCTTCTGGAACCACTTCACGCGAGCCCACGGAGCCGCCTTCTTTTCCAGTAGACGGGACGCGGCCGAAACGGTGACGAGATCATCACCGCACAACTGCAGAGCGAAGTCAGACTGACCCCACTCAGGGCGGAGCATGTCATGCTGGAATGACGGGATATCGTGCAGACCAGCCGGCTTGCGCTCTGGCTTGCCGAGCACATCGAAGATGCGCTCACCGAAACCTGCGGTAATGGTCAGGTTTGCAGTGGCTGCAACCATTTCCGGTTCCAGATACCCCTCGATGTCCTGGCCTTGGGTGAGGCGGCGGGCAACGTCGGTAAGTGAGGAGAACAGTGCCTTCAGATCTGCTGCGTCGACGCCGTCCTTCAAATCGAATGCGACGAGGCGGAGATGTGCTTGGCCGGGCTGTTCAACGCCTGACTGGACCGGGCCATCGAACGGAATCTTGGCGCCCCTCAGGGAAGTTTCGGAAGCCTGTGTCACTCGAGGTCACTCCTTGAAAAGAGGTGGGATAGATAGCTTTTATGACTACGAGCTTAATCGCATTCGACTGGCTATGAGTTCCAAAGTAGAAGCTCCGCAGGAGCAATGACCTCGACCCTCTGTTACCCCTTAATGCGCGTCTTTTCGCTTGCCCAGGCTAGGTCGCGCAGCTCATTCTTGCGCACCTTGCCGGTGGAGGTTCGCGGCAACTCATCAATTACGACAACATCGCGTGGAATCTTGTAACCGGCGATATGAGCGCGACAGTGGGCAATGACAACTTCGGCCACGTTCTTATGGTGCTCGGCAACTTCTTCCGCGGTGCCCTGGCAGCGAGCCTCCGGGCGCAATACAACGTAGGCGCGTGGACGCTCGCCCCACTTGTCATCCGGCACGCCGATGACAGCACAGTCGGATACATCTGGGTAGCTGACCACAGCCTGTTCGACTTCAATAGTAGAGATGTTCTCACCGCCGGAGACGATAACGTCTTTTGCGCGGTCGAGCAGCTGAATATAGCCATCCGGATGCATAACACCAAGGTCGCCGGTGTGGAACCAGCCGCCGCGGAACGCGTGTTCGGTGGCCTCGGGGTCCTTGAAATAACCATTCATGACACCGTTGCCAGTCATAATAATTTCGCCGATGGTGGCACCGTCGTTAGGTACGTCAATCAGAGGTGTATCGAGTGCGTCGGATTGTTCGACGATGCGAACGTCCTGGTTAGTTACGGTAGCGACACCCTGGCGAGCCTTGAGGACGGCGCGGCGACGCACGGTCATGTCCTTCCAATCGGGTTGGGACTCGCAGACCGTGAAGGGGCCGTAAGACTCAGTGAGACCATACACGTGCGTGATTTCGACGCCAATATTTTCACAGCGCGTGATGATTGTCGGACTCGGCGGTGCGCCTGCAGTCATAATGCGCAGGTTGGTGACGCGACGCTTGTTATCGTCATCGACGAGTGTGGTCAGCACAGCAGGCGCACCGCACATTGAGGTAACACCCTCCTCTACAATAAGGCGCCACATTTCCGGCCCGCGGACGGCGCGAATCGCAACTTGGCGAGCACTGGTCGACATCGCTGCCCACCCGGTACACCAGCCGGAACAGTGAAACATCGGCAGAGTCCACAGGTAAACGGTGTAGTGATTGAAGTGCATAGTCTGCACCTGGCCAAGCGCATTCAGATATGCGCCGCGATGCGTGTACACCACACCTTTCGGTTTTCCCGTCGTGCCCGAGGTGTAATTGATGGCAATGGGGTCGTGCTCGTCATCGACGCTGTAGGGCAGGTTCGGACGATTCTTCCCACGCTTGACGACGTCGTCCCCAGCCAAGTACTGGCTAAAGGTAACAGCGGCCGTATTCTCAGCCTGGTATGCCGAGGTGCCAACAATCTCGGGTTCGTTGCCTTCGCCGTCTGCGATGTAGATGACCTGCTTAAGTAGGTGCCCGACTGTCGGAAGCGCTTGGTCAATCAAAGCTTGTTCACCGAGCAGCGTGGTGATTTCAGAATGCTCGAGGATGTATTCGATTTCCTTCGCAGCCAGGCGAGTATTAATAGCGACAACGACGCCACCTGCCAATGGAATAGCGAACTGTGCGAGGAGTGCCTCGTAACTATTTGCCGCGAGCACGCCGACCCGGTCGTTTTTCTGCAGGCCATCGTCGATAAGTGCATGTGCGAAGGCCTGCGCGTCGGCGGCCATTTCGGCGAAGGTGATGCGACGTGGGCCGTCGACGAAGCCAACTTTGTTCGGGTGGACGCGGGCACTGCGCTCTAGAAATCGCAGTGGGGTAATTGGCTGATCCAAACCATTTTTGTCAGGGAAAATAGTCATAGGAATTAGGGTAAATGGTTGGATTGCAATACGAAAGGATTTCACAAAATAGGGGAAGAGTTTTCGCGGGTGGCTTTCACTCCACCCGCGCAGCCCTACTTCTTCTTGGCCACTACTGGCTCAATTGGGTTACCTCGCCAGGAGGTGTGCGCAGGAACGTGGTCACCGCGCATGACGAGAGAACCGGGCTCGACGCGGCAGCCGTCGTCAAGCACAGATGCCGGCAGTGCGACTGAGTGCGGTCCCAGCACGGAGCCGTGTCCGATGTGGACGGTGTCGAGCGTCATTACACGGTCGGTGAACAGGTGCGTCTGAACGACACAACCGCGGCCGACAGAGGCACCCCGCTCGATGGTGACCAGGTCGGTCTCGGGCAGCCAGTACGTCTCCAGCCACACGCCGTGGCCGACGTTCGCGCCGAGCAGACGCATTGCGCGTGCGATACCGCCGGTGGCCATCGCCGGGTTCAGGTACCACGGCGCGGCGACCATTTCGACGAATGCATCCTGCAGCTCGTTGAGCCAGACGAACTTGCTCCACAGCGGGTGATCACCGGGCTTGTGCTTGCCGACGCACACCCACTTGGCCACGACCGTGACCAACAGCCCCAGCACACCAACAATCAGCAGCACGGCAGGGGAGAGCAGCCACGCGACCACCAGGCCGAGCAGGGCAGCGTTGACGCCACCTGCAGTGACCAACTCCGCGGTGAACATGCCAATTCCCTGCAGACTAAACAGCGTGATCGTCGCCAGCATGAGAGAGACCATCGGCGCCAGGACGCGCAGCGTTTCCACAATGCTGCGGGCGACCTTCAATCCCGTAGTTGGACGGTAGGTCTGCGCCGACTCATCGCTGGAGACGGTGCCCACGCGGCGCATGCGCTCCGGCGGCGAACCCCACCAGTTGGAGCCGGACTTGGTCTTCTTCGGGGTAGAGGACAGCACGGCCACCAGCGAGTTCTTCGCCAGCTTGCGTTCTGGAAGCGTGATGCCGGAGTTGCCCAGGAAGGCGCGCTTGCCGATGCGGGAGTCGCCCACCAGCAACCAACCACCGCCGAGCTCGTAGCTGCCGACCATGGTGTCGTCAGCCAAGAAGGACTCGTCCTTGACGTGCAAGAACTTCGGAATACCAATCGCGGTGGAGACTTCGCTGTCGTGACCAATTTGGGCGCCCAGTGCACGCAGCCACAGCGGCGTCAGCATGGAGGCGTAGATGAAGAACAGGTCGTGACGGGCAGCGTCCATCAGGCGAATTGTCGCCCAGGACTGCCAACCCACGCGCGAACGCACCGGGAACACTCCCGGCTTCAGACCGATGCTGAACAGGCGCACGAGAATCAGCGTCAGCAGGGCATACACCGCAACACCGACGAAGGTGGCGGGAATAGTCCACAGCACGGCATTGCCCAGCGTTGACCAGAGATTCGAGGTGGCTAGCTCGGTGGTGCCGTCGATAAGCCCCGTGCCCCAACCGATGACAGCAGCCATCGCGACCGCAGCGGACAGCGGCACCAATGTCAGCAAGACAGCGGTAAGACCGTAGATAGCCACCCAGTGGCGGCGAGCCGGCGGAACTTCCTCCGGGAAGCGGTGCTTGGACCGACCGACCTTGCGAGCCGGGGAACCCGACCAGCGCGCGCCAGCCTTGACCTTCTTCTCACCGGTGACGGTGGAACCCGCCTCGATGTGAGCGTCATTGCCAATACGCGCGCCGGGCAGCAGCGTTGAACGGGCACCGATGCGGGCGTGCTTGCCAATAGTGACCTCGCCGACGTGGACGACATCGCCATCGACCCAGTATCCGGACAGGTCTACCTCCGGCTCGATCGAGCAGTAATCATCCAGTTTGACCAGACCCGTCACCGGCGGCAGCGCGTGCAGATTCACACCCTTACCAATGCGGGCACCCAGCATGCGGGCGTACCACAGCACGAACGGAGCGCCCGCCACAGAGTGGGCGCCAGAGCTCTCCGCCAGGCGTTCGGCCGCCCATAGCCGCAGGTGTACCGAACCGCCTCGCGGGTAATCACCCGGGGTGATGTTGCGCGTGAGCAGGCGTGTCGTCGCCGCGTTGATGGGCATGACCCCCAGCGGGGTCAGGAACAGCACGGCCAGTACGGCCACCAACCAGCCTGGTAGCGCCAGCGGTCCGCCGATAACCCAGTTGATAATCGCAAGCCACGTTACCCAGCGCATGCCACGTGCCCACTGCAATGGCACCATGAGGCCCACCTGGGCCCAACGGGTCTTACGGGAGACAGGCGTCGGCTCGGGTACCTTTTCTAGGTGCGCGGTGGGGTCGCTGGCGTCGTCGGCAAGCATGTCGTCGCTGATGAAACCGCGCGCGACCAGCTCTTCGGCGAGATTGCCCAGGCGCGGGTGGTCGTAGAGATCGCGCACGGCGACCTGCGGGGCGCGCTGGCGAATGCGCGCAATGACGCTCGCCGCCGCCAAGGACGTGCCGCCCAGGGCGAAGAAGTCCGAGGCCGCGCCGGGCGCAGGTACGGACAGCACGTCCGCCCAGATGTCGGACAGCCACTTCTCTACAGGGCTCAGCTTGTCGACGTCGCCCTCACCCGCACGCGCAGGCAGTGGCCACGGCAACGCCGCCTTGTCGACCTTGCCGGAGGTACGAACCGGCAGCTCATCCATGATGTGCAGGCGTGGCACCATCGCGGCTGGCATGGCATCGCGGAGAGTATCCATGCACTTGTCGTAGTCCATGGCTGCGGCGTCGCCACCGGCGCCGACGTAGCCGACCAGGATGGAATCGCCAGCACCGGTCTTCTGCACCACGACAGTCGCCTGAGTAGCGCCGGGGAGGGCAGCCAGGTGCGCCTCGACCTCGCCGAGCTCTATACGGCGCCCGCCGATTTTCACCTGATCGTCGACGCGGCCGGTGAAGTACAGTCCGTCCTCATCCATGATGACGTGGTCGCCGGTGCGGTACGCACGCTCCCAGCCGAGGGCTGGCAGCGGCGCGTACTTCTCGGCGTCCTTCTCCGGATCCAGATAGCGTGCGAGTCCCACGCCGCCGATGACCAGCTCGCCCTTGGTGCCCGGTGGGACGGGGTTGCCCTCTTCGTCGATGACGGTGAGGTCCCAGCCGTCCAGAGGAAAACCGATGGTTACGGGCTTGCCGGGCTTCAGCTCGATGCCGGAGGCCACGACGGTGGCCTCGGTGGGGCCGTAGGTGTTCCACATTTCGCGCTCTGGGGTGGACAGACGCTCGACCAGCTCTTGCGGGCAGGCCTCGCCGCCGACGATGAGCAGGCGCACGCTGTCGAGCGCCTCGGCGGGCCACAGGCCGGCCAGCGTCGGAACTGTGGAAACAGCGGTGATGTGGCGGGAAATCAGCCATGGGCCCAGGTCCACGCCGGAGCGCACCAGCGAACGCGGAGCCGGCACCAGGCAGGCACCATTTCGCCAGGCCAGCCACATTTCCTCACAGGAGGCGTCGAAGGCGACGGATAAGCCGGCGAGAACGCGGTCATCCGGGCCGAGCGGTCCTTCCGGGTGGTTGGCCAAGAACCAGCGGGCCTCCGCATCGACAAAAGCGGCGGCGCTGCGGTGGGTGACCGCCACGCCCTTGGGCTTGCCGGTGGAGCCAGAGGTGAAAATAATCCAGCAGTCATCGTCAGGAGTGGGCTCCTGCGAGATGATCTCGCGTGCGCTCGGCGGCGTCGGTTCCGTCTCTTCCTCGTCGGAGTCGGCGTCGGAGTCCAGCGGGCGGGGGCGATTACGTGCCGTGGAGCCAGCCAAATGCAGGCCTTCAGCATCGAAGTAACCGGCAATCCCGGCCTCGCCGAAGACCATTTCTGCACGCTCGTCGGGGTCATCCGCATCCACCGGAACGTAGGCGGCACCGGCGGCCATGATGGACAAAATTGCCAGGTAGAGCTCGCGGCTTCCCGACGGCATCCGCACACCAATGCGGTCGCCGCGACGGATGCCCTGTTCGTAGAGCCACGTAGCTGTGGAATCAATCTCGTTAATCAACTCCGCATACGTGACGACAACCTCGCCGTCATCGATGGCCTCAGCCTCGGGGAACCTTCGCGCGGTCGCCCGGACAATGTCAATGAGTGTGCGCTCAAGCGGCTGTTCCGTAGCGCGTAGGAACTTCGCTTCAGTGGTTGTCACTTAGAAGACCCCTTCTTATTCTTCTTCTTGCGCTTTTTCTTCTTCGACTTCTTACGTTTAGGACGTGGGGCATCGCTTGACGACGTCGCCTGCGTCTTATTCTCCGCCATGTCCTTGGTGTCTGTCTCAGCGGCCGTGACCTCTGGGGTAGCGGTCTCGGGGTTCTTTGCGCCGGCATTGTCAGAAAGCGGAGTGCCGGAGTCAGTTTCGGGGCTTGCAGCGGAGTCGTCGGCAAGCGATGCAAGCAGCGCGCGTACCTCGGGTGCGCATTCGGCGACGGCGGCGCGTTCGGCTCTGCGGAGTGAGCGTCGCAGAGATGCGCGGGTGGTGTTGCCCGTTTCTGTCAGCGCGATGAGCTGGCGGCGTCGATCCTTGGAGTCTCGGGTGCGTTCGACTAGATTTGCCGACTCCAGAGAGTCAATCAGGCGAACCATGTCAGAGCGGTCCATGCCGAGCAGCGCGCTCAGCTCGGTTTGAGCCATGTCGCCGCCATCGGCGATGGCCTCCAGAACCCAATACCCGCGGTTGGAAATCGACTCAATCTGAGTGCGGCCCAGAGCCGCGTTGACACTGGCGCGGACAGCCACATCGAGCTGTGCCAGGCACCAGGACGCGGATTTGCGCAGGGCGGCCGGTGTGACGGCGAGTTCGCTTGCGGAGCCGGGCTTGCACTTGGACTTAGTGCTGGACTTAGCGCTGGCCTTGTTTTTGGCTTTCGCCCCCTTGCGAGCCTTCTTCGCCTTGGTGCCGCTCTGTGCGTCGACAGTAGGCACCTTCGCGTCTACGTCGGCTGCCACGCCACCGCTGGTGTCGGCTGAGTCCGCCGAGGAAAGTACGGATGAATCAGACATACTTCCCATACTAGACAATCTGGGGAACCATCAATAATGGGACATGGCCAACTAATAATGCCCATGTTTGCCTGCGGATTGTTAGAAGGTCGGTGCTTTGGGGTGGGTAAATAAATGAAAAACTGCCCTGCAGGTAGGCAGGGCAGTTGTAGTTGATTTAGTTGGCCTTCTCCATTGGGCGGCCGAAGTGCTCCCAGTCGATCATGCCGCCGGTGATGACGATGGTGTCGATACCGTTCTTCTCCAACCAGGAAGAAACCTGAGCGGCACGTCCACCGGAGCGGCACATCAGGTAAATGTCGGAATCCAAATCTAGCTCGCCGTAGCGGGACGGAATCTCTTCCATGGGGATGTGAACGGCGCCGGTGGCGTGGCCGTCATCCCACTCCATCTGTGAGCGGACGTCAATGATCTGTGCGTCTTCGGGTACTTCGGATACGTTTACGGTTTCCATAGTGCGCACTATACGCAATCTGGCCTTATCGCCGGAAGCACAAAGGCCGCCGGAGGAAAACTCCGACGGCCGTAGCGCTGAATCACAGGAATTGCGTCAAAGGTGTGAGCCCCAGGAAGGGGGATTGGCTAGCGCAATTCTTAATTGTGGCTCTTACTTGTGGCGCTCGATAGCCTCAGCCAGGATGCGCTCAGCCTCAGCCTTGTCGCCCCAGCCCGAACCGGAAACTTCCTTGCCCGGCTCCAGGTCCTTGTAGTGGACGAAGAAGTGCTCGATCTCGTCCTTGGTGAACTGGGAAACATCGTCGATGTCCTGGTAGTGATCGAAGCGGACATCATCCAGGACGCACAGCAGCTTGTCGTCGCCGCCGGCCTCGTCGGTCATCTTGAAAACGCCGAGCGGACGAGCCTTGACAATAACGCCCGGGAAAACCGGCTCCGGCAGAATCACGAGAGCGTCCAACGGATCGCCATCCTCGCCGAGGGTTTCATCGATGAAGCCGTAGTCGGCCGGGTAGGCCATTGGGGTGAACAGGTAACGGTCGAGGTAGACCTTGCCGGTCTCGTGATCGACTTCGTACTTGTTGCGCTGACCCTTCGGGATCTCAATAGTGACCTCAACGCTCACGGCGATGACTCCTTATAATCGGTGTACACTTCTCTGACGGCTATCTTATGCGAAACCCGCTCAAAACCGTTTATTTGTGCACCTTAAGTGAGGTTTTGTTTCCAGGAAGAAGGTGTTTGTGACCGTGGGTAGTACCGACTCTGACAGCTCCAAAACCGCCGCTAAGGGCACGCAAAAATCGCCCAGTTCCGTAAAATCCGGCAAGTCCAAGAAGTCGCGTGGACTGAAAATCGGCGGTGCCATCGCCGGTGTTCTCGTTATCGCAGCGGGCAGCGGCGTAGCGGTTGTCGTCAATAACAATCGTCAGATTGTGGTCGATGCGCCGCCCGCCGTCAGTCATGCTTCTGTTCCCGTGACGGCTGCGCAGTCTTCGCTTGACGACGGCACTCTGGCCCAAAAAGTCAGCGCCATCATGGACGCTGCTGCGGCTGATCCAGCCTTCGGTGAGCTGCATGGAATTGTCAGCGATGCTTCGACCGGCCAGAAACTGTGGGGGATCAATGACACCGCGGTGGCCTTGCCGGCGTCCAGCATGAAGATTCTCACCGCGTCTGCCGCACTGTTGGACTTAGGTGAAGATCATCGGGTTTCCACCCGCGTCTCCCGGGTTACGGGGACTAATGACATCGTTTTGCACGGCGGGGGCGACCCTACCTTAAGCAAGGACGGGGAAGGGTTCTTCCAGGACTCGGCTTCAATCGCTGAGTTGGCGAAAAAGATTTCCGTGGTCATTCCGGAGGGGGTCGGCAAGGTTTATCTCGACAACTCTCTATTCACCGAGAGTTTCCACGAGACCTGGGAGCGCGAGGGGTTGGAGGACGGCTACATCGCACCGGTGGAGTCGGTGATGATGGATGCCGGTCGTATCGATCCGACGAATGAAGAATCGCAGCGCAGCGCCACGCCCGCTGCGGATGCAGCTGATGCGCTGGCCAAGGCGCTTGGTGCGGAAAACGGAGGCAGCCTGAGGGATGCAGCCAAGGATGGTCAGTCACTACCTCTGGACCCAGACATTGTTGCGCTCGTGCAGTCGGCTCCGCTAGTTACCCGTGTGCACGAGATGATGATTTACAGCGACAACGTGCTCGCAGAGTCCATTGCCCGTGAGGTGGCTATCTCTCGCGGTCTGCCGCCGACCTTTGAGGGGGCCGCACGTGCCGTGCGTGACACTCTCGCGGAGCACGGTTTTCCTCTCGATGGTGCGGTGCTGTCGGACTCCAGCGGCCTGAGCACGGATAACCGTATTTCTCCGCAGCATCTCTCCGAGGTGCTCAATTCCGCCGCGGGGCCGGTGGAATCGGCTGAGCAGGGAGGACTGGCGGAGTCGCAGGAGTCGTCGGAAAGCACGTCGTTGCGCCCACTGCTGGATAGCCTGCCGGTGGCGGCGGTGTCCGGCACTCTGGCGACGCGCTTTGCTGGCCAGCCCGGAGCGGGCATCGTAC
Organism: Corynebacterium sp. LK33; assembly: GCF_014334955.1. Classification (NCBI taxonomy): domain Bacteria; kingdom Bacillati; phylum Actinomycetota; class Actinomycetes; order Mycobacteriales; family Corynebacteriaceae; genus Corynebacterium; species Corynebacterium sp. LK33. The sequence continues at coordinate 137,034 of NZ_PDGU01000011.1, read as the reverse complement.
GTGCGAAAACCGGCACACTGAATAAGGCCTCGGCGCTGGCGGGGTATGTGGTGACGAAGTCGGGGCAGGTGCTGACGTTCGCATTTATTTCCAATGAAGCGAGCCTGTTGCCAGCAAGAGCTGCGGCGGATAAAGCAGCGAGCGCACTGGCAGATATCTAAACTGAGATTCATTTACCACTGAAAATAATTTGAGGAGATGAATCCGCAATGGCCTCTCACACTTCCGCGATTAGGAACTTGCCAACCGTTCACGAGGTTGCCGCACAGGTTCGTGAGGGAAAGCTAAGCCCGGTGGACAGCGTGCAGCGCAGTCTCGACGCTATCGCCAGACTGGATGGAGGGATTCATGCCTTCCGTGAAGTGTGGGCGGATAGGGCTCTGCAGGCTGCGCGGGAACTCGAGCACAGCGAGAACCTCTCGGAGTTGCCGCTCGCAGGTGTGCCATTCGCGCTGAAGGAAAACACTGCTCTAGAGAACCCGTTTGTCCAGCAGTTGACTAGCGCCGGTGCAATCGCAGTGGGAACTACGGTGAATCCGCAGTTCTGTACGTGGGGGACGACGACGCTGCCGGGGCTGGCCGTCGACAATCCGATTCTGCCGGGGCACACTCCGGGTGGGTCCTCCGGCGGATCCGCAGCGGCTGTCGCCGCTGGGATGGTTCCGTTTGCGCAGGGCAACGACGGCATGGGGTCACTGCGTATCCCTGCAGCGTGCTGCGGGCTTTCGACCCTGAAGGCGACCCCGGGAACAATGCCGGGGCGCGTGGGCGGCAATGACTGGTACGGAATGTCTGTCCAAGGGGTGCTCACAGTCAACAACGAGGACTTGCGCCTGATTACCAAGATCCTCACAAATGGCATGGTGGATGCGGAGGATCCGGCGAAGACCCTGCCTGAAAACTTCGCCGTCAGCGTGGACACCACTGCGCCCGTATTCGGGTTAAAGGCTGCACCGGAGTACGTCGATGCGGCGCAACAGGCAGCGAGAGTATTCGCGGACAAGGGCTTTGCCGTCACGGAAAAGAACATGCCGTACCCGCTGAACCCACTGCCGATGCTCGCGCGCTGGACTGCGGGGGTGGCGGATCAGCTTCGCGACGAGCCGCGCCCTGATCACCTGGAGTGGCGCAACCGAGTCCACGCTGGCATTGGGCGCTTGCTGCGTTTCACAATCAATGGCCGCCAAGTGGCACGCGATGGCGCCCGCATCGAGCGTGAGCTGCCGGGTGACACCATCTTGATTACTCCGGCTCTGGCCAAGAATCCACCGCGGATCCGCGCATGGCATCGCATGCCCTGGATTGTGAACCTGTTGTCCAATCTGCGCTTCACCCCTTACGTTTCGACGTGGAATTACCTGGGATTCCCGGCCGGCATCGTTGTGGAGCCGACTTCTGGATTGCCGGTGCAGCTGATTGCGCGCCCGACTCAGGAGCGAATTCTGCTCACGGCGATGGAAACCATCGCAAGTGGTGGGCGCGTTGGCTAGACCTTTTTGGCCGGACCGCAGCCCTCATTTCCTCATCATTCGCCAAGCTGTCCGCGCGATAGTGCAGCAGGTGGGGCAGGAGTTGGGCAGCGGTATCGTCATTGGGCTTTCCGGCGGTGCGGATTCGCTCGCCCTGACCGCCGGGGCCTGTGCGGAAGCTTTCGGGCCCAAGGGGGCACTGGCCGGCCGCAACGTTCACGCCGTCGTCGTTGATCATCAGCTTCAGCAGGGCTCTGCAGAAGTCGCTGAGCGCGCCGCCCACATAGCTCGGGGGATGGGGGCTACGGCCGAGGTTATCGCGGTCGATATCAATAACGATTCCGACCGCGGTCCCGAATACGAGGCGCGTTTGGCTCGACACCGAGTTCTACGGCAGATCGCCCAATCTCGAGGTGCGGCACTGATGCTCGCCCACACGTTGGACGACCAGGCGGAAACAGTTTTGCTGCGACTGGCCAGAGGGGGCGGCCCGCAAGCGCTGTCCGCTATCCGAGACAATCTCACGTGGTCGGACGGGACTCGGATTCTGCGTCCGCTGCTCGGTGTGCGACGCACCGACACTCAGCGCTGCTGTGAAGAGCTGGGCCTAAAAGTCTGGCATGACCCACACAACCAGGACGACCATTACGCCCGCGTCCGGGTTCGAAAGACGATTTTGCCGCTGCTGGAGCAGGAGCTGGGTCCGGGAGTTGCGGAAAACCTTGCTAAGACCGCGGGGATTGCAGCAGTCGACAATGACTTTTTGGACGCTCACGCTGAGTCGGCTCTGGATGCGCTGCTGGGGGAGGAAGTGGCGTCGGCAAGCGGGAGCCTGTCTGTGCGAGGGGTCGCTGAGCTTGACGACGCCATCGCGGTGCGCGTCCTCGCTCGTTGGTTGAGGCAAGCGGGTGCCGAGCCCAGCAGTAAACAGATCGACATGGTTATGGCGCTCGTGCACCGCTATCACGGCCAGGGGGAAGTGCCGGTGACCCGCGGGCGCGATGGTGCTGACAGAAATGCCAGGTTGGTCGTTGAGCGAAAAGATGGCACTCTACAATTGGTAATGAATCGTCCCGCGGTGTCTTAAGAAAAGGTGCCGCAATCCAACTTTCGGCGGCTGAGAACAATCGGTTGCCTTAACCCTGAACTTGCACTGGGGCAGTTACGCTCCATCGACACGCCGCCATAGAAGTGCGGAAAGGAAATGCGATGCATGATGTGAAGGATTTCAACGTCCCCGCAAACCCCTACGGCGATGAGGTAGAGGCAGTTCTCATTGGCGAAGAGGAGCTGCATGCTCGCATTGCCGAGATGGCGCATCGTGTGAATGAGAAGTACAAGGATGCCGACAGCGATCTGATTCTGGTCGCAGTGCTCAAGGGCGCGGTGTTCTTCCTGACTGACTTCGCCCGTCAGCTCAGCATTCCCAGCCAGATGGAGTTTATGGCGGTTTCCAGTTACGGAAACTCCAGCTCGTCGTCAGGCGTGGTGCGTATTTTGAAGGATCTGGATCGCGATATTGAGGGACGCGATGTCGTGATCGTTGAGGACATCATTGACTCCGGTCTGACCCTGTCCTGGTTGATGAAGAACCTGCGCAACCGTAATCCGCGCTCGCTGGAGGTCATTACGCTGCTGCGTAAGCCAGAGGCCGTGCGCACCAATCTGGATGTTGCGGATGTTGGATTCGACATTCCGAACGAGTTTGTCATCGGTTACGGCCTGGATTACGCCGAGCGCTACCGCGATTTGCCGTACGTCGGCACGCTTCACCCGCGCGTTTACCAGAACTAGGCCAGTCTTCGGCGTTTCCTGCACGGTGCCGATGCTTTACGACGGGCATTGCGCGCGCACCCTCCCGCTGTTCTAGCTGTGTTCTAGCTATGAACAGTAGGAGTTGGAAACTTTTTTCGGTTGCGATGCGTTATGCTTACTGTGGGGTCAGGTGCCATGAGCCCTGGCCCCACGTTGTGTCATTGATGTGTCTTCGAGAAGTACTCGTTGATGCGTACAATTAATAAAAGCAACTAATAGATGTAGAGAGCGAAAAGCGAACCCACTGTATGGACAAGAAAAAGGTGTTCCGGTTTGCCGCCGTTGCCGGCATCATCCTGATTATCCTCTTTGCTATTACCCAGCTGGCGGATGATTCCCGGGAATACCGCGAGGTGGATACGTCCGTTGCCCTGACCCAGTTGGATAAGGGCAATGTCACGGAAGCTCAGATTGACGATCGCGAACAGCGAATTCGCCTCACCCTGAAGAAGGGCGTGGAGGTCGAGGGTACTGAGGACGTCACGAAGGTGATGACCAAGTATCCAGCGCGTGCGACCGACCAGGTCTTTGACAAGGTCGCTGCCGCCAAGGGCATGGAGAAGTTCGATACCAAGGTCACGCAGGATTCCTTCCTGATGTCCACCTTGAGCTTCCTGCTGCCGATGGTGATCTTCTTCTTCGTCATCATGTACTTCTTCAGCCGCATGCAAGGCGGCAAGAACGGCATGTTCGGCTTTGGTGGCAACCGCGCCAAGCTGCTGAACAAGGAGACCCCGACCAATACGTTCGAGGATGTTGCTGGTGCCGATGAGGCCGTCCAAGAGCTCGACGAGATTAGGGATTTCCTGCAGCACCCAGCTCGCTACGAGGAGCTCGGCGCGAAGATTCCGCGTGGTGTTCTGCTCTACGGTCCTCCCGGTACCGGTAAGACCTTGCTGGCCCGCGCCGTCGCTGGTGAGGCAGGAGTGCCTTTCTACACCATCTCGGGTTCGGACTTCGTCGAAATGTTCGTCGGTGTCGGTGCCTCTCGTGTCCGTGACCTGTTTAATCAGGCCAAGGAAAACAGCCCGTGCATTATCTTCATCGACGAGATTGACGCCGTCGGTCGCCAGCGTGGTGCCGGTATGGGCGGCGGCCATGATGAGCGTGAGCAAACCCTGAACCAGCTGCTGGTGGAAATGGATGGTTTTGGTGATCGTCAGGGCGTAATCATCATGGCGGCGACCAACCGCCCGGATATTCTCGACCCGGCGCTGCTGCGCCCGGGCCGTTTTGACCGACAGATTCCGGTGGGTGCACCAGACCTGAAGGGCCGCGAGGCAATTCTGAAGGTCCACGCTCGGAACAAGCCGCTGGGCCCGGATGCAGACCTGAAGTCGCTGGCCAAGCGCACTGCCGGTATGAGCGGTGCCGATTTGCAGAACGTGCTGAACGAAGCCGCGCTGCTGACCGCTCGCGTCAATGGCAACATCATTACTGCGGATGCGCTGGAAGAGGCGGTCGACCGTGTTATTGGTGGTCCGCGCCGTACCTCCAAGGTGATTTCCGAGCAGGAGAAGAAGGTCACCGCCTACCACGAGGGTGGCCACACCCTGGCTGCGTGGGCGCTGAAGGACATCGAGCGTGTTTACAAGGTCACCATCCTCGCTCGTGGTCGCACCGGCGGTCATGCGCTGACTGTCCCCGAGGATGACAAGGGCATGTACAACTTGCCAGAGCTCTTCGCTCGCCTGGTCTTCGCCATGGGCGGTCGCGCTGCCGAGGAGCTGGTCTTCGGGCTGCCGACTACCGGTGCTTCTGCCGATATTGAACAGGCCACCAAAATTGCTCGCGCCATGGTGACCGAGTACGGCATGTCGCCAGAGCTCGGCCCGGTGAAGTACGGCGAGGAGCAGGGCGATCCGTTCGTAGGCCGTGGTGGCAGCGGCACTCTGGACTACTCGCCAGATGTGGCGGCGAAAATTGATCAGCAGGTTCGTTTGCTGATCAATAAGGCTCATGACGAGGCCTACGCCATCTTGAAGGAAAACCGCGACACTCTCGATGTTCTGGCTGAGAAACTGCTGGAGAAGGAGACCCTGCGTCGTCCGGATCTGGAAGTTATCTTCACCGATGTCGTTCCGCGTGAGCGTCTGAACTTCTTCGATAGGGACACCAAACACCCGGCCGATGGCCGCGAGCCGGTGAAGACACCGGTGGAGTTGGCAATCGAGCGCGGTGAGGAACCGCCGAAGCGTGTCAACATCTTCGTGCCGGTGCGTCGCCGCGAACCGGAGAACCAGGACGCGGGCAACAACGGCAATGGTCAGGGGCCAGCAGGCTCCGCTGGTGCCGGTAATGCTAGTGCTCCGGGTCTGCCGGGCGCCCAGCAGGACCGACCGAGTGTTCCGGTTTACGGTGGCACCCCACCGCCGGCTGGTTGGACCGCACCAGGTTGGCCGCCGAAGGATACCGGCAGCACGCACGGTTCGACTGCCGCACCGGCCCCGGCGCCGGCTCCTCGCCCGGAGGGGCAGAGCCAGCCGGGTTCGCAGGATGGCCAGGGCAACGCGCGTGGCCAGCACCCGGGCACTGCTAACTACCCGGCAGGCTCCCCGGACTTCGGCTCGAAGGCAACCGGTATTGGTAGCAACGGTGGCAACGGCCCCGCGAATATCCCTGCCCCTCCGAAGATGCCGTGGGACAGGCAGGGGGGATGTCACCGCCAGGAAAACTCTGGCAGCGATGACACCCCGACTACGGTGATGCCGTCGGCGGGGCAGCAGCAGGAACTGCGCGGATTCCGCCTGCCGGATAACGAGCAGCCGGAATATACAGAACGTTCGGAAAACGCGAAGAACGCCGACAACTCCGATGACAAGGGTGCACAGATGCACGATTCGGATAAAGACGGCGTCGTCAAGCGAAACGAAGACAACAGCGCCTGGCAGGACAAGCCGGACACCAACGAGGAGCGATAAGTACACATCATGGAGCGCGAATTCGATCAGGGGCGAGCCGAGGCTGCGGTTCGTGAACTGTTGATTGCCGTCGGTGAGGATCCCGACAGGGAAGGCCTGAAGGAGACACCGGCGCGAGTGGCGCGAGCCTACCGTGAGGTTTTCGCGGGCCTGTTTGAAGATCCGTCTGAGGTGCTGGCTAAGACCTTCAACGAGGATCACCAGGAACTCGTTTTGGTCAAGGACATCCCGATTTACTCCACCTGTGAGCATCACTTGGTGCCGTTCTTCGGCGTTGCCCACATTGGTTACATTCCGGGCAAGGACGGTCGTGTGACGGGCCTGTCCAAGCTCGCTCGTCTGGTCGATGGCTATGCGAAGCGCCCGCAGGTGCAGGAGCGGCTGACCAGTCAGGTTGCGGATGCCTTGGTGGAGCGGCTGGATCCGGCCTCGGCGATTGTCGTTATTGAAGCGGAGCATCTCTGCATGGCCATGCGCGGTATCCGCAAGCCGGGCGCGCGCACGGTGACGTCAGCCGTTCGCGGTGGCTTCAAGACGGATGCCCGTTCGCGCGCAGAGGCAATGGCGCTGATCCGCAAGAGCTAACGCAACAGTTAAATGGTCGATTGGAAAGGCTGGACAACAAGGTGACTGAACCCCCCTTGCAAGCGCAGGCAGGACAGCAGGCGGAGATGGGTGTCGAGAATCAGCTCTGCAAGGTGATGGGCATTGTCAACGTCACCGAGGACAGCTTTTCCGATGGCGGCCTGTACAAGACCTTCGACGCGGCGATTGCCCATGCGCACGAGCTGCTCGCTGAAGGCGCACATATTCTCGACATCGGTGGCGAGTCCACTCGCCCTGGCGCACACCGCGTTTCCGAGGATGCCGAGGATGAGGAAATTGCCCGGGTCGTGCCGGTGGTCCGTGAGCTCGCGGCAGACGGGCACCTGATCAGCGTCGATACAAAGCGCGCAAGTGTCGCAGAGGCAGCAATCGCCGAGGGTGCGGTATTCATCAACGATGTCTCCGGCGGTCTCGCAGACCCCAACATGTACGCAGTCTGCGCCGATGCCGATGTGCCCATCTGTCTGATGCACTGGAAGACCGATCGCTTCGGCTCCGCTTCTGGGCGCGCCGAAACTCACCCGGACGGCATTGTCGCCGATGTCCGTGAGCACCTGCTTCAGCTTGTCGACGGTGCCATGGGCGCCGGAATCGTCGAGGAAAATATTGTCCTCGACCCAGGCCTGGGCTTTGCCAAAAACGCCGATGACAATTGGGCGCTCCTCCACGACCTGCCGGAGCTTATTGACCTCGGTTTCCCCCTGTTGGTCGGTGCTTCCCGCAAGCGTTTCGTCGCCGCCGTTGGCAGTGAGGTACGAGCACCAAAGCAGGCTGATGCCGCGACTACCGCAATTTCCGCGCTGTCCGCAGCGGCGGGCGCATGGGCGGTTCGAGTTCACAATGTGGCCGACAACCTCGACGCAGTGCGTGTGGCGCAGGCATGGAACCTTGGACGTTCACTGACCGGTTACACAGCGGCCGGCGACTATCCGGAAGGTGGGTCTAACCGCGCTGCGCAGCACGACGAGTCGGCTGCGGAATCGCCAGCCGAGTCGACTCTGGAAGGAGACGCGTAAACACAGTGGCTGATCGCATTGAACTCAAAGGTCTGAAAGCCCACGGCTACCACGGTTGTCTCGACTTCGAGCGCCGGGATGGTCAGGACTTCATCTGTGATGTCACCCTGTGGCTGGATTTCTCCGGTGCCGCTGCCAGCGACGAGCTGGACGACACGGTCAACTACGCCGACATTGCAGCCACAGCGCACGGAATTTTAACCGGCACCCCTCGCAACCTCATCGAAACAGTCGCGACCGAGATCGCCGAAGCAGTGCTTGCCGACGACGACGCCCGCGCCGAACGCGGATTGTCCCCACTGTTGCATGCGGTGGAAGTGACCATTCACAAACCACATGCGCCCATTCCGCTCGACTTCGATGACGCTGCGGTGACAGCCCGCCGTTCGCGGAAGAAGCGGTTGGCATGATTCGCGCAGTTATTTCTATCGGCGCGAACATGGATCGCGCGCGAGAAAACCTCACAGGTGTGCAGGACTTCTTCGCCGATGAATTGGTCGCAGCCTCAAAAATTTATGCCACCCCGCCTTGGGGCGGGGTAGAGCAGGGCGACTTCCTCAACGCCGTACTCATTGTTGACACGCGCCGGACACCAATGGAGCTACTGAAAGCTGGTTGGAAACTGGAAAATGACGCTGGTCGAGTGCGTGAAATTCACTGGGGGCCGCGTGCGCTCGACGTGGACATTGTGCAGGTCATCGACAAAGACACCGGCGAGGAGATCATCTCTGACGATTCGACTCTGACCCTGCCACATCCGTGGGCAACCGAGCGTGCCTTTGTACTGGTGCCGTGGCTCGATGCCGATCCGGATGCCGAATTGGAGGGAGTTCGGGTCTCGGAACTCGTCGATAAGCTGGCGCCTGAAGACGTAAACGCGGTGCGCCTAGCAGACAGCGCGGATGGAGAAGAGGCCTAGAGATGAAACCGACCTCACCGATTACGTTGGCAGCATCTGCGCTGGTCCTCGCGCTGGCGTCATGGATGATCCTGGCACAGTTTTTCGGTGCGCTCGGGCCGCGAAGTTGGTGGGACCTGGGGTTTCCTTGGTTGCTCACAGCCGTCTGTGTGGCAGCAGCGCGGTGGATCAGGTCGGTGCTGAAAGAGGGGAAGGTCGGGCAGGATCGCAGTCAGGTGCAGCCGTTAACGTTGTCGCGATGGCTGGTGGTCGGTACGGCATCCGCGTGGTTGGGTGCGATTCTCGGAGGACTGTACGCCGGTGGCGTGCTGTGGGCCTTGCCGAAGTGGACGGAACTTGCGGCCGCACAGGCCGACGGACCGATCATGATTGTCGGCACAGTATCCGGAATTTTGCTCGCTGCGGCGGGGCTGTGGCTGGAAAAAGTTTGCCAATTGCCAACTGATGGCGAAAATTCTTCGCCTCCTAGCGGGGAAATGGGAACTAACTCGGTAGGGTGGGAGTTATGACTGACCTCTCCAACGCCGGTAATGATCCGAAGCGCTCGGGTGATGCCGCATATTTTCAGAGCGACGCGGCAGCTACTTCGTCGGATATGGCTGAGTCTCCGTCTCCGTCGCCTTCTTCAGCTTTCGAAAGCTACTCCGCTGGGGCTAACTCCGGGGCTGATGCGGCATATGCAGATGAGCAGAGCAATAATGTGACGAAATTTAGTTCTTCCGATGGTATGACGGAGAAATCCGCCGTCATTCTCATGGTTGTGCTGCTGGTGCTTGCGGTGATTGCCAGTATCGTCATGCTCTTTGCCAGCTCTGCCGGCTGGATGAAGGTTGCCGTGCTGCTGGCGTTGTGGTCGGCAGTTATCGGAGCTGTGCTGGTGACTCGATACCGCAAGACCATTGCGCTGGAGCGCAAGCGGTTGGAGACTATCGAAGAGTTGCACAAGGTGGAGCTTGACCGCGAACTGGCCACTCACCGTGAACAGGAACTGATTCTCGAGCAGAACTACTTGGATTCGCTTGAGGGCAACAATGATGACAACATTGCGGCGCTACGCGCTGAGGTCTTTGCACTGCGCGCCCAGCTTGCTGAGTTCATGGGGGAGGATTTCGACGACGAGCAGGTTGCTCTTCGCGCCCAGGCTGAGCGTCTGCGTGAGCTCGACTCGCCACAGCAGGCCTCACCGATGAAGGATCCGACCGGTCACGACCGGCCGACACCACGCGCAACTTCCCACCGCGCTGAGATGACCGCTAACGGCACTGTCGGCGCTCATACCCAGCACGGCGGCACAGGCTCCGCTTCCTCCGCTTCGCCGGTTGAAGATGCCGAGGCCACCGACATGCGCCGTACATTCTCGCCGTCTGGTCAGCCTGTTGACGTCCACGAAGTCGCCGATTCCAAGGATGACGAAACCGTTGCCAAGGAGAAGTTCTCCACTAACTCTTTCCGCGCCATCAACTGGCAGGAAACCCCGGCCGAGGACACCGCAGAGGATGATTCTCAGGGCGGTGCTCACGAGGCACACGGTGCACGGCACCCATTCGCTGCGCCGGAATCGGACGACGCCTCGGACTCTCCGACTCGCCAGCTGCAGGCCATTCGCGATGAGGACCTCGCAAAAGAGCCAGCTCAAGCTCCGGCGCAGGAGCCTGCAAGCCATGGTCGGCGTCGTGCTGAGGACAACAAGGGCAGCCTGACGGTTGCCGAGCTGATGGCGCAGATGCGCAAGAAGAGGGAGCAGCGCGAGGACGAAGAAGCCTAGTCGCTTACCGAGTGTGCGCGGCCTACTCACCGCGCACAGCTGGTTTGGTCTAACCTAGTCAGTCATGACGCAAAGCCAGCCTGATTCCCATCCCCATCGGACAACCGCTCCGCGGTTGACGGTGGGGATTATTTCTGCCGGAAAAGTCGGGGTTGCGCTCGGCCAAGCGTTAGAGCGCTGTGGGCATCGTGTCACCCACGTGGTCGCGCGCTCACCAGAATCGGTCACACGAGCACATCTACGCCTCCCGAACGCACAGGTCAGTAGCATTGCCGACACAGCTTCCACTTGCGAGCTCATCGTCATCGCTGTGCCGGATCGCGCCATCGCTGAGGTCGCCGAGGACGTTGCCCGCCACGTCGGCCCCGGACGCATCGTCATGCATACTTCTGGTTCCCTCGGACGTGCCGTGCTCGATCCGGTCGCACTCACCGGCGCGCTGACCATCGCCGCCCATCCCGCAATGACATTCGCAGGGCTTGACGACGACTCGGAGCTCCTGACCGGTTGCCCATGGGGTATCACGGTCGGGGATGAGCTCGCGAAAACAGTCAGTGAACTGCTCATTGGTGAACTCGGCGGTCGTCCGGTGTTCATCAACGAACGGCACCGCGGCCTCTATCACGCGGCTATGGCCCACGGCTCAAACGGTCTGGGCGCAGTTGTGGTCGATGCAGTAGAAATGCTGGCAACCACTATCGGCGGAGATGCAGCAGCCGAAGACACCGACCTAGCTGAGCTGCGTCGAGGCCAGGCCGCCGAACTGCTCCGACCACTGCTGGAAGCTTCATTGGACAATGCCTTGAGGTGGGGTTCCCGGGGGCTGACTGGCCCGGTGACGCGGGACGACCTTGGGACCGTCGTCAAGCACGAACGTGAAATTGAAGCGGTGGCGCCGGAAATGGGAACCGCCTACCTGGCCCTGGCCGAGCGTATCGCCGAGCTGCGTGGCGCCAACGAGGTTTTGCGGTACCTACGCCGATGAGCTGAGCAGGCTGGCTGTTCTGGTGATCCGGGATGTGGCGTAAGGTATTGCCGTCGGGCGAAAAGTTTGGTCCGGTAGATCTGAACGCGGAGGAAACATGACGGGGTATACCGCCGGAGAGACAACTGTTCACAAGACTATTGCGGGAATCGCGCAGGTCACCCGTGCGTTGCGGAAGACTGGGCGGCCGGTGGTGCTCGTACCTACTATGGGTGCGCTACACCAGGGGCACCTTGAACTAGTACAGGCCGCGAAGACGCTGCCGCGCGCTGTTGTGGTGGTGTCGATTTTCGTCAATCCGCTGCAGTTCGGTGAGGGGGAGGACTTTGATGCCTACCCGCGCACTCTGGACGAAGACGTAGAGAAGCTCCGCGCTGTCGGTGCTGAGCTGGTCTTTGCTCCGAACGCGAAGGAGATGTACCCCAACGGTTTCCGCACGACGGTGCAGCCGGGGCCGCTGGCTTCGGAGCTCGAAGGTGCTACTCGCCCGGGGCACCTTGCCGGTGCGTTGACGGTGGTCAACAAGCTTTTCAACATCACCAACTGCACTGATGCCGTTTTTGGTGAGAAGGACTACCAGCAGCTGTGCCTGATGCAGCAGATGGTCACTGACCTGAATATGCCGGTGCAGCTGCACGGTGTACCGGTGATACGCGAGGCCGACGGTCTGGCTATGAGCTCTCGCAACCGCTATCTGTCCGAGGAGCAGCGCAATCTCGCAGTAACCCTGTCCGCCGCGCTGACTGCTGGTGCTTTCGTCGCGGACCGTGGTGCGGATGCTGTGCTGGGAACCGCGCGTGGTGTGCTCGCCAGCCAGCCTGAAGTCGAGTTGGATTACTTGGAGCTGCGTGACGCTGCGCTCGCCCCGCTTTCCGACGAGGCGTTGCGCGGCGACGGCCAGGAGACTGAAGCTCGCCTGCTGGTTGCTGCGAAGGTCGGCACTACTCGTCTCATTGATAATGTTGGCTTGATTCTGGGTGCGCCGCGCCCGGATTCGGCAAACGGTTTCGGTCAGCTCGGCCAGAAGGACGCCGAAATTGCGTCGGCGGCTCTGTCGGCTGCGGGGCTGGACGGCGAGCTGACTGAGGAAGAGGCCGCTGAGCTGGCTGAGCTGCAGGAAAAGGTTCGTGCTGCTCGAGATGCTCGTCTGAAAGATGAGTCCAGCAGAGAAACTCTGAAGAACGCTGGCTTTGGCGTTGAGCAGGACAGCGAGTAGGACGGCTTTTAGAAGTAGTTTCTCGTGGCTGGGAAGTTGTCGTATTATAGTGTGCCGACTAATAACCTGCCACGCTAAGGGGTGCCGCGGTAGGCAAGCATCCAGGGGACGAATCCAGGAAGGGACCTACCTTTTTCATGTTTCGCACTATGTTGAAGTCCAAGATTCACCGCGCCACGGTGACTCAGGCTGATCTTCACTACGTTGGATCGTGCACGATTGACGCTGATTTGATGGAAGCGGCCGACCTGCTTGAAGGTGAAGCCGTCGACATCGTCGATATCAATAATGGCAACCGGCTTACTACTTACTGCATTACCGGAGAGCGCGGCTCGGGCATCATTTCTATCAATGGTGCCGCCGCTCGTCTGATATCGCCGGGTGATCTGGTTATTATCATCGGCTACGGAATGATGGATGACGCTGAGGCGCGTACGTACAAGCCGAATGTCATCTTCGTCGATGAGGACAACAAGATTCTGGAAAGTGGCAATGACCCGGCGGATGTGCCGGAGGGTTCTGATTTGAAGAATCCGCGTAGCCCGGAGAACCAGGGCTAGTCCACGTAGCCCGCAGAGCTGGGGCTCGACTGCGTAGTTGGAGTGAAGAGTCGAGCCGGAGAACCACAACACCAGGGTGTTCACTTTGCGTTAAAGCGCAAGTCATTAGACCGTCAGCTAAAGCTCATTGGCGAGTTGATTTTTAGAAACCGAAAGGTAACGTAACGTCCTTAGCTTCTTAGAGGATCTAAAAGTTTTAGTTTTCCATTTCCTCACCTAGTCGAAGCTATACAAAGGCGGTCTCCCCGTGGTTCGTATTGGCAAGAATCTGCTGACAAATCCTTTTGCTACCTCTCGCAGCTCTCTGACCTGCACTTACAAGTGTGGTAATGCCTGTGCTGACGATGCTCCGAACGAGTTCTCGGACAACCAGTACTTCGGTGATGTTGCGAAGGAGGCGTTCTCCCAGCGCGCATTCTCCCGTCGCGCGGCACTGAAGGTCACTGGTGCTAGTGCTCTTGCGGTCGGCGGTGGCGCCGTGCTGGCCGCTTGCTCCTCTGATGATTCGGGCAGCGCCGCAGGTGGCTCCGACGCCTCCGGTACCGCTGCTGCCGGTGACGGTAGCAAGGGCGAATCGCCGGAGGGTATGCGTTTCGACGCCGTCAAGCCGAACACGGAAGACGCAGTCGTTATCCCGGACGGCTACGAGCAGAATGTTCTGATTCGCTGGGGCGACCCAATCCACGAGGGTGGCCCGGAGTTCGACTTTGACAAGCAGACTCCGGAAAACCAGCTGAAGCAGTTCGGCTTCAACAATGACTTCGCTGGCCTGATTAAGGCTGAAGACGGCACACTGCTGTACGTTTGCTCGCACGAGTACACCACCGAGCCGATGATGTTCCGTGCCTACAAGAAAGAAGATGCCACTAAGGAGCAGGTCGACATCGGACTGGCTGCCCACGGCCAGACCATCCTTGCTGTGGAAGAGGATGACAAGGGATTCCTGAAGCCAATTCTCAGCGACAAGCGTAACCGTCGCATCACTGGCTTCACCGAATTCACAGTTGACGGCCCGGCTGCTGGTCACGATCTGCTGAAGACCAAGGCTGACCCGACCGGTATGAAGGTCGAGGGAACTTTGAACAACTGCTCCGGTGGTGTTACTCCGTGGGGTACCTATCTGTCCGGTGAGGAGAACGTTGACCAGTACTTCGGCAACGTTGGCAAGCTCAAGGACGAGGACGCAGTTAAGAAGCTCAAGCGCTACTCGGTCAAGAATGAAGAGCTGTCCGACCGCGCGTGGGAGAAGTACTACGACCGCTTCGATGTCTCCAAGGAGCCGAATGAGCCGAACCGCTTCTTCTGGCTGGTAGAGATTGACCCATCTGACCCGAACTCCACCCCGGTCAAGCACACCGCAGTGGGCCGTTTCAAGCATGAAGCCGGTCAGATTTACGTCACCGACGACGGCACGGTCGTGTGCTACTCCGGCGACGACGAGCGTTTCGAATACATCTACAAGTTCGTCTCCTCCCGCAAGATTAAGGAAGGGGACCTCAAGCACAACATGGGCATTCTGTCCGAGGGCACGCTCTACGTCGGTAAGTTCAACGGTAATTCCGAGTCCGAGATTGACGGCTCCGGTGAGCTGCCGAAGGACGGCCGTTTCGACGGTGACATTGAGTGGCTTCCGCTGATGACCGCCAAGGCAGACGGCAAGCACGAGTCCCACGTTGATGGCATGACCGCTGAAGAGGTCTGCATCTACACTCGCATCGCCGGTGACAAGGTCGGTGCGACCCGCATGGACCGCCCGGAGGATATCGAGCCGTCTCCGAAGACCGGTAAGATCTACGCGGCGCTGACCAACAACAAGTACCGCGGTAAGGCTGGCGCGAAGGACGACAAGGGCAAGGAACGCAAGGATGGTGCAGGGCGCCCGCTCGCCGACGCCGTCGAGGTCGCACCGATTACCGAGAACAAGAATGGCCTTGTTCTGGAGATGGAAGATGACCACGCCGGTACCAAGGGCAAGTGGAACCTCCTGCTGGTCTGTGGTGACCCGAACGAGGCTTACACCTACTTCGGTGGCTTCGACAAGGAATCGGTCTCGCCAATTTCCTGCCCGGACAACGTCGCCTTTGACGAGTACGGCAACCTGTGGGTTTCCACCGACGGCAACGCCCTGGACTCCAACGACGGCCTTTTCGCCGTTGCCGTCGAAGGCGAGCGTCGTGGTGAGACCAAGTGCTTCCTGACTGTTCCGGTTGCTGCAGAGACCTGTGGTCCGCAGATCTTCTCCAACCGCGTGATGGTCAACGTCCAGCACCCGGGCGAAATCGAGACGGATCAGGGTCATCCAGTCGGCGACAACCCGGACCCGACCACCAACCCGACCTCGCACTGGCCGGACGGTGGCAAGGAGCAGCCACGCCCGGCCGTCGTTCAGGTTGTACGCACTGATGGCAAGAAGATTGGTGTGTAGGTTGCCCTTGGCAAGGAGCTAAGCAGAAACGCGCGGATTAGCGCGTAGACCTATCGCGGCGCGTCTCGAACGAAAATAATGTTCGACGGCGCGCCGCGACTGTATTCGGTAGAAAGTTAGTAATCGGGCGTTTACTTAGCGCCACCACACTATCGATGGGATTAATCCTAGTGAACAGCATTGTCATAATCGGCATCATCCTCGTTGTCATCGGGGTCATCGTCGTTGTTGTAGCGCGTCGGAATACTCAGGTTCCGGGTTCTGATCGGGAGCGCTTCGTCGATCCGCTGATGACTGATGAGTACCGTAAGTACGGTCCAACCTCTGTCGCGCCGGGCGCAATCCTGAATTACGGTGGTGCCTCCCATGTTGTGCGCGGATCCCTTGAGCTCTCTCAGGGGCCGTTCCGCTGGTGGGAACATCTCGTCGATGGTGGGGCGGATGGTTCTTGGTTTGGCGTTGAGGAAGATGAAGGTGAAGTCATCCTCACCTGGTGGCGCAAGCTTCCAGGCAGCTTCGAACCAACTAATCCCATCGTTGTCGACGGTGTGGAGTACTGGGAGGAGGAGCGGGGAACCGCCCGCTACACCGCGATTGGCACCACTGGGCTGCCGCCGGAGGGGGCTACGGACTTCGTCGACTACAAATCCGGTGACGGTCGCTTGCTCGGACTGGAACGCTACGGTGACTCGATGTGGGAAGCATCCACCGGTATTAGGATTCTCCCCGGTGAGATTGATGTCATGGCAGCGCCGGACCATAATCCGGACGCGGACAATCGCTAGTGGCGGTCGCTATGTCGCTGGCAATTCTAGATGTGCCGTTCAAAGACACTGCTGCGGAGCAACTCCGCATTGCTTTTGACGGCCAAGTCCCGGACACCCTCTGCGAGGCGGTTATCTCTCACCCCGACGGCACAACACCGCCGCTGACGCTCGGAGTCCTCGGAGCGTCGCATGTGGTTTTCGTCGGTAAGCGGGAGAACCCGTGCTTTACCGAGGAGATTTCCTGTACCGCGGCACACGGCGTGCCCCTGAGTGAGGCGGGAGTGATGGTGAAAGCTCGTGTGGAGAACCTCTCGCCAGAAGCCTTCGTTCAGCGCGCAGATGCTTTACGACGCGAGTTCGGTACAGGGCATCCTCATTCGGTTGTCGCAGAGTTCCCCGGTTCGCCCGGCGCGCTGACTGTGTTGGCTGCAGAGCCGATTGAGCAGGGGTATCGCTGGGATACGTGGCACGGCTACCCGCCGGGGCAGCTCGTGTGGACGTCGAATACTTGGACTGCCGTCGCTGGTAACCGTGGGGCCGAGGCAGACCGCGTAAAGGGAGGTTCCTGAGTCTATGGGACGCGGAAGTATTGGTTACGCACTGATCGTTGTCGGCATTGTGGTCACTCTGGCCGGTTTCTTCGTCGGCGGGAAATCTGCGGAAGAGAGGATTAGCGAGCGCTATCAGTCCGCGCCCGGCGCAGCATCTGCGACGCAGGTCAGCAGCGGAATTGATCGACGTTGGACCTGTGGCGACCGCGACCCCATTGAGGTGGGGCGTGAGCTGAAAGAAGAGATTAAGCCACAGGCTTACAACGAAGATGGCGGGGCAGCGTACCTGAGGACGAAGAAGCACCTGTTCATCGTTTCGCGTCAGACCCCTGAGGCAGGGTCAAAGGACACGTGCCTGATAACCAGAGAATCACTTAGTGGCCGCTATTCGGGTGGGCACTTCATCTATCTCGGCCCCGGTTTCGGTCCCTCCGCCCCCTCCGGCGGTTCGGGTGGATCGGCCGGATCATTCGGAGGAGCGAAATAAACATGGGACCAGTAACGTACATGGACACCACCGGGACGGCTATCCTCACGGCGCAGTCGGAGACATCGGAGCCAGCGCAGTCGGTCGTGGCCTCAACTGTGGGCGAGCATCTGGCCGTCGGAGTGCCGGCCACCGTCGGTTACTTCCTTGCGGGTGCCCTAGTGCTCGTAGTTGGATTCATTGTCCTTGATCTGATTACTCCTGGGAAACTGCGCGACCTGGTGTTTCTTGAAAACCGTGCGGGTGCCGCGATGATAGCGGGCTCACAGCAGATTGCGCTGGCCTGCATTGTCGTTTCGGTAATCCGCGCATCCGACGACGCTCTGATGATTGGTCTGGGGGAGACCCTCGTTTACGGTGCACTCGGCATTGTGTTGCAGGCAGCATCGCTGCTGGTGCTGGAAGCTCTGATTCCGGGGCGCTTCCGCGATGTCGTGATGGACGCGAAGGTACGCCCCCGAGCGGTGTTGGCCGCGACCACCTTCATTGTTATCGGTGTGATTAACGCGGTGGCGCTGTCATAAATGGAGACCACCACGACTTCCCGGCGCTGGCGGGCTCTCCTGCTGGGCTCTGTGGCGGCCTGTGCTGCCTGCGGCCTGGTCTATGAGCTGGCACTACTGGCGCTGTCGGCTTCTCTTGGCCGCGGCGACGTCGTTGCGAATTCCCTGATTGTGGCCGGTTATGTCGCAGCGCTGGGTTTTGGCGCCGTGGCGGCGAAGCCGTTTGTGCGCCGTGCCGCGGTGTCTTTCCTCGGTATCGAGTGTGCTTTGGGTTTGCTCGGCGGTGTGTCCGCAACCGCCCTGTACTGGATATTTTCGGTTACAGGTGAGAGCCTCGGAGCATTGGTCGCCGCCACTTTCATAATCGGAACGCTGGTTGGTGCCGAGGTGCCATTACTCATGACACTTCTGCAGACCGGCCGGACGTCCTCCGCCGAGGACACCGGTCGCGTGCTGGCGAATCTCAACGCTGCGGACTACTTCGGAGCCTTGGTCGGCGGTTTAATCTGGCCGTTTGTGCTCCTGCCTACGGTGGGCATGCTGAAGGCCACTGCCATCGCTGGACTGATTAACGTCACCGCGGCATTGATAATCGCCGCGCTGCTACTGAAGCAGATGTTGACCCGCCGGGCACTAGCCGCATCTGTCGCCGCCCTCGTCGCGGCACTGGTTGGGTTGGTAGCGTTACTGGCCGGAATCCGGGACATCGAGGCGACCGCCCGGCAGTCGCTCTACGCCCAGCCCATTGTTTTCGCCAAGCACTCGAAGTATCAGGACATCGTCGTCACTCGATTTGGCGGGGACCGGCGGCTTTATCTCGACGGGGGATTGCAGTACTCCAGTCGTGACGAGTACCGCTACACCGAGTCGCTGGTCTACCCGGCGGTGGATAAAGAAACGAAGTCGGCTTTGATCCTCGGCGGAGGCGATGGGTTGGCTGCCCGGGAGCTGCTGCGGATGCCCAACATCGAGCGCATTGTTCAGGTCGATTTGGATCCGGACGTCATCGAGGTCGCCCGCACTGTGCTGCGGGAGGACAACCGCGGCAGCCTGGACAATCCCCGAGTGGAGAAGATTGCTGCGGATGCATTCGCATGGCTCCACGAGCAGGCACGTGGTAAGGCGCAGGTGCAGAAGTTCGACGCCATCTATGCAGACCTTCCCGATCCCGACAACGCAGTGCTAGCCAAGCTCTACTCTCAGGAGTTCTACGAGTTGATCCGCACGGTGGCCGCGCCAGGCGCGAAGCTGGTGGTGCAGTCGGGTTCGCCGTTTTCGACGCCGCAGGCCTTCTGGCGCACCGACAGCTCGATTCGCGCCGCAGGCTGGTCGACCACTCCGTACCACGTGCATGTTCCCACCTTCGGGGACTGGGGGTTTGTACTCGCGCAGGCCGAGCCTGAGCCTCCTACGCTCGAGCTTTACGACGACGCCCCGCCGCTGAAATTCCTCACTCCTGATGTGGCCCGGGCTGCGACCGTGTTCGGTGCCGATAACGGTCCGCAACAATTGGAACCGTCGACACTTGCTCATCCTCGAATTGTGGAGGATATTCGTCGAGGTTGGCGGCAGGCAGGGGAGTAGCCCGCCGAGTATTTCGCAAAGGGGCGGGCGAGTAGCAGGTCGGCGGTGTAGTCGGCTAACCTTTATAGCCGTGACTGACGCGAAGAAGACCCCTGAAAACACCGCCACCGTTCCTGAGCAGCTGCGCATTCGCCGCGAGAAGCGTGACCGCCTGCTCGAGGCTGGAATTCAGCCGTACCCGGTTGAGGTTCCCCGTACTCACTCTCTCAAGGATGTCCGTGAAGAGTGGGGCCACCTCGAGGCTGGCGAGGAGACTCAGGATGTCGTGACCGTCATTGGTCGTGTCATGTTTATTCGTAACACCGGCAAGCTCTGCTTTGCCGCTCTGCAGGAGGGTGACGGCACGACCCTGCAGGCCATGCTCTCCAAGGCTGAGGTCGGCGAGGACGCCCTGGCTGCTTGGAAGTCGGACGTAGATATGGGCGACTTCGTCCTCATTACTGGCCGCGTAATTTCTTCGCGCCGCGGCGAGTTGTCTGTGATGGCTACCGAGTGGCAGATGGCCTCGAAGGCTCTGCGTCCGCTGCCGGTGTCGTTCGCTGATCTCTCCGAGGACAGCCGCGTGCGTCACCGCTACACGGACCTGATTATGCGTGAGCAGGCTCGTACTAACGCACTGACTCGCATCAAGGTCATCCGCGAGCTGCGCCACGCACTTGAGCGTCGCGGTTTCCTCGAGGTCGAAACCCCGATGCTGCAGACTCTGCACGGCGGTGCAGCTGCACGTCCGTTCGTGACTCATTCCAACGCTTTGGACATCGATCTCTACCTGCGTATCGCGCCGGAGCTTTTCCTCAAGCGCTGCGTCGTCGGCGGTATGGAGCGCGTTTTCGAGATCAATCGCAACTTCCGCAACGAGGGCATCGACTCCTCGCACAGCCCGGAGTTCGCGATGCTGGAGTACTACGAGGCATTCGGCACCTACGATGACTCCGCCCGCACCGTCCGCGAGGTCATTCAGGAAATCTGCGTCGCGGTCTTCGGTTCGACGACCGTCACGCTTGCCGACGGTACGGAGTTCGACTTCGGCGGCGAGTGGAAGCAGATTGAGATGTACCCGTCGCTGAACGAGGCACTTGCTCGCAAGTTCCCTGGTCAGCCGGAAGTCACTATTGGCTCGACCGTCGAGGAGCTAAAGGCAATCGCCGATGTGATTGGCCTTGAGGTTCCGGAGAAGGGCGGCTGGGGCCACGGCAAGCTGGTTGAGGAAATCTGGGAGCTGCTCTGTGAAGACCAGCTCGACGGTCCTATCTTTGTCCGCGACTTCCCGGTCGAGACCTCTCCGCTGACTCGTCAGCACCGCTCCAAGCCTGGCGTGACCGAGAAGTGGGATCTTTACGTCCGTGGCTTCGAGCTGGCTACCGGCTACTCCGAGCTGGTTGACCCGGTTGTCCAGCGTGAGCGCTTTGAGGATCAGGCGCGACTGGCCGCTGGCGGCGACGACGAGGCCATGGTTCTGGATGAGGACTTCCTGCACGCAATGGAGCAGGGCATGCCGCCGACGACCGGTGTGGGCATGGGCATTGACCGCCTGCTGATGGCCCTGACCGGCCTTGGCATTCGCGAAACCGTGCTGTTCCCGATCGTGAAGCCGGAAGCGTAAGCGACTGAATTCATGTGTAGTTATCCCGGTGTTATCACCGGGATTATTTTTATCCCGTAATTTCTTCACCCGTGAATTCGGTAAATGGGAATAAGAAAATTGATCGGCGATCCGTATTGCGCTTGGGAGCAGTAGCGGGTGCGGGGGCTGTAGCGGTTGCCGTCAATAGCGTCGGGACGCGAGCAGTTGCATCGGCGGCCCCGAACCAGTCGCCGTTTCCATTCACCGGGTTGACCAGCGGCCTTGTTGTGACGGACCTGGAAGTCGTGACCGTGACCGATACGTCGGTGACATTTTCGTGGGCGACGTATGCAGGCCCACATCCAGCGTGGGGGAAGCTGGCTCCACTGGCGCCGGCCGACACTGAAGTTGCGCTAGTGCCAGTCGATGCCGATGAGGGCGGCGAGCTACCCGTGGTACATAAGGACGAGACGCAGGTTGGCTTCCACTTTGTGACCGTCGATAAGCTGCGCCCTGGAACCACGTACCGTTTCGAATGCCGATCGAATGGGCTGGTCGCCGAGCCGGGATTAATTACCCGAAACCTCCCCAATACACCCGAGCAAACTGGACAGTTCACGACGTTGGTCGCTCCGGAAGGGGAGTACCTGACCACGATTGCCATCCTCAATGACACGCATATTGGCGAAAATGGGCATGGTATTATCACCGGCAATTTCCCCGCGCCTATCTTTTCTGAACCGGGTGCCGGACCGTACCCCGAGGTCATGCTGACAGCTGCTCTCGCCGAGCTGCGCGGGATGGGGATTGAAAAGGTTTTCGTCAACGGTGATGCCACGTCGGAAGCACGTCCGGCGGAGGTGCGTCGATTTGCCGAGATTATGAATACTTTTGGTGCTCAGGAGCGGCAGTGGTTTGTCACCCGCGGCAATCATGATCGTCCGCATAAGCCGGATGCCGATCCATCTGCTGGCTACGACGAATTCCCGGTTTTGGAGGGTACCGAGAATCATCGCGATCCCTTCGGTGTTCTCCTGGGGCGTCCGCGGCAGGAACTGTGGGTCACTCAGCAGGGGCCGATTCGGGTCATCGGTCTGGATTCATCGAAGTTGGATGAGTCCGGCGGCGAAATTAGCCCGGAACAGTTCGATGCACTGGAGCGGGAATTGCAGCGTGACCCCAGTAAGCCGACAGTTGTGCTGGCTCATCATCCAATTACCTCCGAGGCTGGTTGGACACATGCTGCCGGGCCCACCTTCATTCTCAACAGCGCTGATGCACGACGCTTGCAGCAGATGCTTAACGACGCTCCGGGTGTATTCTTCGCGGGGGCAGGTCACACCCACCGTGCAAAGCGTACTCGCGGTGATGTTGGGGCCGGCGTTGATTATTTGGAGACCGGCGCGTGCAAAGCATACCCCGGTGGCTACACACTGCTGCATGTCTACTCCGGTGGCTACCAGGTTAACTTTCACCGTTTGAGCAGCGAAGATGCGCTTGCGTGGACTGCGCGTGCCCGTTGGGCGATGTACGGTTTCGAGCCCGAGGCTCTGCTTGGTGAGCTCTCTGATCGCAACTACGTTGTTAACCGCGTTATCGCCTGACAAGTTAGAAGCCTGAAAGTTTTCTGTTACTTGGCAATGTTTTTTCAATTCTTGTGACAACGGTCACGTGATTGTTTTATTGTTATGCCAGTAATAGTTCTGACTCGAAAGGCCATGATCACATGAGCGAGAAGAAGAACCGCGAAGATTCGACTGTCGGCCGCAATAACCCTGGTCGCGACGCTATCGGAGCGGCAATGCGGTTCATCACGTCGATTACTGGTTCGGACTTCGCCCAGAAGTACGACCTTCAGCCAAAGATCGACCGCGTGGTGTACCAGTCCACCAAGTCTGGTTTTAAGACCCTTGGTGCCGCGAACCGTCAGTTTAAGAAGATTTCCGGTTCCGGTAAGCCGGAGCGTCCGGCTGAGGAAGCCCAGGCTGCACAGGAGGCCGCAGCCGAGGAGAAGGCAAAGAAGCTCTTCGACCTCACCCCGACCGAGGATCAGCAGATGATCGTCGAGACGGTTAAGGAGTTTGCTGAGTCTCGCTTGCGCGAGGCTGCTTACAAGTCCGACCACGAGGCAACTCCGCCGGAGAACCTCGTCTCTGAGGCTTCTGAGCTGGGCGTCACTATGATTAACGTCCCGGAGGCTTTCGAGGGCATCGCTACCGGCGAGGACGTCACCACCAACGCACTGGTCGCAGAGGCTCTGTCCTACGGTGACATGGGTCTGGCTCTGGCAGTGCTGGCTCCGGCCGGTGTCGCTGCCACCCTGACCGCTCACGGCTCCGACTCGCAGCAGAAGACCTACCTGCCGGCATTCGCTGGCGAGAACGTCCCGGCCGCCGCTGTTGTTCTCGCAGAGCCGCGCCCGCTTTTCGACGCACGCAAGCCTGAAACCACCGCAAAGCGCGAGGGCGATTCGCTGGTCCTCAACGGTGTTAAGTCCTTCGTTCCGAACGCCGGCGCAGCTGAGCTGTTCATCATCGGTGTTGAGCTCGAGGGTAAGCCGGCTCTGGTTATCGTTGAGTCCGACACTGAAGGTCTCCACGTTGAGGCTGACCCGTCCATGGGTCTGCGCGGTGCCGCAATGGGTCGCGTCATCCTGAAGGATGTCAAGGTTCCGGCTGAGAACATTCTCGGCGGCGCTAGCACCTCGGCTGCAGACCGTGAAGAGGCATACCTCGACATTCTGCGTCGTTCCCGCCTCGGCTGGGCAGCTCTTGCAATGGGTACTTCTCAGGCAGTTCTCGACTACGTCATTCCTTACGTCAATGAGCGTCAGGCATTCGGCGAGCCGATTTCCCACCGCCAGGCAGTGGCCTTCATGGTCGCCGACATCAAGATTGAGCTCGATGGTCTCCGCATGATTACCCTCCGCGGTGCTTCCCGCGCTGACCAGGGTCGCGGCTTCGCTCGCGAGGCAGCTCTGGCTAAGACCTTCGCCACTGAAAAGGGTATGAAGATTGGTTCCGACGGTGTGCAGCTGCTCGGCGGACACGGCTTCACCAAGGAGCACCCGGTTGAGCGTTGGTACCGTGACCTCCGCGCAATTGGTGTCGCCGAAGGCATCGTCGTTCTGTAAACCGCTAGATACTTCAGCCGAAAAGAATTAAGAGGAAAGAAAATGATTAACCTCGAACTGCCGAAGTTCCTCAAGGCGGGCGCGTCCCAGTCGCATCAGGCCGCCGCTGAGATCTTCCGACCGATTTCCCGTAAGTACGATCTCGCTGAGCACGAGTACCCGAAGGAACTCGACACCCTTGCCTCCATGATGGACGGCATGGCAGATGGTGGCCGTGGCTTCTCCGGTGCTTCTGGTGGACGTGGCGACGATAAGAAGCCGAAGCGCACCGGTGTAAAGAACGGTGGCAACATGGCTTCGCTGCTCAACGTTATTGAGACCTGCTGGGGTGACGTGGGTCTGACCCTGTCTCTGCCGTACCAGGGTCTGGGTAACGCAGCCATCGCAGCTGTTGCTACTGATGAGCAGCTGGAGGCTTTCGGTAAGACCTGGGCTTCCATGGCAATTACCGAGCCGTCCTTTGGTTCTGACTCCTCCGCAGTTTCCACCACCGCCAAGCTCGATGGTGATGAGTACGTCATCAACGGTGAGAAGATCTTCGTCACTGCTGGTGAGCGTTCCGACTCCGTCGTTGTGTGGGCGACCCTGGACAAGTCCAAGGGCCGTGCTGCCATCAAATCCTTCCTGGTGAAGAAGGGCACTCCGGGCTTCACCGTGGAGCGTCTGGAAGAGAAGCTGGGTATTCGTTCCTCGGATACTGCAGTGCTCCGCCTGGACAACGTCCGCGTTCCGAAGGAGAACCTGCTGGGTTCCCCGGACATTGATGTTAAGAAGTCCTTCGCCGGCGCAATGGCGACCTTCGACAACACTCGTCCGCTGGTTGCGGGTATGGCCATCGGTGTCTCCCGTGCTTCGCTGGAAGAGCTGCGTCGCATCCTGGAAGAGGCTGGCATCGAGATTGACTACGATGCACCGGCACACACCCAGAGCGCTGCTGCAGCTGAGTACCTGAAGCTGGAGTCCGATTGGGAGGCTGCATACCTCCTGGCTCTGCGCGCTGCGTGGATGGCTGACAACAAGCAGCCGAACACTCTGGAAGCTTCCGAGTGTAAGGCCAAGGCCGGCCGTGCAGGCACCGAGATTTGCCTCCGTGCCGTTCAGCTGGCAGGTACCTTCGGTTACTCTGAGCGTAACCTGCTGGAGAAGTGGTCCCGCGACGTCAAGATCCTGGACATCTTCGAAGGTACCCAGCAGATTCAGCAGCTGGTCGTTGCTCGCCGCACCCTGGGCCTGTCCTCCAAGGAACTGAAGTAGTTACAGTTTCAGAGCAATCTACATACTGGTGAGCCGGTAAAAGCTCACAAAGATGCTCAAGCCACATTTCTTAAAACACCGTCCTGCCATGACTTGGTAGGGCGGTGTTTTATTTTGCGCTGTTTTGGCCGTGTGTCTCTTGTCGTTGCGTTCCTATTTTTCTGAGATTAGAGGGAGAGTTCATCTAATTTTCATCTTTAGGTTCTAGGCTTATTGGACATGAGCATTTCCCGCCGGGCCTACCTATCTGTTGCAACTCTTGCTGCAAGTTCAATGGCCGTCGCGAAAACCTCGGGAGCGTACGGCCTGGAGTACGTCACGTCGGGTCTGGGGCTTACCCAGTCGGATTCCAAGTCGTGGCAGGTACTGGCTAGCGACTTGGAGGTCATCACTGTCACAGACACGTCAGTGGCATTTACATGGGCAACATATGCTCCGGGAGTGCAGACAGCGTATGGCTTCATTAAGCCGACCGTTCCTTCGGATGAGCGGGTGCTGCTTGGTCCTGCGGATTCAACGCAGTTAGAGCTCGTGCACGAGGGGTACTCAGAGTCGGGCTACCACCATGTGGTCATTGACGGGTTGGAGCCGGGACGGGAGTATCGCTTTGAGTGCTGGTCACACAACTGTCGCGCGGTTCCGTCGCTGAATATCACCATGAGCAAAACGGCACCGGAGAAGACAGGCGTCGTAAGCACTCTGCCAGCGCTGGAGGGTGCACATTTGGCGACGTTCGCGCTGACGAATGACACACACATTGGCAAGCCCAATCATGACGGCATTCGCATTGGCAACCTCGGTCTTTCCTCCGGTCCGGGAGAGCAGCCTTTTGCCTCTATGCAATTGCAGGGTCTGGTGGACACGGTAAAGGCTGCCGGGTTAGACACTCTCGTCATCAATGGCGATTGCACGGATAGCAACCGCCCTGAGGAGTATGACGAACTCATCAGGGTTTTGGATACTTTCGGTGAGTTTGGGAAAAACTGGTTTGTCACCCGTGGTAATCACGATGTGCACCCGCCCGGGCTACCCAATATCAATGGTTTCCGTGGACGCGGAATCCGCAAGGGCAAGACCGCGGTTCCGGATTACTTCAGCCAGCGTCTTGTGCCGACGCAGCAGCACTGGTCGACTCGCGTCGGCGAAGTGCGCCTCATCGGTGTTGATACCGCCGAGTTTGGTTATGCAGGTGGACGTATTAATGAGCGTCAGATGCGTGCATTGCGTGCCGAACTCGCAGACGATCCAGAGCGTCCGACAATTTTGTTTGCGCATCACCCGTTTACTCAGGATGCGGTGCGTTCGCATTTCGGTGGTGAGGCATTCATGGTCGAGGCGCAGCAGGCCAAGATTTTCCAGGAGATTCTGGCCGCCACGCCGGGTGCCAAAGGCGTGTTCGCTGGTCATACGCACCGCAGCCGCCGTGGTATCGCTGACTACGGGGATACGGACTTCTGTGAGCGGGGCGCGGCACTCGGCTATCCGGGTGGATACACGCAGATCCGAGTTCACACTGACGGTTACCAAATTAGCTACCACCGCACTACGACACCTCAGTCTCTGTCCTGGTCCACGAAGACTCGTTGGTCGATGTTCGGGTTGGAGCCAGAGTTTATGCTGGGAAAGATCTCCGATCGGAACTACGTCAATTTCTTCAAGAACAAAGTGCCGCTCTGAGCTAGTGCTAGCTTCAAGCAGGGTACGCTGGGCAACGCATAGTGTTAATGGAAAATACGTAGTGGCAAGTTCCGCTGTGGGCGTAGTCGCAAGCCGCCACGTTATTGGCCGAGCACAAGTGTGGCTCTGAAGTAATAAGGAATTTAGCGATGACCGACCAGTACAACCCGCGTTCGTCCTCCCCGCAGGATTGGGAGCAGGACGGTTATGCAACATCTGCCTGGGAGCAGCCGCAGGGCGGGGCCCAGGGCCAGTACCAGCCTCAGTACCAGTACCAAACGCAGGGGCCGAACCAGGGCGGTTACCCCCAGCAGTATCCGGCTTATCAGCAGGCTCCGGCACCTGAGCAGAAGAGCAACAACGGTCTGTACGTGGTCTTGGGCATCGTCGGTGTCGCACTTGCAGCGGTCGCCGGTATCGGTGGCGCGTACTACCTGAATAATTCCTCCGATAATTCCCCGCAGTCTCCCGATACGGTTGCGGCAGGGGACTCGTCGTCAAGCACTGCGTCCCCGGCGCCGGTGGAGACGCACACGGAAACCTATACCCAGACCGTCGAGCCAGAAACGACGAAGCAGCCGGAGAGCAGCGCTCCTACCACTACGCAGAGGGGAAATTTTGGTCTCCGCGCGTTCGGTATGGATCGCGATGATATCGACGCCAAAGGTTGGGTTGGCAGTACCGCTCGCTGCTCGGGTGGGGATTACGCGCGTGTGCTGGCGGAGACGTCGTCGGGCAAGGCTGTGATTTGCGAGAATTCCAATAACCGCCAGCAGCGCCATTACATCGGTGACTTCGGTGAGATTTCGGATAGTCCGGATGCATACACAGTAGATAGTTTCTCCGGGAACCGTGCTGTCGCAAAGAATGGTGGCTACACGTATACCGTCACTCCAAATGCGGTAACCGTGACCCAGGACGGCGAAGAAATTTTCCGTGAACCCGTCACGGACTACGGTGTTTTGAACGCAGGCTAATCAGCACTGGTTCTTTCTAGGACACGCAAAAAGGACGCGGTAACTTCCACAATGGAAGTTTCTACCGCGTCCTTTTCGTGTCTGCCGCTCGCTTTACGACGGTCCCTGCGCCCTAAGCAGCCTTCTCCTCGGCGGCATTCTCCCACGGCTTCGGCAGGTGGCGAGGAACCACCTTGCCGACTGCGTTGCGTGGCAGTTCATCGAGGAACACGGTCTCGCGCGGAACAGCGAAGCGGCTGAGGCGCTGCTTGACGTATGTGCGAATCTGCTCATTGGTCAGGGCGCGGCCCTCAGGTGAATCGTCGCGGACAACCCAGGCGACCAGAGCCTGACCGAAGCGCTCATCCGGAACACCTGCGACTGCGCACTCGCGGATACCCTCGAGCTGGCTGAGTGCATCTTCGGTCTGACGTGGGAAGACGTTCTCGCCACCGGAGACAATCATGTCGTCCTCGCGACCGGAGATGTAGAGCAGGCCATTTTCCATTCGACCCAGGTCACCGGTACAGACCATGCCGTCAATGACCTGCTTGTCCGCGCCGGGGCGGGTGTAGCCCTCGTACAACATGTTGTTACCCACGAAGATTCGACCGGTCTCGCCGTCGGCGACGCGGTTGCCGTCTTCGTCGAGAATCTGGACACGAGTGCCCAGCGGCGCGCGACCTGCCGTGGTCGGATTTGCCTTGAGCTCATCCGGGGTAGCAATGGTTGCCCAGCTGACCTCGGTGGAGCCGTACTGGTTGTAGAGAACCGGTCCGAAGCGCTCGAGGGTCTTGGTGACGATTCCCTCCGGAATGGCCGAACCACAGGATGCGATGACCTTCAGCGATGTCGCACCGATGTCGTAGTTGTCTGGGAGAATCTCAATCATGCGCTGCAGCATGGTCGGCACCAGGAAGATGGTGTGCGGAGAGTGCTGTTCGATAATGCGGAGGCTGTCGGCTGGATCGAACTTGCGGCGCATAATCATGGTGGAACGCAGTGCGATGCACAGCTGTGCGGTTGCGAAGCCCCAAGTGTGGAACAGCGGAGCCGCAAGGTAAGCCGGGCGGCGCTGACGCAGCGGAATGCGGCTCATGATGGAAGATGCCGGCATCCAGCTGCGCGGCTCCGGACGCTTGGCTCCCTTTGGAGTGCCGGTGGTTCCGGAGGTCAGAATAATAACGCGGCCACGGCGCGGACGGCTTGGCAGCTCGGCGGTCGGCCACTTTGCCGGCGGTGCAGTCTTCAGCATCTCCTGCATGGAGGTCCAGCCCTCGCGAACACAGGAGGTATCACCGTAGTTTTCAAACCACGACACTGCGACCGGGCACTCATCGAAGTCCTCCGGCAGCATGTGAGTGAATTCCTCATCAATGAACAGGAAGTCAATCTTCTGCTCGCGAATTACCGCTAGAGTCTGCTCGGCAGCGGCGCCAGTATTGAGCAGCACCAGATCGGTGCCGAGGCGACCGTGGGCGCACAGAGCCATAATGAAACCGCGGTGATTGCGAGCCAGCACGCCGATGCGGTTGCGCTGCTGAATATCGCCGTGGCGGAGTGCCCGCGCCAGGGCAGTGGAGCGCTCGTGCAGCTCCTCGTAGGTCAGCGAGCCGCCGTCATCAATAATTGCGGTGTGGTGCGGATCGCGGCCGGCTGCAATGCCGAGGAGACCAGCTGGCAGGAAGTCCCAGCGGTAGATGGAATTTAATGCCTTACCAGCCGCGCCGGGTCCCATCGAGCCGAGGACACCAGCTTGCGTCACCGGTGCGAGACCGAGAACGAGGTCCGAGGTAGCTCGCGAAGCTTTGCGCACCTTATTGAGAATCGAGGTCTGTGGATCAGATGTCATAGTCACTCATCTTCCGTGGTTCATGTCCTGTGGTCTTCGGAGAGGCCTAATCAGGCGAAACCTCATCGGTAGGACCGCCGATTTAGTTTCTTTTACAGTAAGAATAAGTGTCCTAGGTCACTTTTGTGGAGCTTTTTGCAAAATTTTTTATCAGAAACGAATGATTGTGAAGATATGCGAGGTGAACAGGGAATACGTTCAAAGGGGCGGAGCTTCTTCTATCTCGAGAGATGTTTGTCGCCGCACTTAGAGCCTCCGTTTTGAGGTAATTTCTCTAGGAAAAGTTGTTGAAAGATGTTCCAATCCAACTGCGCCCTCGTCGCCGTAGTGGAGGGTGAGGCCATTCGATATGACTTAGGGGAACCCATGAAGTCCACTCTCAAAAATCAAACTTTCCTACGCATTTCGGCAGCTCGAGTTGCCGTGGTCGGAGCAGTCGCAATCGGTGCGGCTTTTGGTCTTGCAGCATGTGGCGATAGTGATGACGTCGATCCGGCACCTGTCGAGACCACTACGGTGATTTCGACCGAGAGCGTGGACGACAATCGCAATGATCGCGATGATGACGATCATGACGATGACGACGACGATGATGACGACGACGATGATGACGACGACCGAGATGACGGCCACGACGACCGTGTGCACAACTAGGTGTCCGTTCCAGGATGAAACCGCCGTTGTACCTCTCTTGACCAGACTGTTCGCTACTGGCGTACGGCTATAGGGATTAATCTGCGACGCGTCGCGTTTAAGCTAGGTGAAACAACCTTTATTGAATTACGGCAAAAATAGACACTTGAAAGGGCAGTGATGTTCGAGAGGTTTACGGACCGAGCACGTCGCGTTGTCGTCCTGGCGCAGGATGAGGCACGCGAGCTCAATCACAATTACATCGGCACGGAGCACATCCTGCTCGGCCTGATTAGTGAAGGCGACGGTGTGGCTGCCAAGGCGCTCGAGTCCATGGGTATTTCCCTGGACGCTGTGCGCTCTGAGGTAGTCGACATTATTGGTCGTGGCTCCCAGCCGCCGAGCGGTCACGTGCCGTTTACCCCGCGTGCAAAGAAGGTGCTGGAGTACTCTCTGCGCGAGGCTCTGCAGCTGGGTCACAAGTACATCGGTACTGAGCACCTGCTGCTCGGCCTGATTCGCGAGGGCGAGGGTGTTGCCGCTCAGGTACTGGTTAAGCTCGGCGCTGACCTGCCGCGCGTACGTCAGCAGGTTATTCAGCTGCTCAGCGGTTTCCAGGGTGATGAGTCGGATGGTTCTCCGGAGCAGCGTCCGGTCGGCGCTACTTCCGGCGCTCGTGTGCAGGAGGGAAACCACCAGTCCGGTTCGCTGGTGCTCGATCAGTTCGGTCGTAACCTGACCGTGGCTGCACGTGAGGGCAAGCTGGATCCGGTTATTGGCCGTGAGAAGGAAATCGAGCGCATTATGCAGGTTCTTTCTCGCCGTACCAAGAACAACCCTGTGCTGATTGGTGAGCCGGGCGTTGGTAAGACCGCCGTTGTGGAGGGTCTCGCGCTGGACATCGTCAACGGCCGTGTGCCGGAGACACTGAAGGATAAGCAGCTTTACTCCCTCGACCTGGGTTCGCTGGTTGCGGGCTCCCGTTACCGCGGTGACTTCGAGGAGCGTCTGAAGAAGGTGCTCAAGGAGATTAACCAGCGCGGTGACATCATCCTGTTTATTGACGAGATTCACACGCTGGTCGGTGCCGGTGCCGCAGAGGGCGCAATTGACGCGGCCTCGATTCTGAAGCCGAAGCTGGCTCGCGGTGAGCTGCAGACCATCGGTGCTACCACTTTGGATGAGTACCGTAAGCACATCGAGAAGGACGCCGCTCTTGAGCGTCGTTTCCAGCCGGTGAACGTGCCGGAGCCGAGCGTGGATCTCACTATCGAGATTCTGCGTGGTGTTCGCGATAAGTACGAGGCTCACCACCGCGTATCCATCTCGGACAAGGCACTGGTTGCCGCCGCTACTCTCTCGGATCGCTACATCAACGACCGCTTCCTGCCGGATAAGGCTGTTGACCTTATTGATGAGGCCGGTGCTCGTATGCGTATCAAGCGTATGACTGCCCCGGCTGACCTGCAGGAGATTGACTCCAAGATTGCCGATGTGCGCCGCCAGAAGGAAGCCGCCATCGACGAGCAGGACTTCGAGAAGGCAGCTGGTCTGCGCGACAAGGAGCGCAAGCTGGGCGAAGAGCGCCGCGAGCGCGAGAAGAAGTGGCGTGCGGGCGAGTCCGACACCATCGCTGAGATTGGCGAGGAGCAGATTGCGGAGGTCCTGGCTTCCTGGACTGGAATTCCGGTGTTCAAGCTCACTGAGGAAGAGTCCTCGCGTCTGCTGCGCATGGAGGATGAGCTGCACAAGCGCATCATCGGTCAGGAAGAGGCCGTCAGTGCTGTCTCCCGCGCTATTCGTCGTACCCGCGCTGGTCTGAAGGACCCGAAGCGTCCGTCCGGTTCGTTCATCTTCGCCGGTCCGTCCGGTGTTGGTAAGACCGAGCTGTCGAAGGCCCTGGCCGAGTTCCTCTTTGGTGAGGAAGACGCACTCATTCAGATTGATATGGGTGAGTTCCACGACCGATTCACCGCTTCGCGTCTCTTCGGTGCTCCTCCCGGATACGTCGGCTACGAAGAGGGCGGCCAGCTCACCGAGAAGGTGCGCCGCAAGCCGTTCTCCGTCGTGCTTTTCGACGAGATTGAGAAGGCCCACAAGGAGATTTACAACACCTTGCTGCAGGTCCTGGAAGACGGTCGTCTGACTGACTCGCAGGGTCGAGTGGTGGACTTCAAGAACACGGTTCTGATCTTCACCTCGAACCTGGGTACCAGCGACATTTCCAAGGCTGTTGGTATGGGCTTCTCGGGTGTCGGCGAGGCCGATGAAGATGGCAAGTACGAGCGGATGAAGGACAAGGTCCACGACGAGCTGAAGAAGCACTTCCGTCCGGAGTTCCTGAACCGTATCGACGAGATTGTGGTCTTCAAGCAGCTGAGCCAGGCTGAGATTGTCCAGATGGTCGATCTCATGCTGGCCCGCGTCAGCGACCAGCTCGACGAGAAGCGCATCACCATGGAGATTTCCGACCGCGCCAAGAACCTGCTGGCCAAGCGTGGCTTTGATCCAGTGCTCGGTGCCCGTCCGCTGCGTCGCACGATCCAGCGCGAGATTGAGGATCAGCTCTCCGAGAAGATTCTCTACGGTGAGGTTGGTCTCGGCGAGACCGTCTTCATCGATGTCGAAGGCTGGGATGGCGAGTCCAAGGACGTCGACAAGGCGAAGTTTACCTTCACCAACAAGGGCAAGGCCGGTAACGTCGATGCCGACGGCGGTGCTCTGGATGACTCCGAGGAAGGCAAGGACGTTCTCGGCAGCGCTGGTACCAGCGAGCCCGATATCATCACCCCGGATGTACTGGGTGACGGCGGCTCCACCGCCGCTGAAACCGACCTAGAGTCCGGTTCGGACTCCGATGACGACGGCCACAACCCGCCACCGGCTGGTGCGGGTGCTGGCCAGCCACTCTAAGAGGTTTAGCCGCTAGCAGTACCAACGAACACTGCCGCCCCAGTTCCGATTCCATTATGGGAGGAACTGGGGCGGCAGTGTGTCTATATGCGGTCTTTCCTAAAAGCGCGGAGAGTTGTAGTTCTACTTGGCCACGCCGAGGTCGACCAATGCTTTCTTTGCCACTTCGGGGTCATCATTTTTGATCATGTACTCAACGATTCCCTGATCATCTGGGAGGATTTCCGCAACTGTGATGAGGGACTCCACTCGCTGCGCCTTGAATGTGGAACCGCGCGTTGATTCTGCCGGAATCTCAACGGCATCCAAGACAGGCTTGCCGTCACGAACGGCGGCGGTGGCGGCAGGGTCATCGGTGAAGACTACGTAACCAACGTCGGGTGCCTTCGTAGTATCCACGGAACAGTTGGTACCCATTGCCTGTGGGGCAGGGGCGTTATCCGCACCGTAGTAGCTAAACACCACTTCATAGTCTGTGCAGGCCCGCACGAAACTAGCAATCGGTTCGGGTGCGTGGTCGGCAGGGGTGAGGCCGCCAGCGGTATCCCCACCAGTGGCACCGGTAGCGCCACCGTTGGAAGCGCCGGAATCGGCAGGTGCTTCAGCGGCGGACTGTGCGGGAGCAGCGGACTCGTCTGACTTGTCACTAAAGAGCGCGTCTTTAGCCGCAACGTAGGCAATCGCTAGCACCACGATGCCCGCTATCACTAAGGGGAGGAGTAATAGCTGCTTCTTTACACTGAGACCTTTCGATGCGCCGCTGGCCTGAACACCTGTCGTGCCCGCACTGGAGTTTGACCTGGAGGTAGCAGTCGTATTTGCCGGAGATGCTCCAGTTTCTAGTAACGAGCCATGCTTGATGTAATGGCGATAGCCATTTTCCGCAATAGCCAGGTTTTGCTCGATGTGTGATGTGTCTTCTGCCCCATTAAATCGGTCGGGCGAACCCGGGTATGCAAGTCGAATCATTATTCAGTCCACCACCGTGAATCAATGTCGGAATACAGGGAGCGCATCGACTCTGCAAGCTCTTCCAAACTATTGCGATTGAGACGGTGCTTGTTTTCTTTCCATCGCTCAAAAAGCTCCGTCGACGACACTGCACGCGAGGCCTCCGTTCGTGCCTCTCGGCCTGCGGTCAGGGCCCACTGGGCGGCAAATTGCACACGTTTCGCAGCTTTTTCTGTGAAACCGCTCCACACCTTATATGTGTTGTAGAGCTGGGCCACGACGGCCCAGCCACCCTTGTAAGGCAGAACTGTGACGTTGCCCAGGTTGTCAAGTTCAAGGAACTCAAAATGAGATGGATCCTTCTTATCGGCGGTCACGAGGATCCTGCGGTTGGTGACAAACGCGGCACCGTCCACCCCGCTAGCTTTCGTGGCGGCGGCTTCCAGCACAATCTCGTCGACACCAAGGCCTTCTATAACGGCTTCGGCGGCAGCGTGCACAATCTCGGAATCGCCAGCACGCTTAAGCGCAGCACCGAGATCTGGCCGGTCTGTCAATGCAATTTGGGATCCTGTCATGCACACGAGACTAACAACACATCAAAAACTGTGACTGGGTGTGCTGAATTATGGCGTAGATCATTCCCCAGCATAGGGGTGATGGATGGGGCACCGCGGAACCGCGCCAGAAACCTCGGTACGTTGTGTGGATATGAGCTCAACGTTCACGCCAGCAAAGTTTGATGATACTTGGATTTACCGCCTTACAAAGTTCCCATGGCCGGAACCGGCGCCGAGCAAAGATGAGGTGCGCCGCCACTCTTGGGCAATGGTGTACAAGAGCAATAAGGCGTTTGCGACCCCGCTAGGGGTTGAGGCCATCAACGCAAGGGCGGCCAAGTACTACAAAACTTCTCTCGAGCAAAACTGGGGGGTCACTGGTGCACAGGAAGCGTATCAGGTTATTGATGCTCTGCTCGAAGGTGGCCAGCACGTGGAAGATGACCTGGTTTTACCCCTCGCATACGCCGTGAAGGACGTCCCCGAGCGCGAGCTAGATGTGGAAGTGGAGGAAAAGGTCGAGTTCCTCAAAGACTTCTTTATTGCCCAAGGCGCGGATCCGCGTCGTGGAGAACGTAAGTTCCGCTACCTCGTAAGGATGTTGCGCTCGGAGGGCTTTGCCAAAGCAGCGGCCCCGGCACTGCCCGCCACTACTCGCGCATGGGACATAATCCGTGTTCACAACGTTGGTGGCCCGGCAACGGAGCTGGGGTGGATCTCTCCAGAAGAGTTCCTTCAGATTTCAGACAAGGCCGTGGCGGCGCTGCAGCGCTACTTCGTGTCGTGGGCTGACGTAGCCGCAAGTTTCTGGTGGGGTCGAATGATTTGGGCGAGTGATGGTGAGCCCGACGTCACCGCTGCGATGAAGGATCAATCGCAACGGCTCACCGAGCTGCTCGCACACAGTGATTCGCCTTGGGTGCGCGTGCCCTTGCACGACATCCAGGCCGAGGAGCCATTCGCATCCTTGGGTGGTTTGCACTAACTAGCTGTCGTCATTGTTCGGCACGCTGTGGCGGTGGCCGGTTTCATGAGCTCACTAGGGGCGGTCACAAATAACGGATTGAGGCATCTATGGCGCAGGGACGGCGAGTTCAATGACATCTGCAAGGCGAAGTTATCTTCACCAATATGAGGCAAGGTCGGTAACGTTGATGCCGATGAGCGGTGCCTTGGCCGATTCTGAGGAAGATGACGGGCGTTCTCGGCAGTGCTGACGGTATCCTGAGCGTTTGTATCTGGCGACATCAAAGGTACTGCCAATCAAGATACTGCCGAGGCAGAGACCGAATCTGATAACTCCGAGGGAGAGAACTAAATGGGGATTCAATTTCGCAAGAAGCAGAACCTGGACAAGGACACGTGGCTGAACTACTCGGGTTCGGGAGTCTCTGGTTCTAAGCGTATCGGTCCAGTGACCATTAACAGCCGTGGCGGTTACACCGTCCGACTGGGCAAAGGCTTGACCTTCCGTGGTCGCTGGAAGAAAAAGTAGCTGTATTTGCTAGATGGAGGAAAGTGGCGAATGTCGCCGCTAGTACCCCATTTTCTGATTCACCCACGCAAGCATCTCTTCGTGAGTGAGCACGTAGGCAAGGCCGTGCGTCCCATCACCGAGGTCAGTGTCGACCTCCACGTAGGTGATGTCGGCGCCGGCCTTTTGCCATTTCTGCACAAGTTCGCGTGCCGACGTCACGGGTAACACATCATCCAATGCGTTATGGGTAACGAACACGGGCATACTGGGAGTCTTTGTGCCCAGAGCCTGTTCGTCCACGTGGCGTCGAACGACGGGGGAGAGCTCGGGCGAGCGCAGATTCTCCGCTATCCCCAAGTCATTGGCAGTAAATGCCTTGGTGTCATTGCGAGGCCAACGTTCGACAGTGGCGCCAATGCATTCATCGGCGGTGAGCTTCAGGAAGTCCTGCCCCAGTGGGCTGAGCATGCGCTCGATTGGTTCTTTGGACTCTGGGTACTCTGCAATCAAGCCGTTCATGAAGTAACCGACGAGTCCCGCCAGCGCCGAGCCGCGAATATGCAGCGCAGTGTCGGTGAGATCGGCCGGAATAGCCCCGGCGTAGACAGCGCGGATGTTCAGCTCCGAGGCGTACTCATCGGCTAGCTCGGCGGCTGCAGCGGTGGCACCTCCGCCTTGTGAGTAGCCGAAGAGCGCAATGGGAGTATCTGCAGGTAGTTGTAAAGCTTCAATAGTCGCTCGTGCCATATCGAGCGTGTTATTCCCGGCAATCTCACGGTTGAGATACGGATGTACCCCGGGCGTGCCGAGCCCCTGGTAATCCACGATGGCAACATTCCATCCCTGTGCCAGCAGCTGAGGTGCCGGAGGCGTCGGAGGTGCTTCGTAGCGCAGCGCAACCGAACTCGCGCAGTTATCGGCCATCCCGAGAGTCCCCGGCGCAATCACCGCCAGAGGCCGTGGGGACTTCTCCGACCAGCGGGCATAGGGCTGCAATACGGTACCAGATACTGCTGTTTGGCGGTGGTCGCGTGCACCTGTGGAGGAAAACACGACCCGCTGTGCGCGTGCGGGCGCATTGACCGGAAATGGTGTCTGCGTAATTACCTGCCCCGGAGGCAATCGCTTCACCGCAGAAGAGTCAGAATCCGAGGAGTCGAAGTCAATCGCACCTAGACCATCCAACGCTGAGCAACCACTAATCACACCCGCGCTAGCGCCAATCAGAGAAATTCCGAGCACCATGCTCAGCGCAATTCTGCGCTTACTAGCCCCAAAGAGACAGCGTTGGCGCTGAGATCGATGGAGCGAGGCATTCATGCTCCTAATTCTAGGCAACGCACTTGTCCGAATCTGGTCTTTACCGGAGCATTGCCTCGGCTTTAACGGGGCAACTGGAAGCGGCCATCGGGAGTTTGCTCCGCAAGTCCGTCGTCAAGCAGGGAAAACAGTGCGCGGGAACGCTGATGTGCATCATCCCAGACCGCATCGAGAGCGGCCTGTTCGACGGGAGAGTCGGCGGCGCGGAGCACGTCGAGAAGCAAGCCCCGGACTTGGCGGTCGGTGCCTTCGAACTTCTGCACACGGCGTTTAGCAGCGGCGATTTCGTGGTCTTCGGGCTCGGGGCGACCCGCGGCAATCCAGGCGCAACTGGTGGCGATGGGGCATACCTCGCACTCGGGTGTCGTTCGACAGACGGTAGCGCCGAGTTCCATGAGTGCGACGGAAGTCTCGGCCGCAGTCGTGGGGTCGAGTGGTAGGAACTCTTCGACGAGCGCCATGTCGGCGCGTTTGGCGATGCCGGGTAGGTACGTGCCCTGACGGTGTCGCCGGAGTACGCGGCGCACGTTGATGTCCACCACCGGCGTACGCACGCCAAAGGCAAACGCCGCTACCGCCCGAGCGGTGTAGTCTCCTACCCCCGGAAGGGCTAACAGTGTGTCCACGTCGCTCGGCACTTCGCCGTCGTGCTTTTCGACGATTTTTTCTGCGCATTCACGCAGCCGGAGTGCACGTCGGGGGTAGCCGAGTTTTCCCCACATACGCAGAACTTCATCCTTGGGCGCGACTGCCAAATCGGCTGGGGTGGGCCATTTTTCCAGCCAGGCGCGCCACGAGGGGGTCACCCGGGCGACGGGAGTCTGTTGACTCATCACTTCGCTGACGAGCACAGCCCATGGTGAAGTGCCTTCTTCGCGCCAGGGAAGTGGCCGCATGTTGGTGCGATACCAATCACGTAAGGCGGCATCGACGTGTTCGTCGAAGTCGTCGGATTGGTTAATTGCAGAGGTCAATCTACATTCTCGCTTTCCCATAAACAGCGGAGTCGTTGCACAATATAGCTATGAGCAATTCTGAGAGGACTCCTGAGAGTGTATGGCAATCGATGGTGCGTGGAAACCTCCGCTTCTGTGAGAGCAAGACTGCGCATCCTCGCCAGGACTTGGTTCGTCGTAAGCAGCTGACGCAGGGGCAGAAGCCGAAGGCCGTTGTGCTGGCTTGCTCGGATTCTCGCGCTCCGGTGGAGATTATTTTCGATCAGGGTCTGGGCGATGTATTTGTGATTCGTACCGCCGGTGAGATCACCGACCTGTCGGTGCTGGCTTCGCTGGAGTTCGCGGTTGATGGTCTTGGAGTTTCGCTGGTGATTGTTCTCGGCCACGAGTCCTGCGGCGCTGTGGCTGCGGCGAAGAATGCACTGGACGGTGGCGACCTGCCGGGTGGTTTCCAGCGTGTGCTGATTGAAAAGGTCACCCCGTCGCTGTTGGCGGCTCGCAAGGATGGCGAGACTGAAATCGACGAATTTGAGCGTCGCCACGTGCGCGAGATTGTTAATCACATTATTGATCGCTCACCGGAGATTTCGTCGCGACTGGAGACCGGCGAGGTGGGCGTTGTCGGTATGCGGTACCGCTTGGAGGACGGACGCGCTGAGACCGTCGTTACCCATGGAGTCAGCGAGAACCCGCTAACCTAAATGTGTGACCAATAAGCTGCCTCCAGAAATCTACCGGCGTCGGCGTATCGCCGCGGCGGTGTTGCTCGTTATCATCCTCGTTCTCCTGGGCTGGGGTATTTCCGCACTGGTAAACCGGGACAGCGAGGATTCTGAACCGGTGAATGTCACCAGGGATGACGGGAAAGAGGTGACTCCTCCGGAACAGCCCAAGGAACCTTACGCGCCTAAGCCTGACAAGGACTCGAAGAACGACAAGTCTGACAAGTCTGACAAGGACGCCAAGAAGGGCGACAAGGAAGGCGAAGACTCCGCGAAGGATGACGCTCAGGCGGCGCTTGCGAGCAAAAAGGACTGTACCCTTGCAGATCTACAGGTGACGGCCACCTCGGATCAGCCGAACTACGGCGATGAGCAGCCGACTCTGGCGATTACCGTCCACAATCCCACCGGCGGTGAATGCCGCGTGAACCTTGATGAGCAGCAGTTGCGCTTCGAGGTGTACGACCTGGCAACGTATGAGCGAGTCTGGTCGGATGTGGACTGCAATGACTCCGAAGGCCACGGTGAACTGGTATTGGCACCGGGCGAGGAAGTCAACTATGCCGCCACCTGGTCGCGTCTGACCTCGGCGCCGAACAAGTGCTCCGAGGAAGACCGGGTCCCAGTTCCCTCCGGGTCGTACATCTTCTACGGCGTGATTGGTGACAACAACTCTGACGCCTACACGTTCAACATGCGCTAGCGCTTAGCTCCTAACCCAAGCTCAATGGCCTCGGCAACGGTGCCTGCTTCCAGCAGCCGCATCCCTGCCGGGCCTTTTGCGCCTCTGGGCACAATTGCCGTGTCGAAGCCCATTCGATGAGCTTCCTTAAGGCGCCACTCCAAATCGGTCACTCGCCGCACTTCGCCGGCCAACCCCAGTTCGCCGAGTGCAATGGTTTTGTCCTGGAAGGTCCGCTTAGTCATGGATGAGGCCAGTGCCAGCGCAATCGCCAGGTCCGCGGCAGGCTCCGACAGCGTCATTCCGCCGACGGTGGACACGTACATCTCCATGCGGGCCAACTGCTTGAAGTTACCGTGTTCAGTCAGCACGGCCGCGACCATCGGCACGCGCCTCGGGTCGAGACCAGAGACATTGCGTCGTGGATTATGTGCCTCGGTGTTGATTACCAGGCCCTGCACCTCCGCCAGCAGCGGTCTGCGGCCATCCATGGCCACGGTAATTGCAGTTCCCGAGGTCGGCGTTCGGTGATGCAAAAACAGCCCCGAG
Source organism: Corynebacterium sp. LK33 (assembly GCF_014334955.1). Lineage (NCBI taxonomy): Bacteria > Bacillati > Actinomycetota > Actinomycetes > Mycobacteriales > Corynebacteriaceae > Corynebacterium > Corynebacterium sp. LK33. Next base: position 96,246 of record NZ_PDGU01000011.1, on the reverse strand, counting down.
GGATCCTCAACTTCCGCAATGCCGCCCGCCGTCTGCTCGAAGCAGCCCACTTCATCGGTGCTTCCGAAACGGTTTTTCAGGCCGCGCAAGAAGCGTAGCCCCGAATGCCTATCACCCTCGAAGTTGAGCACCACATCAACCAGGTGTTCCATTGTGCGCGGGCCGGCCACATTGCCGTCCTTGGTTACGTGTCCTACCAGGAAAATCGCAGTTCCGGTCTCCTTTGCCAGCGCCGCCAGAGCAGAGGTTACGGCGCGAGCCTGGGCAACGCCACCGCGAGCACCTTCGACGTCGGCACGCATCGTCTGCACAGAGTCCACAATGAGCAGACCGGGGGAGAGCTCCAGCGTCAGATCGATGACGTCCTCGATATTCGACACCGCCGACAGGTACAGCGAGTCTGACAGTGCGCCAGTGCGCTCGGCACGCAGCCGCACCTGGCCGACCGATTCCTCACCGGTGACGTAAAGCGTCGGCCCCAAATCGCCGTCCGCGCAGCGGTAGGCCACTTCAAGTAGCAGCGTCGACTTACCAACCCCCGGTTCGCCCGCCAAGAGCACCAACGAACCCGGCACAATACCGGAACCGAGCACTCGATCCAGTTCACCGATGCCCGTGCGCACCGCGTGCGCAGCCTTGGCGGAAATCCCCGTAATCGCGGTCAACTCGGAAGATGAAGTGGGGATTCGATCTGTTGCGGAGGTCTCGGCGAGGAAACGTTCCTCCGCCTCGTCGTCAAGCGCGCGCTGTGCTAGACGCTGGCTTTCAGCTGCGACGGAAGTGGAAGATGCTTTACGACGACCACCCCGCGCGCCGGGCTCCGTTGCGGCAGCGCTACGGCGACGTTGCTTGGCTGCCCGTGCGGCAATTTTGTCCTCCAGCGTGGAGGCGGACTTCCCACCGCTGGAGCGGATAGTGACCTTCTCTAGCGTGCCCCACTCTTTGCAGTTGGGACATTGGCCGACCCATTTCGACACCTGCCAGCCGCATGCTGAGCATTCGTAGGCTTCGTCTTTGGTCTTGGCCACGGTGCAACCACCTTTGCTTCAAGAGAGGGGACACGACAGACTCCACAACGTGTGTTGTGCGGTATGCGGTGAATGTCGCGAGAAAATTCACCCCAGATACGCGAGAGCGGGCCAGGGCAGTGTGAATGACTTGTGTCAAGGATGACTGTACTGCCGTGACCCGTATCAAGCGACCAATCGCCCATGCCCGCTCGATGAAGCGCCTCGCGTTATTTGCGGGACAGGACTGCGCTGTACCAGCGCCTAAAAGTGCGCTGCGCGCGAACAGCGCAGGAACACCACTGTGCTGCGATTACTTGGATTCAATCATGCCGTCAGCACCGCGGTTCGGTGCACCAGCTTCCAGAATGTCAGCGGAGATGGTGATGTCCAGGTCGTAGGTGTTGGTCTGGCCCTGCGGGTCAGTGAACTCGAAGGTGGCCTCGCGGTTCTGGCCAGCAGCGCTGCTCTTGTCGCCAACCAGGGTGCTCGGGTCCAGCTCATTGGTGTAGTACGCGATGCAGCCGGTGTTGTCCTTGGCGGTCTTAGCCAGCGGATCGATGACGGACTTCGGGCCGGCAACAATCTGGCACTCACGCGGCAGGGAGTCCTCGCCCTTTGCAGCCTTAGCGAAGGAAGGTGTCTCAGCGACCTTCTTCAGCTCAACCTCGCCGATACCTTCAACGGTCACGGACTTCAGCGTGTAGACCGACTCGGTAGCGCGCTGCTGGTTGCTGGCGGAGAACTTCAGACCAGCGGTACCAGCCTCCGGGTCAACCAGGATGTGAGCGTCGCGGATGTTGACGAAGCCAAGAGCCGAGTTGGTGTTCTCAGCACCCTTGCCGGCAGCATCTTCGCCGCCGTTCATCGCACCGTCTACAGCCGGGTGCTGATTTGCGGTCTGCGAAATCTGACCGGCGCCACAAGCAGCAAGTGCAACTGCGGATGCTGCGGAGACGGTGATGAGGGCGCTGCGGCGAAGTACGGACTTGAAGGCCATGACTAGATTTCCTCCAGTAGCTTGAGGATGGGCGATAGGATTTTCAGTATTTAAAGAACACCTTAGTGTCTTCCTAAGATGTTCTCATACTACCCGTAAAATCATGGGGGGACATGATAGGGTGGAAGGCCGTTGGAAAGGGCGTGTGCATTACATGGAATTCAGCATTGGCGATACCGTAGTTTATCCGCACCACGGAGCTGCGAAAATCGAAAACATCATTGAACGAGAGCTTAACGGTGAGACCGTTCAGTACCTCGTACTGCAGATTCTGCAGAGTGATCTGAATATCCAGGTGCCCGCCAAGAATGCCGAGCTGGTCGGTGTCCGCGACGTTGTCGGTGAAGAGGGGCTGCTGAAGGTCTTCTCCGTTCTGCGTGAGACCGACGTGGAAGAGGCCGGCAACTGGTCCCGTCGCTACAAGGCCAACCAGGAGCGCCTGGGTTCGGGCGACATTAACAAGGTCGCTGAGGTAGTTCGTGACCTGTGGCGCCGCGATCAGGATCGTGGTCTGTCCGCCGGCGAAAAGCGTATGTTGAGCAAGGCTCGCCAGGTTCTCGTCGGTGAGCTCGCGCTTGCCGACGGCGTTGATGAGGCCAAGGTCGAGGAAGTTTTTGCCCGCGTCGATGCCACTATCGAGCGTCACCGCGCCCTGGCACAGGAAGGTGCCGCCGGTGAGAAGAAGGACGAGGCCGACGATAAGCCGGTGGACCTGGACGCAGACGCATAAATCGTTTCCCTTCCCCGGTTCCTTCCAGTAGGGATTTTCTGCACTTTTCCGGTCAACGGCTAGCGCACACACATTGCCCGTGTGCGCTAGCCGTTTTCTCTTTTTCACCCGTATCTATTTCCCCGCTATGCTCGGGGCTGTGACTTTTCAAATCTTCGATACCGCAACCCGCCAACTGAAGGATTTTGAGCCCCTCCGCGAGGGGCATGCCTCCATTTACCTGTGCGGTGCGACCCCGCAGGCTCAGCCGCACATTGGCCATGTTCGCTCCGGCGTGGCCTTTGATATCTTGCGCCGTTGGCTGATCGCCAAGGGGTATGACGTCGCCTTTGTGCGCAACGTTACCGATATCGATGACAAGATCTTGAACAAGGCCGCCGAGCACGGCCGCCCTTGGTGGGAATGGGTCTCCCGCTTTGAACGTGAATTTACCTGGGCTTACAACCAGCTCGGTGTTCTCCCGCCGAGCGTTGAGCCGCGCGCTACCGGGCATGTCACTCAGATGGTGGAGTACATGCAGCGTCTGATGGATAACGGCTTCGCCTACGCTGTCGATGGCAGCGTCTATTTCGACGTGGATGCCTGGTCCAAGGCTGAAGGCAGCGACTACGGCAGCCTGTCCGGCAACCGCGTCGACGAGATGGAGCAGGGCGAGACCAATACTCCGGGCAAGCGCGGTGCGCACGATTTCGCACTGTGGAAGGCTGCCAAGCCGGGCGAGCCCTCGTGGCCGACGCCGTGGGGCAATGGCCGCCCGGGCTGGCACCTGGAGTGCTCCGCCATGGCCACCTACTACTTGGGCTCGGAGTTCGACATCCACTGTGGCGGCCTCGACCTGCAGTTCCCGCATCATGAAAACGAGATTGCGCAGTCGCACGCAGCCGGCGACGGCTTTGCCCGCTACTGGATGCACAACCACTGGGTCACAATGGCCGGCGAAAAAATGTCGAAGTCGCTCGGCAACGTGTTGTCCGTGCCGCATATCCTGACCATGGTTCGTCCGGTTGAGCTGCGTTACTACCTCGGTAGTGCGCACTACCGCTCCGTGCTGGAGTACTCCGAGGAGGCTCTGCAGGAAGCGGCAGCGGGCTACCGTCGTATCGAGGCGTTTATGCACCGTGCCGTCGATAAGCTCGGCGATATCGAAATTGGTGAGTGGACGCCGGCGTTCGAAGCAGCGCTCGACGATGACCTCGCCGTCCCACGCGCGCTCGCGGAAATCCACAACGCTGTTCGTGGAGGTAATCAGGCGCTTGCCGACGGCGACGAGACCAAGGCCAAGGAGATTGCCGGTGCTGTCCGCGCTATGGCCGCAGTCCTTGGGTTCGATCCGCTGAATGAGCAGTGGGCAACCTCCGATTCCAGTTCTGATGCAGCAATGCATGCGCTCGGTGTGCTGGTTGAGCACCAGTTGGAGGAACGCACCCGGGCTCGTGCAGAGAAGGACTGGGCTACGGCTGATGCTGTGCGCGATCGTCTGAAGGAAGCGGGTATCGAGGTAACTGATACCGCGGATGGTCCGGCATGGTCTGTCGCTGACTAGGGCTGAAAAGCTGGCTTTAGGCTAAAGAAAACTATTAACAACAGGAAGCAGGTAGCTATGGCAGGCAACGGTCGTCGTGGTGCAGTGCGCAAGGCAAGCAAGAAGAACGTTGGCGGCTCCGGTGGTCAAAAGCGTGGCTTGCGTGGCAAGGGGCCGACCCCGAAAGCAGAGGACCGCGTTTATCACGCAGCTCATAAGCGGGCGAAAGAGAAGCGCCGCCGTGACTCGGGGCGTCATGAGCGCAAGGGGGATGGCACCGAGCTGGTAGTTGGCCGTAACCCGGTCGTGGAGTGCCTGCATGCAAAGGTGCCAGCGGCCGCGCTGATTGTGGCGCTGGGTACCGACAATGACGAGCGCCTGCAGGAGTCAGTGCGTATTGCTAACTCCCGTGGTATCCCGATTCGCGAGGTACCTCGCCACGAGTTGGACACCATGACCGGCAACACCATGCACCAGGGTATCGGCCTGCAGATTCCGCCGTACAAGTACGCATCTGTCGAAGATCTGATTGATTCGGTGGCCAAGACAGGGGAGCCGGGCCTTATCGTCTGCCTGGATAACATCACTGATCCGCGTAACCTGGGTGCGGTCATTCGCTCGGTGGCGGCCTTTGGTGGTCACGGTGTGGTGATTCCGGAGCGTCGCTCGGCTGCCATTACGGGCGTCGCCTGGCGTACCTCTGCTGGTACTGCTGCGCGTCTGCCGGTTGCGCGGGCGACCAATATGGTGCGCTCGCTCAAGCAGTTCCAGAAGGCTGGCTACCAGGTTGTTGGGCTGGATGCTGGTGGCAATCACACTCTGGATACTTATGACGGAACCACCCCGGTGGTTGTGGTCGTCGGTTCTGAGGGCAAGGGGCTTTCGCGCCTCGTGCGCGATACCTGTGACACCATCATGTCCATTCCGATGGCCGGATGGGTTGAGTCGCTCAATGCTTCCGTTGCTGCCGGTGTGACTCTGAGTGAGTTTGCCCGCCAGCGCCGGGCAAAGAGTAGCCAGTAGCGCATTTGATACCCCCGTAGGCGCCATTATCAATTCGTTATAGTAATGGCGTTTACGTGGGGTATTTTGAGTTCTAGATTCTGGCCGGTACTTATGGCTACCCCCAGTAGTTCAGCGCTTTAAAAATAATTCTATTCCTGGCGTGCGCTGGGAAAATAGCGGCGTTATTATCAATTTCAACAGAAAATTATCCGTCGTTTCCCGAGGGGAGGGTGGGCAAATGATGCTCCTAGAAATGGGGGCGTATTTGACCGTAGTTTAGGGGAGCGCACGGACCTAGCGGTGGCTTGTACAGCTAGCTTTTAGGTCACTGTGATGTCAGACCACGATATCGTCAGTGTTAGTTTTTCTGTCTGCCGGGTCATCCCATATCGGCAGTCTCGCAGTCTTGAAAAGAGCTGGGGGTGTTGGAGTCTTCTTTTGAGAATCCAGCAAAAATACGGGCAGCCCCTCGGTGGCAAGAGGGAAGGTGGACGCATCTTCTCCGCAATAGCCACTCGAGGGGCTGCCCGGTGTTTTTGTTGTTTTAAAAGCCACTCCGAAAAGCGTATGTATCTATTTGCTCCACTTGGCTGCCTGGACGTCGTCACGCGTTGCCTTGCGCGATTGCACCGCTCCAATGGCGTAGCAGATGAGGTAGATGACAAACGCGATTGTCGTCACTAGAACACTGACCGGGATGCCCGGTGCGAGCGAGAGGACGATGCCGCCAACAGCCGCGACCTCGGCGAAGATAATCGAAAGGATGATGGCCTTCACCGGCGAGGCGGTGACGAATGCGGCCGCGGCACCCGGGGTGATAATCAGGGCGATGACGAGCAGGGAGCCGACAATTTGCACGCCCTGGGCGGCGACGAGACCGGTGAGAATCGCGAAGTAGATCGATAGCGCCTTGACGTTGACACCACAGGCGGCGGCCATGATGGGGTCGGCGGAGGCAAATAGCAGCGGCCGCCATTTCCAGGCAATGCCGCCGACGACGATGACCGCGACGATGGCCATCGTCCATAGAGAAGTGTCAGTCAGGCCAATGATCTGGCCGGTGAGAAGTGAAAACGCGGTACTGGTTCGGCCAGGGTAGAGGTGGATAAACAGCACCGATAGGCCCATACCGAAGCTCAAGACCACGCCCACAACCGCATCTTGGCGTCCTCTTAGCGACAGTGCTGCCAGGACTATTGCGATGACCACCGAGCCGATAATGGCACCGCTGCTGACGCTGACACCAAGTAGTAGAGCTGCGGATGCGCCCATGAGCGCTAGCTCACTGGTGCCGTGGACGGTGAAGCTCATCTGCCGCATGACAATCAGGGGCGAGATAATGCCGGAGATCAGTCCGAGCAAAGCTGCCGCGATGAGAGCATTGTGGACGAACCCGACTTGGAGCAGAGCAGCGGTGTCGGAGAAATACTGAGTCAGTAGGGTCATTAGACGATAACCAGCTTTCCCTCGACACGGGCAACCGCAATGTTGGTTTGGTAGAGCTCCGAGAGCGTCTCTGAAGTGATGATTTCCTCGACCGATCCGACCGCATGTCCATGCGGCGTCAGGTAGAGCACCCGGTCACAGACGCCCAGGATGGGGTTGATGTCGTGGGTGACGAAGACGACTGCCGTGTCGTTTTCCCTGCGATGCCGGTCCAGGCGCTCGACCGTGGTCCGTTGCGCCGCAGGGTCGAGGGAGAGCAGAGGCTCGTCGCAAAGCAAAAAATCCGGCGCCGAAACGAGCGCCTGCGCCTGACGGACAAGCTGCTGCTGACCGCCAGAGAGCGTGCCGACGCGACGGTCCGCAATACCGCCCGCGCCGACAAAGCCCAGCATTTCGTCGGTGGCGGAGCGGTTCTTGCCGGCCGCCAGCTCGACGAGGTCGCGAACCCGAATGGGCAGTGAGGGCTCGAACATCCGCTGCTGCGGAATGTAGCCGAGGTTCCCGTCGACTTTTACTGAACCGTGAGTCAGCCGGCGCATGCCAAGGGCAGTGGTCAGCAGCGTGGATTTGCCGACGCCGTTGGGGCCCAGGATGGCCAAGAACTCGCCAGGTTCGATATTCAAATTGAGACCGGACCACAGCGGCTCGACGGCTGCGTCAGTAAAAGTCAGTGAGGGCAAAGCTATGCGGACTCCATATCGGAAAGGGTTTGCTTGTAGAGGTCAAAGAACGACTGGTCAGCGCTCGGCGACTCAAAAACATCGACGATTTTAACGCCCTTTGCCTTGGCTGCCTCGACGAGTCGCTGCGAGACCTGGTCGTGGGTCTGCGGTGCGTCGATGAGATAGTCCAGCTCGCCGGACTCAATCAGCTTCAGCATTTCATTGACATCGCTTGCCGACGGCTCGGACTCATTCAGCGTGGACTGACGGTAGCCCTTCGGGGTGATGTCCTCGACCTTCGTGTCCTTCAGGATGTCATCGGCCAGCGGGTGAACCTGAGCAACCTTAGCGGCCTTGAGCTTGCTCTTGGCCTCTTCGATGTCCTTGATTTCCTTATCGACGGCCTTGGTGTCGGCCTTGGCGCCCAGCTTGGTCAGAGCTTCGGCGAGCTGCTCTGCAGTTTCTTCAACCGCATCGGTGTCGTACCAGACGTGTTCGTTGGCTTCGCCGTCATGGTGGTGATGCTCGTGGCCTTCGTGGTCGTCGTGACCTTCGCCATCATGCTCGTGGCCTTCATGGTCGTGCTCGTGGCCCCCGTGATCATGGTCGTGACCCTCATGGTCGTGGTCGTGACCTTCGTGATCATGGTCATGATCGTGGTCGTGGCCTTCTTCCTGCGGCAGCGCAGAGATGATGACCTTGTCCTTTGCGTCACGCAGAGAGGAGGTCAGCCATGCGTCGTAATGCCCGCCACCTGCGACGAGAATATCGGCGTCCTCTACCTTTGCCATGTCGGCTGCGGCCGGTTCGTAGGAGTGAGGGTCGATGTCGTTGGACGCGATAATCGGGTCGATGGAGACCTTCTCGTCGTCGGTGACTGCGTCGGCGACGTCTGCCCAGACCTTGGTGGAGGTGACCACCTTAATGGTGTCTTCGGACTTGCCCGCGGACGTAGCGCTGTCATCATTGCTGGAGCATGCGCCGAGACCTGCGACGAGGCCGGCGCTGGCGACTAGCGCCGCGATGCGCGTGGAAAAGCGTGCCTTCATGTATGTATCCAATCCTGTTGCGGGCTGAATTATTCCTTTTATTCAGCTCCTGAGCATTAACCGCTATTGAAAACAGTTGTCTTTTAGTTCAAAGAACATAGTAGGGGCTGCGGAGACCCAGTCACAAGGCGGGCCTCTGCCGGAGTGGCCGAAATGACAGTCGCGCACATTCGTTGGGTAAAGTTGTCCGCGATTAGATGCGTGTGATGCTCGTTGTAGTTCTTTTCCATAAAATCGAGGTTTTCTACCTGAGGTAGCTGGACGAAGATATCTGAGCGGGCAGTCGCTGTTGGTTTTTCAAGAAGGGTCGGTATTCCGTGCAAAGTCGGCGTCGTCGTGGCACCTTGGCTTCCATCGCTGCAGAACTTGGGGTCTCGCGCACGACTGTGTCTAACGCTTACAACCGTCCTGACCAGCTCTCGGAGAAGTTGCGAGAGCACATCTTGGAAACTGCGGAGCGGCTTGGCTATCCCGGGCCGGACCCAATGGCTCGCGGTCTGCGCATGCGCCGGGTTGGCGCCATCGGCGTGCTGTTCACCGAGCACCTCCCGTTCGCTTTTGAAGACCCTGCGTCGGTGGATTTTCTCGCCGGCCTCGCAGAGGAGCTCGGCGAAATGGGCGACTCCATGTTGGTCATTCCAGCTTCCTCCGAGGAGGGCGGGGACGTAGATCTCAATCTGATTCGGCAAGCGGTGGTCGACGGTTTCGTGGTCTACTCCGTCGCGGACAACGACCCGTTCCTCGCTGCCGTGCGCGCTCGCGGCTTGCCGACGGTCGTGTGTGACCAGCCTGCAGATGCGGCGGCTCTACCGTTTGTGGGCATCGACGACCGTGAGGCCATCAAGCCCGCGGTGCGGCACCTGACTGAACTGGGACATCGCAAGGTGGGAATCCTTTCGGTGCGCTTGTCGCGTACCCCGAACTCGGGATATGTCACGGAGAAGCGGCTGGCAGAAGCTCATCACCAGGTGCAGAAGAACCGCGTCGAAGGTGCGCTGGAAGCGCTTGCCGAGGCCGGTATTCAGCAGGCAGATGTGCCTATCATCGAGCGTCACCTCAATGACCGCGAGAATAACCGCGATGCGGCTCGCCAGCTGCTGACCGACAACCCGGATCTCACGGCGGTGGTCTGTACCACGGATACTCAGGCAATTGCGGTCTTGGAATATGCCAAGGAGAACGGAATTCGTGTTCCGGAGGACCTGTCTATCACAGGCTTTGACGGAATCGAGCGCGCCCTCTTCCACAAGCTGACCACTGTAATTCAGCCGAATAGGCAGAAGGGCATTGCCGTCGGCCGCGCGCTGGCCGAGGAACTTGAGGCCGCACGCGAGGACCGCGGTCGCGCTCCTCGCGTCTTGTTAGAGACTGAGTTTGTCGTTGGATCGACAACCGCAGCGCCGTCGGCACCGTCAGCCGGGTAGCGGGCCGACGAGGGTAACAACATCGTGGCGCTATCGGGGGCTCTTGGGGTGGTAAACCCCACCTCGTCTTTACTGTGTTCGGATTCAGATTAAGGTCTATTACATGACAGATTCAACAAATTCGAGCACCGACCGATCAGCTGCGGCTCTCAATAGTCCGGAAGCTACCCGCGACGACCATGTCGAACTTGGCGGCCCCGTCGAATTGGATGAAATGTCGATCCGTGGCGCGATGAGTGAGTTCACCACTGGCGTGACCATTATCGCCACCGAGGATGAAGGCGAAGCGTACGGTTTCGCCTGCCAGTCTTTTTCCTCGCTGAGTCTCACTCCACCGATGGTTCTGTTTACTGTCATGAAGACCTCGCGGTCCTGGCCGCATATACGGAACGCTGGACGCTTCTCCGTCAATGTGTTGGCCGAGGATCAGGAGGATATCTCGGCAGCCTTCGGCCGCAGTAATGGCGAAAAGTTCAAGACGGGGAAGTGGACCCGCTCTGAGCTGGGCAACCCTTTATTGCACGGCTGCTCCGTGTGGATTGATTGCACCGTCGTCGATGTTTACGAAGGCGGCGATCACTGGATTGTGACGGCGGATATTGTGGCTATCGGCAAGCGTGAAGAAATCAATCCGCTCATTTACCACCGCGGTTCTTACGCACGGGTTTCTCACCCCGGCACCGATGCGCCTGTCGATCAGAAGTGGCGTCAGCGCCCCTCGGTGTAACCCGAGGTTGTCGCAGTCCAGCCACGGCGATCCTCGCCTGGCTTGGGGTCTTTCATCTCTCGCATGCGCAGACCATTGTTGTCCTGCGTGTAGACGAATTCGCCCGCAACAATCTTGTGGAAGCGCTCCGAATAGGTCTGCGCCTGGTCTGAGCAGTCCAAACTGCGAGTCTGCTCCGGGGCGCCGAATTCGACCGCCTCGCCCTTCCACTGCAGCGAACCAGAGCCGTTGCCACAGGAATCAGCGAAGGCATATGTTGTCTGTCCCAGCGTAATAGTCGGCGCCTGAGTTCCGTCCGGCACACCGTGGGGCAGGTTTGGGTCATCAAAAATTGCGGTTATCTGCCATTGCTTGCCGACGATCTCCGCTGCCGGCTTTGCCTGGCATGCGGTAGCCGTCATGGACACTGCCGCAACGACAGCTACTGCGGCAACCGCCTTTTTCCCGCTAAGACCCATGCTGCGTGACCCCGTTAGTTAGCTGCCTTCTTGGTTGTTTTCTTGGCAGCTTTCTTCGTCGTCTTCTTAGCGGCCTTCTTGGCAGCCTTCTTCGTCGTCTTACGAGTGGTCTTCTTTGCAGCCTTCTTGGTCGACTTCTTCGCAGTCTTCTTAGTGGACTTGCGTGTGCGCTTTGCGGTCTTCGGAGCGTTTTCCTTCTCGTACTCCTCGTGAACCTTCTTGAAGCTCAGGCCTTCCTTCTCCACTCCGAGCATGCACATCAGAGTGACGGCATCGTAGAAGTCCTCGGCGAAGGTAGCCACAATTCGCCGTGCGCCAGCAGCGGTCTTTTCTTCGACCTTGTGAAGAGCCTCGTTCTGAGCAGTGCGAGTGTCTGTGACCTTCGGTGGCACGAATCCTCCTGGCAAGCATGGCCTTAATTGCGCCCCATTCACCTACTTCTGCCAGCCATCTCACCACACGCTTCCGGCACTGAGCTCAACCGAGTTCAGTGAAGAAGGAACGGGATTGTGATGACGCAGTTTCAGCTTTAAGCGCTACTTACAATTCAAAAACCTTATTCTACCACGTTGTTGATAGGTCGCGCGGTGTGGACAACCTGGTTCCGGAAGCGACCAGTTCACGCAGCGACTAGTCCACGCGCGGGTTCATACCGCCCTTGAAGCGGTAGTTGCGTGGACGGCGAGGCTTGTTCCGCGGATTCACAGGACGGATGCGACGCATACCAGCCCGGATTGGGCGGGTCAGGCCACTGTCTTCGCGCAGTGCGCGAGGGCGACGGAGTCTGCGCGCCATCCATTCACCGAGGACAATACCCGCAGCTAGTGCCGTCGCAATGCCTAGCGCTGAGGCCAGCGCCGTAAACCCCTTGGTCGGGTGGTCGTGCAGCAGTGCGTGCATACCGCGGTAGATCGTCATACCCGGAAGCAGCGGGGTTACGCCTGCCACTGCCGTAATCAGCGGCGGGATGGACCAACGTCGTGCCAGCAGGCCACCGATGAGACCAATCAGCGTTGCTGCCGCGCCTGCGCTGGTCACCGGATGAACTCCCAGCGGAGTCAACACGTAGTAGTAGGTCATCGACCCCAGCAGAGCGACCGTTCCGGACACTGACAACGCGGTGAACCCAGCATTCGAGGCCAACGCAAATGCGATTGAGGCGGTAGTTCCCGCTATCACCCGCACTGTCGCCTGGGCCAGGTTGAGGTCGGAGCCCGCGATGACGTCGGGAAGCGGAATGCCCAGCATTCCAGAAAACTCGATGCCCATCGCGATGCCAGCGACGATGCCGCCGGTCAACAGCATGGTGTCGAAGAAGCGCGCTGAGCCAGTCACTGGCGCGCCGGTGATGCCGTCTTGCAGTGCTTGCACGAGGGTTAGGCCGGCGAGCATCACGATGATTCCCGAGGCAATTAGCCTGGATGGCTGCATTTCAAAGGGAAGGTATGCCTGTGCCGCATTGAGTACAGCAGCGGAGAGTGTGGCGATGAGACCGCCGACTGCGTTTTGGAAGAATGTGGGCAACTCGCGGGCGGCAAGCTCGCCAATCACAATGACAATGGCCAGTGTGACGGCAGCCGCGATGAGAGCGACCTCGAAACCAGAGCCGAGTAGCACTGTCACAGATGAGGCCAGCAACGCCCAGCCAGCGTAGATGACGCGGAGGCGGTATTTTGCGGGCTCACGCTCGACCTTGTCGATAGCCTCAATAGCCTCCTCCAGGCTCAGATGGCCCGCGCGAATTCGGCGGATGACACGGTCCGTGTGGCGCAAGCGCTCGAAGTCGGGCACTGGTGCGGTGACTACGCGCATAGCCGTAATTGGTGTGCGGCGGGCACCGATGAGGTGGTAGACCGTCACCGAGGTCAACGTGATGTCAACCTGGATCTGGGTGAGGCCATAGGCTGAGGTCACGGTCTTAATCTGCAGCTCGGTGTCGCGGTTGCCCGAGCCGCATGCCAGCAGCAGTCCTCCGATGCGAGCAGCGAGATCGAGTACGGCCGTAACCTGGCTGGGGTCGGAATAATCAATCGGTGCCAGCGGCAGTGGGGTAGTAGTCGAGTGCACTAGGTCGACAGTTGCCGTTGGGCCGGAAACGAAATCAATCACGCGCTGCTTGAAGGTGGACTGATCTTCGATTGCAGGAAACTGGGTCTGCGGAGTGTCGTCGTAAGAGACAGTGGCTTCAGCGTCGTAGAGATCATTCTTCGCAGCGGAGTTTTCTCCGGCGTTGGAATTGCTGTCACTAGCGAATGACATGTCGACACTTCCTTTCCCCGATACTGCCTGGGGTGCATTGCAGTGATGCTGCAAAGACGCGATGCGGAGACGTTGCAGAAACATAGCCCCAGTGATTTAGCGATAGTCACACTACCCCGTCAGTGACCGAGAATCTCAATTCGTTTTTGAGGCGGTGAATTTGCCTATCTGAGCGGGGCTTTTAGCGTGTGGAAAAGTGTTCAAGAAGTGCGGTTGCAGTTTTCCTGTGGTGTCGTTTTTAACTTCTGCTTGCCAACCTGTACAATCGCCTGTCAGCGGCACAGCTGAGTTCGATTCTTAGGTTGACTCTGATTCTTTCGAGCCAGCGACGGCTAACGCCAAAAGGGTCGCTTTAAAGTTGCCGGGATGGCGCAATTGGTAGCGCAACTGATTTGTAATCAGTAGGTTACGGGTTCGAGTCCCGTTTCCGGCTCCAAAACCCCAGGTCAGGAAGTTTTCCGGCCTGGGGTTCTTTGGTTTCAGGGGTCGAGGTACGCGGATAATACGCGGATAATCCCAGGACATAAAGCGCGTTACGACTTGCCGCCCTGGCCAGTGGTTCTAGCACGTCCAGATATCGCCCTTGCTAGGGCGCACTAAAACACTCAATGCCACCAAAACACCTAAGCCCAGCTCCGAAAGCCAGCCAGAAGCGACCACAGCCCCCAATTGCGTCCACCCACCCGAAACACTGGAACCCGTACACAAACTCAGAAGCAATGCCCTCCGCCCTGGCCAGACCCTCGAGGGGAGAGACCTCCCCCTACCCGTCCTCGTGAAGGGTTGGCCTATTAATAGGGGAGGGGCTGTATCTCCCCAGAAAGTCTTGAAGCAAACCGCGTTCTTCGCGTTCTCCCAGGTAGAACGTGTTCCGACTTTGTTCCAGTGGGGGCAGGAACACGTTCTTTGCGTTCCCCGGCGGGGTTTTTGTGTTCTATCGATGTGTTCTGGCGTGAGGTTAGATCTCTTTGTTGTTGTGTCAGCTTGTCGGGCGATAGGTTTTGGTGATTAAAAATCCCCCTCCGCAGGTGACTACGTGAGGGGGATTGGGTGCGTGCGTGGTGGTTCTGTGCGTGCGATACGGGGGGCTGTATTGCCCCGGTGCGGGGTTACTTTCGTCTGCGGCTAAACAGCCCTCCGGGGTGGTCTGCTTGCCGTGGTGGGTAGGCGTGCTGGGGGAAACCTAGCTTGTCTGGGACAGTCCGTTGTGGGCGTGTGGCTGCGGCTGCCTGTAGCTCGTTGACGTATTTGTCTGTTGTTAAAAGCGGATTATGAAACTCTTTTGGATTGAGCTTTGACATTAGTTATCGAGATTCCACATTGTTACGACGTCATTGTGTGTTGCGAGCATGTTTGGATCTGTTGGACGTCCATCTGCTAGAAGCTCTGGCTGTTTGACGTCTGGTTTGAGTGTGTAATGTCCATAGAACTCTGGTTTTGGATGCGTGTAGTTTCGCTGTTCCATGTATTCGTTCTTTTCAGATGCTGACATGAATTCGTTGAGTCGAGCGCGCGCATCTTCCAGTGTTGTGATGGCTCCGTTGTCGTCGAGGAACCAGTCTAGGGCTGGGGCGAACTTCAGCTGGGGTTGGTAGTGCCGCTGATGGTGTGCGCGGTCTAGGTCGAGTACTAGCCAGCTTGTAGCATCGATTTTTTTGGATGCAAGGAATTCTGTGAACAGTCGCTTGATGTTGGTGATTGTCCGCTGGTGCTTGCCGCGCTGTTGGTATTCCTTGATTTCGGTGGCGGTAGCTGTGGCTAGTACCTGTTCGGCTGTGGGGTTTTCGGTTCCCCATCGGTCGGCGAGGTTGTTGAGTGCGGCCTGGGCGTGGGCGTAGGTGGGGGCAATGTCGGCTAGTAGGGCGTTGATGTTGGTGGGGGTTGCCCATTGGCGGTAGATAGCGCGTTCTTGTAGCTTTCGTTCGGCAACGACTACTTCTAGCTGGTGGCGTTCTGCGGCTAGTGCTGCTTCTTCTCGGGCTGCTTGTCGGATGTCTGCGGTGCTGCCGGGGGCTAGGCTGTCGGCCAGGGGGGATAGTTCGTAGAGGTGGTCTAGCACGCTTTCAACTTCGTCTAGGCGTGCTGCGGCGTCGGCTAGGTCGCTTGTGGTGGAGTCTTTGACGCCTGCGCTTCGTGCTGTGGTTAGGAATTGTGCGAGTGATCGGGACATGGGTTAGACCTTCCAGGACGAGGGGAAGGCGGTCTTGTCGGCTGCGGCGTGCGCGTCGGCGATGATCTTGCGGACAAGCTTCTGTCCATCGGCGTCAAGTTCTGCGTACCAGGTGGCGATGCCGGTTGCGGCGTCTTCTACTGGGGTGTCAGCTAGGGCTTGCGCTACCCGTACAGCTACGTCGCTGATGGTGGTCTGTTCTTCCTGTGGCTGCTCGTTGTCGCTGTTGTTGTTAGCCATGTTTCTTACCCTCCAGGTAATCGATTACTTTGGTTCTGTCCCATACCAGGCGGCCACCTATGACGCGGGCTTCTAGGGTGCGTGCGTAGCGTCTAGCGTTGCGTTCGCAGACTCCTAGTAGTTGTGCGACCTCTGCTGTGGTGGCGGGGTCTGTTATGGGCGCTGGTATTGATTCTTGTTGTGGTGGGGGTGTGTTGGCGTCCGTGCGTCCTGCTAGGGCTATGTCCCCTATGGCTTCGAGTGCCGTTTGTTGTTGGGTGGACAGTGGGTGTCCATTGCGTCGGGCGGCTGCGGCTCCGAATGCCAGTAGGCGGTAGATGTGGCGGGCGTTACCGTCGTGGACGATGTAGGCGCGTTGGTAGGTGTCATTGTGGGGCATGGTTGGTTTTCTCCTTGTTGGGGTCATGCCGCTTCTTGGTGGTCTTGTGGTTGCCCGTCTGCTCCGTAGAGTTCTCCTGCCCAGATGCCGCGGCGTTCTTCTGGGGGAGTGTTGGCGGCTACGTTGTGGCATGCGCTGCGGGCGGCGCAGCTGCGGCATAGGGTGCGGGCGTGGTGGTGGCGGGCTTCGCGCTGCTCTGTGCTTTCGCCTTTGATGGTGTAGTCGAACAGTGGCGCCCGACCACGGCACGCGGCGCGGGCAAACAGGCGGCTGTAGGCGGGTGTTAGCAGTGGTGCTAGGTGCGCGGGTACTAGCGAGATTTGTGGCCAGGAGGCTTTACTTTTTCGCATTAGTGATTTCCTCCATGAGGTCTACGAGGTTGTTGGTCAGCTCTTCGATTTCGTGGTGGCGGATTATGTAGGGTTCGCGTCCGATGAGGAGGAAGATGCGCTTTCCGCTGTTTTTGGTGTCTTTGCGTGCGCGGATTGTGATTTTGGCGCCGTTGGGCTTTCGCAGTGTGGTGATTTTGCGTGTGGTGGTCATGGGGGTCTCCTATTTTGTTCCTGTGATGATCCAGTTGTCGGCGGTGCCGGTGTCGATGAGTTTTATGCCGGTGTATAGGCGGCGTTTGGGGGAATTCGGGTCGTATTCTCCGAAGGTGTTGAGCCTGGTGTTTAGGTGCTGAACCTGCGGGTAGGCGGCGGGTAGCTCGTTGGCTAGGGTTGCGGCGTTCATGCGTGCGCGGCCTTGGCTGTCGCACCATTGGCGGTAGATACGGTTGACGTCTGTGGCGTTAGCTACGTCGGTTTTGTTGCCGGTGACGATGAAACGCTGCTCGTCTTGTGCCCAGTCGATGAACTCATCGAGTGGGCGGGTGAGGTCGGTCATGGTGTCTACCAGTCCTTGAGCGCCTGCAGGTTGTGTAAATCGCCCGTTTTGTTTGTTCAGTGCGTCTAGCCCTTCGAGTGCCCACACGAAAATTCCGGGGAGTTCTGCTAGTAGCTTGTCGGCTAGATTGGGGTCTGGGTTATTCGTGAAACTCTTTTCCAGGCGGATAATCGCAAACCGCCTAAGGATTGCGCCGGATGCGTCTTTGAACCGCGGCAGCTCGTTGGAGACGAACAGCAGGCGAGTGCCTAGGCGCCCAAACCAGGGGTCTTTGTATTTGCGGTCAATGCCCATTGGGTCATCTGCGATGAGGGATAGTAGGCGCTCTACGGCTCGTTTTCCGGCGTGTTCGGTGTCGCGCGCGTCTTCCATGACGGCCAGTGGCTTACCGATGCAGCCGGATAGCATGGCGTCGTTACGGGCGATGCCGTCGAGGGTGATTGTTGCAGTGTTGCCGTCTCCCATCAGCGCGCGGATTACGGTTGCAATGACTCCCTTGCCTGCGCCGGATGCTCCGATGAGCATGAGGGCTTTTTGGAGATCAGTGCGGCCACTGAGCAGATAGCCCATGAATTCTCTGAGTAGGTGAGCGCCTTCGGGGTCGTGCTCAAAGATTTCGTCAAGGAACTTTGTCCATCGTGGGCACTTGGCGTTTGGGTCATAGTTAAATGGCAGGCTCCAGGTGTTGAAGATTGCGGGCGTGTGGTCGGTGAGTTTGCGGGTGTCCAGATTGAACAGTCCGTTAGCCATCGAGATGATGTTCCCGGCTGGGGTGCCGGTGCCGGTGGCGTAAGGCGGGGTAGCGTCATAGTCCTGCATGGTGAGGATCTTTAGTGGTTCCATGATGTCGGAAACGCGGCGGGTAGTTGGTGCCCAGGGTTTGACCTCACCATCGCTGCCAACGGGGTAAGCCTGCTTTTCTAGGTGCCCCCAGATATCGCCCTTGGACTCAATAGCATCTTTCGGGGCGCACCATTCGGCGCCTGCGTAATGCCAGAGCTGCCCCTTCCAGTACGCGAGTAGAGGAAGGTTTTCGGGGTTGGTGTAGAGGTCACGAACAAGGTGGCGGGCTACCGCCATTGGCTGTGATGGTGCCGGGTAGATGCCCCAGTCGCTTGGTGGTTCGATGAGTCCGGCGGCTACGCGGGCTGTAAGGTTCATGCGTGCGTTGGTGGTCATGCTGCCACCTCCTGCGCTGCGCGTCGTGCGCTAGCGAGTGTGCGCATGATTTCCGGCTCGGATAGCCCGGTGCAGGCGGCTGCGCTAGCTAGTTCTTCCGAAATGTCTAACCCGTACTTGTAGGCGATGAAGGCGGCGCGGTTTAGTGTCTCGTTGCGAGATCCGGACTGTGCGCCGGCAACGTCGTTGATGAGCCGGCCGGCAAGGTTGCCGCTGGAGGATAATGCGCGGGGGATAACGGCTTGGACTTTCGCCGGTGGCCGGTACACGTAGCGCTGTAGGTGCTTCGGTAGTTCTGGAAGTTGGCTAGGGTCATGCCAGGACTGAAACACGTAAGGGCGGCCAGTGGCCGGGTGCGTGCTGCCGGGCATCACTAGATAACCACGGTTGGTTTTGAGATCGATGCCGTCCCCGGCTGTCTTGTTCACGGGAGCGGAGTAGGGGAGCCGGAACCAGATGTGAAGGCCACCCGAGCCGGTACGAGTGACCAGCGTGGCGGGGAGGGGCTTGCCTTTGTTGATTCGGCGCCAGGTGTTGTTGCCGCCATTGCGGGGGTCGATGTCGAACACGATCATGTTGGCGGCGGGTCGTGCTCCGATGTTGGCGTGTGGCCAGCGCGTCCACCACGAGTCAATCTGGGCTTGGTCGGTGGTTGCGTCCTTGTGGCCGTGGCGGGTTAGAGGTGCTTTTCCTTTGAGTGGAAAGACTTCCAGCCCCCACCCTGCGAGGGTGGCTGCGTCCGCGTATTGCTGTGTAGTAGTCATGAAGGAACCTCCGGTAGGTCAGCGGGTAGTGAGGTTCGCTAAGGTCAGCTCCTGGCTGCGCCTAAGCCACTGTCTAGCGGGGCGGCTTACATGGCTCCTGGCCTGCGCCCGTGGCTGCCCACGCGGTTTGTGGGACTTCGTGCCCTGCGTGGGAATTGCACCCGCGTTCGCTGTCCAGGGCTCCTATTCAGTTTGTTTTCGTCACTCTATTTCGTCACACCCTTGTTTTTGCCCCTTATAGTCGGGCGGCAGTGGTTGTAAAACCGCTTAAATCAAGGGTGTTGAGCAGGGTGTTTGCCCAGTTGATTAGTTCTTCGTCTGCCGCGTTGAGTAGGGCGGTGGCGTCCATCGAGATCACTTCTTGACCTCCCAGCGATCGGCCATATCGAGCGCCATATCTGCCGGAACGAGGAACTTCGGCCAATGTCCGTCCATGGCCTTTTCCAGGCGTTGAATGTGCCTGCAGGCTGGGCATGGGTAGTACTCGACGGATAGCGGTACACCGTCGCTATCAACCTTCACGGGCGTCGCGTCCTGCCGGGCGATGAAGTCCCCACACGAGGTGTGGTCGCCTGCTTCGGTGCTGCGGATGATGCTGTGAGCGGCGCGGCGGCGTCGCTTATGCCTACTGCTCGTTGATTCGGTTGTGGTAATCTTTGGCTTGGTAGTCATTGTGACCGTCTCCCTTCTTTTTGGGTTAAGGTGCTCTAGCTTTTCAGTCCTCAGCTAGAGCGCCTTTTTCTATTCCTGGTTTTCTTGCTTTTCGACGTAGTTGAAGATTGCCGACATTACGGCTTCACCCTTGGCGGTAAGTTCCTGCATCGTGTAGTCAAAAACCGCTCCGGCTAGGGCGTTGATGATCTCGTTAAATTCGTCGATGCCTGCCAGTCCGTCGAGGAACTTCTTCGTCTTTTCGGTCTCCATGTCCTCATCGGAGACCGTGACGCCTGCCGAGCGCTCGAGGAGTAGCGCGGCGGCTACCCTGCGGTAGTCCTGGTTGCCTGCAATTTCAGCGGCCAAGCGGTCTTTAACCACTTGTTCCCACGGGTCGCCTTCGTTCGCGCGGTCTGGCATCTCCTGGTTGATGAAGTGCTCTGCCAGGTCGCACAAGTTGGTCATGTGGTCGTTGATGGCCTGGGTAGTCATTGTTTTGTTCTCTTATGCGGCGCGTTGGGTGTCTGTGTCGGTTTCGGTGTGTGCCCACTCGGGGAGGGTTTCTAGCCCTAGGAATTCGAGTAGGGGGCGGGTGGCAATGACGTAGCGGCCATTGACTCGGTGCGCGGCGGTAGGAAAATTCCCAGTGCGGATTGCGCGGTAGACGCTTGATTCCGACATGCCCAGTAGGCGAGCAGCTACCGAAACGGGGGTGGTCGCGATTATCTCTGGACTAGTCATAATATCCTCCTGTTGACTGATATGCAGTCAGTTAATGAATGAAATAGACACCAAATGACTGTGCCTAAATCAAGGTAACCATACTATTTAAAATCAGTCAAGATATTGACGATATGGCAGTAAACTGACTGATATGCAGTCAAGTGAGGCGTGGATTGAAAAGATGGCTAAACAAATTGGAAGAGGTATCGACGCAGCGCGCGGCAAACGTTCCGATCAATGGATTTCAGACAGAACTAAGATGCTTGGGCACCCCATATCAAGAACCGCTATTTCCGAATATCGCAGGGGAAAGCGAAAGGTGATGCCGGTTACAGACCTTTTTGTCATTGCGGGAGCATTGGGAGTACCTCCGGTATCACTTCTATTTCCAGGTCTACCGGACGAAAAGAGTCATCTTCTACCGGTTCAAGAGCAGCCGGTAGCATTCGACGCGCTCCAATGGGTCACTGGCGAGCGGCAAACACTTCCCGCAGGGATAGATCCGGTATTTAGCTTGGAAACCGGCGAGTTAACGGGCATCGTGGAGGGGCGTAGAGAGTATCGGGCGGGAACGGAAACACGCGGTGGTACCAATGACCTTTATTCAGAAGCCGCACCAAGTAGCCAAAAAAGCCTAATAGACGCGTGTAGAGAGCTGGCAGAGATCTTTAGCGAGTTCCGCGACCTTGATACAAGTGCGTTCTTAGACTTCGGTGACACACTGCCACCAAAACAACGAGAAGCACAGCTGAAAGTCCACTTTGAGTTAGTCAAAAAACTTCAAGAGCGCTCTCGAGAGGTCGAGACCCGCATACAAGAGCTTGGTGGGGTAATCGCAGAAGAAACAGTAATTCCCATCGATAGTGAGGACGGCTAGCCGTGTCCAGGGGTAAGCCACCAACGCCACCGGGTACACACGGCACCATCAACTACCAAACCCAACCCAACGGCAACATCAAAGCACGCACCCGCCTACGCCTATACACCGGACAAACAGTCCACGTCACAGCCACCGGCAAAACCAAAACCGCAGCCGCCCGAGCACTAGAAACCCGCTGCGTCGAACGACTAGGCACCCCCTACGCCGACACCATCACACCCAACACCCCACTAACCGACCTGCTAACCACCTGGCTAGACCAACACAAAGTCACACCACGCTCCACACGCATCTACAAAACCAACATCGACGCACACATCAAACCCGGCATCGGGTCACTACGCCTAAATGAACTAAGCCCCGTCGTACTACAGGCGTACATCACAGGACTAACCCCAGGCACCGCCAAAACCAGCGCCGCCATACTCTCATCAGCCCTCAAATACGCCGTCCGCGTCGGCGGAATCGCACACACCCCATGGCAGGCAATCCAACTACCAACCAGCGACACAAAACCCATCACCAACATCACCAAGAAACAACAAGACGCATACATCAAAGCCGTCGAACGATGGTGCACCGGCCTAGATCCAGACCAAGCCGACACCGACAAACCACGGGGACGCAATCGCGGCCACGGACTACCCCAAGTAATGCGTCTCATAGCCGGAAGCGGCATACGGCCAGGAGAAGCCCTAGCTCTAAGAATCACAGACGTAGACCCCAAAAACCGGCGCATCACAATTAGCGGACAAGTAGACGGCAAGGGAGGGCGAACAGAGCAGGTTAAAAACCGGTCGAGCCAATTCGCCCGGCGAACAATCACAATCACCACCGACGCCGCCAACGCCGTCACAGAACAACTCCGAGACGAAGCAACCCGGCGATACGGAGAACCGCTGTTTCCCACCTGGAAAGGCACCTACCGCACGGTAAACAACCTCAACCGCGATCTACGCGCCGCTACAAAAGGCATTAAATTCGGAGTCACAATTACGCCTAAAGCGTTCCGTTCCACTATCGCTAGCCGAATTGCGGCCAAGTACGGCCACGACGCCGCGCAACGGCAACTAGGCCACTCCACAAGTGACGTCACCGAGCGCTACTACACCGCGCCCCCGCCATTGATTGAGGATTATCTAGGCGACCTAGAAAACGACACCGACTAGGGCGCTCTGTAAGCGATTAAGGGTGCTAGGGTACGTGCTCCCCGCGTTTAACCGCTTAGAATACGTTTGTGAACAGGGTTTTTAGATCGTGATTCCGACTTAAGCCCCACACGCGCACGGAAGCTACTCTTTAGAATCCTTAAAATTCGACATTGAGCGGGTAAGCCCCACGCACGCACGGAAGATATATCGGAAGATTTACCGTTACCGCTGTAAGCCCCACGTCTGACACAGTTAAGATTGTAAGGGAGGAGTAAGAATGATTGAAAGCATTGCCGATTTGCGGGAAACAGTGGCTGCAGCGACTGGAAAGCGAGTAACCCAGTTCGCAAATTCTGCATACCGGTTCAACAATCATTGGATGATAGGGCCAGCAGAGAATGAGCCTGAGGGGAGCCCTGCGTATCTCGTAACTCCGGAAGGATTGTGCTCAAAGAAGACTCACCAAGATTCCTCCGAGATCGATGCTTTCATCTCCCATGCAGTCGAAATAACCGAATAGTCATTATTCAATGAATAAAGCCATGTAGAAGCCACATTCGCGGGGTGCGAGTCCCCGCCATGGCGCTGCCCCGCACCACATCGGTGGTGGCGGGGTTTTCTTATGCCCGAAAACAGAGGCCACCTAGATGGGTAGGGGCGGGGTGCAATTCCTGCATGGCCACGGCATAGGCATCACAGCAAGGGGGGGGGGCGTGAACAGCTACACCCCTCGGCTCCCCAGAATTAGCCACCCTCGGCAACAGGGAGTAAACCAGGAGTGCTTTAATCCGTCTACCTGCGGGAACATGTTTTTACCCGTAGGAACACACTAAGAACATACTAGGAACACGAAAATATATGCTCTGACCTGTAGGAACACTAGGAACACATTTTTAACTGAACTTTCCTATAGGGGCATTCTGGTTAGTGATTGGTGCGCGGATAATACGCGGATAATGGGTAACTCTAGTGAGAATAGACATGCCTAGAGGTTGCTAGATAAGTGTCTGACCAGCATAGATATGCGAATGGTGAGAGACGGTAAGTCCAGTGACACTACCGCTAGGCAACAGTAGGTTACGGGTTCGAGTCCCGTTTCCGGCTCAAAAACCCCAGGTCAGGAAGTTTTCTGCCCTGGGGTTCTTTGGTTTTAGGGGGTGGGCTTTTGGAGGGGGCTTTTTTTTTGGGGGGCGGGGAGCAAAGGATGCGTTTAAAGGCTGATTAAAGGGCAAATGCCTGTCGGGGCTGGGTGTCGGGCAGTTCTCTGTCACTTATGGCCACGCTGTCGGAAGTCCCGGTCAACATATGGATGAGCTATTCACTTATGGCCACGCTGCTGCGTATCGATAGGTGAATAGGGCATCGATAAGACAACGCAACACCGACACCGGGACAACGCAACACCGACACCGGGACAACGCAACACCGACAGTGGGACAACGCAACACTGACAGCAGGACACGCAACACCGACAGCCGGAAAATCACAGGTCGCGGAGTATTCACATCTGTAACTCCAGCCCCATGCGTCACAGGAGTTGCACGCGTATGTAAAGTGGGCTTTGTTTTTAAGTCATAAGCGTCGATAGGGCTGGTCTCGGGGAAGGGCCTGCGCTATGGGCGCTTTTGGCATTTTTCTGTAAAACCTTCCAGAAAACCCCACAAGCTGGGGTGATTTCTCTGAGAAAAATATTCTACGATAGAGCCATGTCAGAGGTGCTCTTTGTCAGTAGTTCAAACATGGGACTCTCACGCGTACTAGAAGGGCTGCTGCGGCAAGCTGCCCCGGGCCTGACAGTTTTGTCAGCAGGTATCAGCATCGATGATGATGACCGCGGTCTGGATGAAGACGCGCGGCGTGCACTCTGTGAGGTGGGGGCACGGTGCGATGGAGATCCTCATCAGCTCACGCCATCTCTCGCGGATAGTGCGGATGTGGTCATTGTTGTGGGGAAAATCGATGTATCGGACTACATTGCGCCAGATGTAGAAACTGAGCGCTGGGAATATGATGACCCGGCTGACCGCGGCATTTATGGCTATCCTCGCTACGCGCAATTGCGGGATTTCTTTACTCGGCGTGTCAATGCGCTGGCGGAACGGTTTGCTGCCTAAATAGTCGCTGACTTCATAAAAGGTGGGGCGCGGGAACCGTCGTAAAGCATGTGCTGAAGCCGACACACTTTTGTTTTCGGACAATAATACCCGCGTCCGTCCGGTCAGCACCTAATGTAAGTAGTTATGTCTATTGGTCCCTCGCTGCGACGCACCCTGTACAAGCTTGCTGAGAAAGAGATGTCCCCGGCTAAGGCAAAGTTCTTGCTGAACATTTGGCCGCCGCTGTTTGGCACCGGCATCCGTATCACCGAGATTGCGGATGACTGGTCGGCAGGTCGGCTGGAGCTGCGCCTGAACGCTCTGACTGCGAATATGCATGGCGCGGCATTTGGCGGTGCGCTGTTTTCGATGACGGATGTGCTGTTCGGCACGTTGGTTATGCAGCGCCTGGACGTCAATAAGTACGAGGCGTGGACGCGAACTGGTTCGTTTGAGTTCATTCGCCCAGGTAAGAACGGTGCGTACCTCGAGGTAGAGGTGCCGGATGAGATGGTCGAAAAGCTTAAGGCGGAAACAGAAGGCGGCTATTCGACGGTCGTTCCATACACCTCTGTAATCCGAAACCGCGATGGTTCCCTGGTCGGTATTGGCCAGCAGGAGCTCTACGTGCGCCGTCGTGGTCGGAAGAAGCCGCCGGCCAACCCGAATCAGCAGGATCGTGTTGCCGGTGAGAACCTCATCTCTGCTGCTCGCACTCTTGCTCGGCTGGGGATGCGCGGGGTGGAAAACCGCGATGTGCTCGTGCAGCAGGAACGCACCGCACGACGCTGCATTTCGCCAGAGTCGCGTGCAGTCGCATGGCTCCACGGCGTCCTTGAGTACGGCGATGTCACTGTCGACGACTACCGCGCCGCAGGGCTTCCCGACGTCGTCATCGAGGCCCTCACCTCCGATAACCCCTCGCCAGCTGCGCAGCAGCTGCTTGCGGATGTCGTCACCGCGCGCGAGTCGTTGACCAAGTTCTAGGTCGAAGCTCTACGCCAATAGCCGAGTGATCAGATCGATCACTTCGGGGTCTGTTTGCTGCTTCCAATGCGCAACAGACCTGCCCTCCAGCTCGGATTCGAGCAAAATAGTTCGACTGTCCGGCAGGAAGCTCTGTGCGGTATCGGACCACGGAATGACCAGACTGTCATGGTGGCTGATGACATTAATCCAGTCAGGTGCAGTTGCCTTGCGCCCGCGGAGGTGCGGGGCAGTGTTGGCGGCAGGAAGTTCGTATTTTCCTGCCGCTACCGCAATTTGATCGGCTAAAGCCTGTCCCATTAGCCAGCGGGCAGGAGCCCCATTCCGCCGGCCCAGAATGCGGGAGATTCCAGTCAGATTTACGCCGCCGACAGAGCCCGAGACACTGATGACACGCCGAAACGAAAATCGCTCGCATTCATGGTTCTCTAGGCGTGTAAATAACAGGAAAGCCAATAGCCCACCCTGAGAGTGAGCCACAATGTCGACCGTGTCCGAGTTCGTTTCAGCGCAAACTCCGTTGATATAGTCCTCGACTTCGGCGACAGAATCCGCAAGGGCAGCAGTGCCGCGGTTTCCGTAGGCCGGTACATAGACTCGGCGGCCGAGGGAACGGAGCCCGTCGGCAAGCGGTGCCCACGCGCCGGGACTATCGAGCGTGCCATGTAATGCGATAACCGGAACGGGGTCGCTGAGGTTCCCCGCTGCCGGACTCGGATTTGGCAGGGACGGACGAGCGGCTGTCGGCGGGAAGATCCGCGTTAGGAGCGGTCTATTCCGCATGCTCGGTTGGGTCAAAATCCTCGCCTACCAGCTTGAATAGTGCCTCGCGAGTAAGAGTGCGGGGACGCCAATCGTGTGCCATCTGCTCATGCAAAACGATGGCTTGAGGGAACGTGTCCTGCACATAGAGATTGGTGACCATGTCTGTGTCACCGTCATCCAAGAAACAGGACTGTGGCGGGGAAATGAGCTGGTCATACTTAGTGGCAATGCAGGTATAAGTAACGCCGGGGCCGAGAATGTCGTGGGAATTGGAGTTCAAAACCATCTTTGAGCCCGTGAGCTGTTCCAAGCCGGAAACGCCCCAGTAGCTCTGAACAAAGTTGCTCATCAGCGACCTCGTGCCGGGAATCTTAGTGATGCCGGAAGCGATGCCGCCCAGGTTGGTGCCGTGATTGGGGGCGGCAAGACAGACAACATGCTTGATGTACTTGGAAATGCGTAGAGAAAGCAGGGTGGCAATTAAGCCGCCTTGCGAGTGCCCCACGATAACGGCGTGCTTGGCGTCAGTCGCGTGCAGGACAGCCTTGATGTAGGGCACGAGCATGTCGATGGACTGATTGATGGGGTCTGTTGCACGGTGCCCAAAATCTGGCGCGAAGACAGCCCAGCCATCTTCCCGCAACTGACCGCCAAGGGTCTCCCAAATGCCCTTGACCTGGCCTGTTCCGTGCAGGAGGATGACCGGCCACGGCCGAGATTTGGATACTTTGGCTCCCCAGTTATCTTCGAAAACACCGCGCAGCGGACGGAAGATGGCATAGGGAAGCGATGCTGATCCTTCAGCTGCAGCCGGTTTATGCGCCTCCGGTTCCTGCGCTTCAGGGGCAGGGGCTACCGGAAGTTGTTCTTCCCGAAAATCCTCGTTTGAAGCGGCGATTAGCGCACCAACTTTCCGTCTTCGTCAGTCCCGAGGGCCTCCCGTAGCTTAGCGGCGGCCTCATCCATGGACTCTGCGGAAGGATTGCGATCCACCGACTGCAGGTTGTACCCGGACATAGCGTGGGCAGGGAAGATATGAATGTGGGTGTGCGGAACTTCGAAGCCGGCGATGAGGTAGCCAGCACGCGGAGCGTCAAAAGCGGAGACAACAGCCTGACCAACCTTCTGGGCAACCTCATTGAGGTGAGCCCACAGCTCAGGCGAGGCGTCCGTCCACTTGTCCACCTCTTCAACAGGGACGACCAGCGTATGACCAGGCGCAATTGGCTCGATGGTCAAAAATGCGACGACCTTGTCATCGCGGTAGACAAAACGACCGGGGAGTTCACCGTTGATGATCTTGGTAAATACTGTGCTCATGTGCCAAGGGTAACCCGAATAGCGGATTGAGGGGTTGGGTGCGATGAGAGTTATCCGGGCTGATTAGTAAGATGATTGCTATGCGCATCCTCGTAATTGGCTCCGGTGCCCGTGAGCACGCCCTGTTGTACGCAATGAGTAAGGACCCGCAGGCTACTGA
This sequence comes from Corynebacterium sp. LK33, assembly GCF_014334955.1. NCBI lineage: Bacteria > Bacillati > Actinomycetota > Actinomycetes > Mycobacteriales > Corynebacteriaceae > Corynebacterium > Corynebacterium sp. LK33. Next base: position 68,601 of record NZ_PDGU01000011.1, on the reverse strand, counting down.
TCTTCACGTAGCCCCTGGTAATGCGGGTATGAGTGAAATTGCAACCATGCATCCACTGGTCGTGGATGACCCCGCTGGCGCTGTTGCGCTGGCCAAGGAAATTGGGGCCGATTTGGTTGTTATTGGCCCTGAGGTTCCGCTGGTCGCGGGTGTGGCAGACGCGCTGCGCGACGCTGGTTTCGCAGTCTTCGGACCGAACGCTGATGCAGCTCGGATTGAGGGGTCCAAGGCTTTCGCTAAGGACGTCATGAAGGCGGCTGGGGTAAAGACCGCCTCGGCAGAGGCCATCCAGCCGGAGGATTCCGACGAAGACATCGAGGCCGCCATTGACCGCTTTGGCCCGAACTGGGTCGTGAAGGATGACGGTCTGGCTGCTGGCAAGGGAGTCGTGGTCACTAAGGACCGCGCTGAAGCTCTCGAACACGCAAAGGCTGTTCTGGCCGCCGGTAACCCGGTGCTGCTGGAGTCCTTCCTGGACGGCCCGGAAGTTTCCCTGTTCTGCCTGGTCGACGGCGAAACCGTCGTCCCGCTGTTGCCGGCTCAGGACCACAAGCGCGTCGGTAATAACGACGAGGGGCCGAACACCGGTGGCATGGGTGCTTACAGCCCGCTGTCCTGGCTGCCGGAAGGCGCAACTGAGCGCATTGTCGCCGAGGTCTGCGAGCCGGTCGCTCGTGAAATGGCCGCTCGTGGCTGCCCGTTCCAGGGGCTGTTGTACGCGGGTCTGGCCTGGGGCAAGGACGGCCCGGCTGTCATTGAGTTCAACTGCCGTTTCGGTGACCCGGAGACCCAGGCCGTGCTGGCGCTGCTGGAGTCCCCGGTGGCGCAGCTGCTCAACGCCGCTGCTACCGGAACATTGGCGGACTTCGGTCCGCTGTCTTGGCGTGATGGTTACGCTCTGACTGTTGTGCTGGCCGCTGAAGGCTACCCGGTGTCGACGCGCACGGGTGATGTCATTGAAGGTGCAGAGCCTGGCCGCGAGGAAGATGGCATTCTCCACGCTGGTACTGCCCGCAATGCTGCGGGTGAGCTGGTCTCCGCTGGTGGTCGTGTTCTCAACGTCATCGGCGTTGGTGACACGCTGGAAGAGGCCCGCAACAAGGCGTACGAGACCATCAAGACCATTAAGCTCGAGGGCTCGCACTACCGCACCGACATTGCACTTCCTGCAGTTGAGGGCCGGATTTCCATCTAAATAATGCCCGAGGTGTTCAGGCTGCACTCGGATACCTCACTGGTGCACCCACCCGGGTTGAACTGGATTTCCCGGGTGGCCTCGGTGGCTGCAAAGATGAAGGTATGCACGCCGAATCTCCGCAGTTGCCAAAGTCGTCGCAGTCACCGCAGCCGTTAAACTCCTCGCAGCCTCCGCAGGCATCCCAGCCCCAGCGCGACCTAGCATCCCGCCGCAGTGAGGTCGCCCCCTTCCATGTGATGGATGTTCTCGCGCTCGCGCAAGAGCGTCAGCGCACTCATGGTGACGCTCTATTCCTCTGCGTGGGACAGCCCGCGACCGCGGCCCCGGCTGCCGCGATTGCCCGTGCGCGTGCTGATTTAGAAAATCAGGTTCTGGGCTACACAGCGGCCGTCGGCACGCCTGAGCTGCGCGAAACCATCGCCGCCTGGCATCGTGAAAACTACGGCACGGCCACGGAGGCTGCTGATGTTGTCATCACTACCGGTTCTTCCGGCGGTTTCGTGGCACTCTTCCTCGCAGCGCTCGACGTCGGCGACGATATTGTGCTCGCGCGCCCGGGCTATCCCGCATACCGAAATACTCTGCAGGCGCTCGGTGCCAACATTGTCGAGATTGACTGTGGTCCTGAGACTCGTTTCCAACTCACCGCCCAACACCTGGAGGCACTTCCGCGCGTGCCCAAGGCCGTGATTGTCACCAGCCCGGACAACCCCACTGGCACCATTATCGATGCCGACGAGCTGCGTGCCATTGCGAAGTGGTGTGAGCAGCACGATTGCCTGCTCATTTCCGACGAGATTTATCACGGCATTACTTATGGCCGACAGTGTGCGTCTGCACGCGAGTTCTCCGACGCGGCGGTCGTGGTCGGCAGTGTCAGTAAGTACTTCTCGATGACCGGCTGGCGCGTCGGCTGGCTAATCGTTCCCAAGTGGCTGCGTGCGCCGCTTGATCGCCTCGAAGCCAACCTCACTGTCTGTCCACCGGCAATTTCGCAAGCAGCGGCCGTGGAGGCGTTCAGCCCCGAGTCCATTGCCGAGCTCAATTCGCACGTGACGCGTTACGCACGCAACCGCGACGTTTTGCTCGAGGGGCTGCCCCGCGTCGGTCTCGGTAATATTGCCCCACCCGATGGCGGTTTCTATATCTACGCCAATATCGCAGGGCTTTACGACGACCCGAACTCCGTCGACTCCATGACTTGGGCTCGGGAACTGTTGGCCGCAACGGGCGTGGCCGTTGCCCCTGGAATCGACTTCGACACAGAGAACGGCCATGAGTGGGTTCGCCTCTGCTTCGCCGGTGAGACGTTCGAGATGGAAGAGGCTGTTCGGCGTATTGGGGTGTTCACTGATCGTGGTTAAAACGGCTTTTAGTGGCGCTCGCGGTGTGATTTACCTCACCCTTTTAGGAGTGTTTTTCAGTCGGGCGAGATAGGGTGCTCGACGGGCGAATCGCTGCTTTAAATCCTCTACCGACGGTCGCTGGTAGAGCCGATGTTGGGGGCATTCCTGGACGGGGGCGTTGGGGCTCTGTTTTCTTGATCGCCCGTTCGCTGTAAAGGCGGAAAAACTGCCTCAGATTGAGGGCTCTGTGGCTGCGGTCACATCAACTGAGGCTGGGGTTGGGTCGATAGTGGGGTGGGGTGGTCTTCGCGGCAGCATCTTTGACAGTCGGCAGCTCTGCTGGTGGGCTATTTGTGCTGGCAGGGGGTCCTTTTTCTTTAATTGCCGATGGGGTTGACCTCTGAGGAGCTGGCGGCTATCCCTGCGCGGGGTGACGATTGAGCGCGGTGTGTAACCCACATTCAACGTTGGCTGCAAGCGCTTTTAGTGGGGATAGTTTATGTCTGACCAAAAGAGACTTTCGCGCCCTGTTTTTGGCTGTGTAAAAGCGTGATTTTGAAGCCGTTGTCGGGAGTGGTGAAGCGAGGCTTGGGGTGGCGCTGAGGGGCGCTGTTTGTGGTGCAGCGATTGAGCTAAAAAACGTCCAAAAGTTAACAAAAGGTTAACTAAAAATAAAGTTTAGTGCTTGCCAGGCCTTGTGTTGTGGTCTATGGTTGCAAGTCATAAGTTCCAATCGGTTCGATGAAACATTGTTTCAACTGCGGAATCGCAAAGAATCGATTGGAGAAGTCCAACAATAAAGATCAAAGAGATCTTAAGAGAGGTGACCTCTGATGAACGCATTCAACGAGATTATGGATACTGTGTCCCCGATTTTCCGGGACGGCAAGGAATCTAAGCAGGATGCGCTGGCATCGCTGCTTGCCGAAGCCATCGTGGAGGCGAACCCGAACCAGGGCATCGCCGCCGACGACCGCCGCGCTGCCTAACAAGAATTAGCTTTGGTCCGATTCCTGCTAGGCAGCTAGTGCGAAAGCAATCCCTACCGGTTAACCCTGCTGGTTCAGGAACTCCCGGACCTGCTCCATATCCTTATCACCGCGACCCGACAGGTTCACGAGCAACAGCAAAGGCTCATCGCCTTCGTGAACCGGCAGCCCGAGCTCGCTACCAGCGGCAGGGTCGGTTTCACGGAGTCGCGCAATTTTAATGGCCTGCGCCAGCGCATGCGAGGATTCCATCGCCGGAATAATGCCCTCCATGCGGCTGAGCAGCTGGAACGCTTCCAGCGCCTCCTCGTCGGTAATCCCGACATAGCTGGCGCGGCCATTCTCCTTCAGCATGCCGTGCTCCGGGCCAACAGACGGGTAATCCAAGCCCGCCGAGATGGAGTGCGATGGCAACACCTCGCCGTCGTCGGAAAGCATGACAAATGAGCGCATGCCGTGAAGGACGCCAGTCTTACCCGCGTTGATGGGCGCGCCGTGACGATCGGTGTCGAGCCCCTCACCTGCGGGCTCGACACCAATGAGGGCGACATCGGAGTCGTCGATGTAGTTAGCAAATGCACCGATGGCGTTGGAGCCGCCACCGACGGCTGCGATCACAGCGTCGGGAAGCTTGCCGTAACGCTCGACCATCTGACTGCGTGATTCCTCCGAGATGACCTGCTGGAATTCACGCACGATAGTGGGGAATGGGTGCGGACCGGCGGCGGTGCCCAGCAGGTAGAAAGTGGAGTCGAGAGTCTTGCTCCACTCGACCAGTGCCTCGTCAATAGCATCCTTCAAACCGGCCTCGCCGGTGGTGACGGGAACGACCTTCGCGCCCATGAGCTCCATGCGCTCGACATTGGGGTGCTGGCGGGCGACATCGTGCGCGCCCATGTAAATCTCGCACTCAAGTCCCAGCAGCGCTGCGGCCATCGCGGTGGCCGTGCCGTGCTGGCCTGCACCCGTCTCAGCAATGAGGCGGGTTTTTCCCATGCGCTTTGCCAGCAGCGCCTGGCCGACCACGTTGTTGCCCTTGTGCGCGCCGCCGTGGTTCAAATCCTCGCGTTTCAGCACAATCGTCGTGTTCGGCGTGGATAGACGACGGCATTCGAACAGCGGGGTTGCGCGGCCGAGGAAATCGCGACGCAGCTCTTCCAGCTCGCGCTGGAACTCCGGATCGCTCATCGCCTCGATGTAAGCCGCTTCCAGTTCATCGAGAGCTGGCAGCAGGAACTCTGGCACTTCCTGTCCGCCGAAGCGACCGAAAAATGCAGGTAAGAGGGTTTCGCGCACCTCGCCCGCGCCGTTAACGCTTGCCGACGGCACCCTAGTTGCAGTCGGTGCTGAAGCCTTGGCGATGGCATCCGCGCTGGGGTTGTAATCAGTCATTGAGGGGGCCTTTCGTTGCTGTTGTTTATTTCAGCGGGCCCTGGTTCTCTTTGTCGAACCGATAAAAGTCTCGAACCGATAAAAGAAAAGAGCCCGCCAGATTTATCTTCTTGCGAGCTCGTACTTGACGGGTTTGCCGTCGACATTAATGAGATGACGTGACGTTGCTCGCAGACTTAAGCGAGCCACCACCACTGTGCGCCGCACGGCGCGGGTGTGTTCATCAGGGGTGTCATCATGAATCTGACCATAACTCAAGGTTTCCGCAGTAGCCAAAGCGGGGTGGGGTGTGGGGGCGGGGATTAAGCGCGAATTGTGTACGGATATTGCAACTGTGCATGGGGCGTAAGGCAGTTCCCCTATTAGTCGGGTACGCGTAAGAGGCAGAATTCTCGGATCCCCTCGACACCGCTGGCCACGAGGACTAACGTTTCGATGGTGATTACGCTGTCGCGGCAGACCACTAAATCACGTCGGGGAGTTCGTCCCACGACGTTGGTGGTGTGGTGTTATGTCGCCCTCATAACCGTTGGCACGGTTTTGTTAATGCTGCCGATCTCGGCAGCCAATAGCCATCCCACGGGGCACTGTGCCCCGAGCCCTGGGAATCTGTGCCTGCCCACGGCGCTGTCTGATGCTCTGTTCACAGCCACCTCGGCAACGAGCCTGACCGGCCTGATCACCGTAGATACGGCTACCCATTGGTCAACCTTCGGCAAGGTTGTCATCATGCTGTTGATTCAGCTGGGTGGCCTTGGGTTCATGACCTTGGCTTCACTTTTTGGCCTCTTCGTTGCGGGAAGACTCGGCCTTAACCGCCGTGCTGGTGCCCGCGTCGAAGGCCGCGGTATGGACATGGGTGAGATCTCATGGGTTGTCCGTGCTGCCGTTAGCTTCACGCTGTTGGTGGAGTTTGTTGTGGCAGTGGCACTTATGCTGCGGTTCCACCTAGGTTATGGGTACGGCTGGGGGAGAGCTGCGTGGGAGGGCTTGTTCCATGCCATCTCAAGCTTCAACAATGCCGGTTTTGCTCTGTATACGGACAACGTCATTGGGTTCCGCAGTGATGCCTGGATACTTTTGCCGCTGGCCTTCTCTCTTATCGTTGGTGGTCTGGGTTTTTCTGTTCTGCTCGAGGCCTGGCGACACCTGAAAGCGTGGCTTAGTGTCCGCACGCGAGGGCAGTTGCCTAAACGCTGGTCTCTGACTACTCGCTTCACTATCAAAGGCACCATCCTGCTGATTGCTTTGGGCACAATCATGGTGGCATTTGGTGAGTGGTCCAATGCCATGTCTGGATTCACTACAGGGGAGAAGATACTCAACTCATTCTTCGCTAGTGTGAGCCCGCGTACCGCGGGGTTCAACGCACTCGATTACGCGGACTTCCACCCATCGACACTGCTGGGCACTGACTTCCTCATGTTCATTGGCGGCGGCACCGGTGGTACTGCAGGTGGCGTGAAAATCACGACGTCGGCAGTCATTCTCGCCGCCGTTCTCGCGGAGATTCGCGGTGACACCTCCGTGTCCGTGGCTCGGCGGCGCCTCAACCCAAAAGTGCTGCGTCAGGCCCTCGTCGTTCTTGCATTCGGTATTGGCCAGGTTTTTCTGGCAGTAATCGCCGTCAGTTTCCTAGCGCCACAGTTTTCTACTGACCAAATCCTGTTTGAAGTAGTCAGCGCCTTCGCCACGGTAGGCCTATCCACAGGCATCACCGCTAATCTACCGGTGGCGGCACAGGCAATCTTCATCGTGCTGATGTTCGCCGGACGTGTTGGCCCGATCGCTTTGGCGACGGCCTTGGCCGCCCGCCCACGCCAGCGCATCTACGAATATCCGGAAGAAAGGCCCTTCATTGGCTAACTCGAAATTCAACCCGTTTGCTGGTTTTGCAGAGCATTTCGCCAACCAAGCCAGCTCTTCTCCTGTTGTCATTCTCGGCATGGGGCGTTTCGGACAGGCGCTCGGCGAGGAGCTGGTCGCTGGCGGTATCGAGGTTCTCTGCGTAGACCACCGCGAAAAGGTGGTCCAGGAGCTGTCCTCGACCTTCGATCACGTGGTTACCGCCGACACCACCATGCCGGAAGTACTGAAGCAGCTCGGTGTCGATGAAGCCGAACGCGTGGTCATTGCAATCGGCAGTGATATCGAGGCGTCGTTACTGACCGCATCCGCGCTGGTGGACATGGATGTACCGCTGATTTGGGCGAAAGCCGATAACCAGGCTCACGCCAAGATTCTGGGCCAGATCGGTGTGCACCATGTCATTCGCCCGGAGGCAGACACCGGCCGTCGTATTGCGCACCTAATCGGCGGCAAGGTCCAGGACTTCCTTGAGTTCGATCGCGACTACGCAGTCGGTAAGGTCGCCCCGCCGATTCACTGTCTGGATAAGACAGTGGCGGAGATTAACCAGAGCGCACCGATTACGGTCGTCGCCGTACAAAAGCGCGGTCAGCGCTTCCGCCCCGCGCTTGCCGACGACCGCATTACCGCAGGTGACCTGTTGATTGTCTCCGGTGCCATTCGGCAGTTGGAGACGTTCGCCGGGGAGTAGGCGCTGATTGCTACTTGTCGCCGTGGCTGTCGATTCCGTCGACGCCTGTGACCGTGGTCAGCAAAAACACGGAATCTGTTAGAGCTTTCACGCCATGCTTGACGTGGGTGAGCACTTTGAGATTGCCCTCTGAAATCGTGGTTTCATCGGCACCGGTGATTTCAACTTCGCCAACAAGAACAAGCATCGAGGCTGCGGGCGGTGAGTTATGGGCGGAAAGCTCAGTTCCTTCAGTCAATGCGATGAGAGTCTGGCGCAGCGGGCCGTCGTGGACAACAATTTCCGCAGCACGGCCATTACTGTTGCTTTTGGCCTGAGCGAGAAGTTCGTCCTTGTGGGAAAGAATCCTCATGGTTCTAGCTCCTTGGTGAAACCACAGCGCGCAGAGCACACGCTGCCTCTTCCGGATTTTCTGCCTCGGTCAGTGCGCGAACCACCACAATGCGCTCCGCGCCAGCGGCGATAACTTCGCCGGCGGTCTCGGCGTTGATACCGCCGATTGCCCACCATGGCTTTACCGGGTCACTTGCGCCGCGGTCGTGTGGGCGCACAATATCGGCCACGGAATCCTGGTGGGACTCCGCTGATCCCTGAGCGCGCACCCTCCGTACCAGTGCCGCAGCTTCACGGACCATCTCGACTCCGACGGGTTGACGGTCGGGCTTCGTCGGGGTGGCATACACCGGGCCGATTACCGCGTAATCGATGCCATCGTCGGCAAGCGAGGCGGCGAACATGTCCAGATTTCGGTTGGATCGGCCGATGAGAACCTCGGGGCCAACGATCTGGCGGGCCTGCTCGGTGGTGAGGTCCTCCTGGCCCACATGCAGGATGTCTGCGCCGGTCAGTGCGGCAATGTCGGCGCGGTCATTGACGGCGAAGAGCTTGCCGTGTTCAGCGGCGACCTCGGCGAGGGTCTCCACAGCGGCAATCTCGTCGCGGGTGTCGACTTTCTTGTCGCGCAGCTGGATGATGTCGGTGCCGCCTTCGTAACAGGCGTGCAGGAATTCGCGCAGATCACCGCGGGATGCGCGCGAGTCGGTGCAGAGGTACAGGCGGGCGTCGGCAAGCAGGGCGCGTCGTGTTGTGCGAGTGGCGGCTGATGAGGCGTTCATGTCCCCATGTTAGGCGAGGTTGGGGATGCGGTGTCGTGGCGGTGAGTCCGAAGTCATATGATGGGGGAGTACCACGTTCCGCGGGAGCCGTACTCGGTATCGATGAGATGCCGCTGGCTGAGAGGGCGAGTAACGCCGACCGCTTTTACCTGATGCGGGTTATGCCGCCGGAGGGAGGAATGGCAGTGAATGCTGCCGCTATGGGTGCTGCCTCGACAAGTGAGGGCGGCACAGGGGAGACGTCGTCGAGCGTTGTTATCGCAGGCGCGGGCATTATCGGCTTGGCGACGGCATGGAGACTACTCCGCCAGGGATTCGATGTGACCGTCCTCGATGCCGAGCCCGTTTCCGGCGCAACCTTCGCCGCAGCTGGCATGCTGGCGCCGGTGGCCGAAGTCGTGTGGGATCAGCCGACGCTGTATCCGCTGATGGTGGAGTCGGGCAAGCTTTACCGCGACTTTGCCCTCGCCATCGCCGAGGAATCGGGCCACGATGTTGGCTATATCGAGAATTCCACGTTCGTGTGTGCGGGTGATGCCGCCGACCGGCAGACACTCAGCGAGCTTGTTGAGCTGCAGCACGACATGGGCATGGAGATCAACCGCATCACCGCTACCGAGGCGCGCCGGGCAGAACCGGCACTGGGGCCGGGCTGTGTTGGTGCGGTGGATATTCCGGGAGATCACCAGGTCACTCCGCGTCTGCTCGCCGAGGCGTTGCTGACCATTCTGGGAGACCGCGTTACCCGCACCCGCGCGGAAGAGGTTATTTACGCTTCCGATGCCGACCCCCGCCAAGCCATTGGGCTGCGCGGTGCGGACGGAAATGACTACCTCGCCGATGAGGTCATTCTGGCTGCGGGACTGAACACCGCCGACATCACTGGCCTGCCGGAGAATCTGAATCTGCCGCTGCGCCCGGTCTATGGGGATGTGCTGCGTCTGCGGGTGCCGGAGCACTTGCAGCCGCTGGTCACCCGCACTATTCGCGGTGTGGTTCAGGGGCGTCCGGTTTATATCGTCCCGCGTGCTGACGGCACCGTCGTGCTCGGCGCAACCTCGCGTGAAGATGACCTGACCGGTGTCTCCGCCGAAGGAGTCCACCAGCTACTCCGCGACGCATACCGCCTGGTGCCCGGCATTCTCGACTGCGAAATCTACGAGATGACCGCCCGCGCCCGGCCTGGCTCCCCGGACGATGTCCCCATGATTGGCCGCGTGGTTCCTGGATTGACCGTGTCCACCGGCTACTTCCGTCACGGCATTCTGCTTACGGCCATCGGTTCCAAGCTCACGGCCGATGTCGTCGCAGGTCGAGAAACTGACAACGACCCGGCGCTTCTTTCCGCCGTCAATCCATTCCGCTTCAGCGATTAGAGGAGGCTCGCTTATGTCCACCACAACACTCAATGGCGAAGGCTACACACCGGCTGAGGGGGAGATGGTCGCAGATCTCGTCGCAAAGCATACGGGGCACGCGCTTAACGACGACGGCACCGCCGCGGACGGCACCCGCCTGGGAATCGCGGTAGCCGTGGACGGTGCGGTAATCCCGCGAGCCAAGTGGGCGAGCACGCCCGTGGCAGGTGCCATCGACATCGTGACAGCAGTTCAGGGAGGCTAGAGATGACCGAGAATTCCGCACAAGCAAATATGTCCGCACAGGCAAACGAAACCGGGGCGGCGAGCGGACTTACACGCGAACCGCTGCGCATTGGCGGGCTGGAGTTGAACTCCCGTCTGATTATGGGAACTGGCGGTGCGACCAGCATGGATACGCTGGAGCGCGCGCTGGTGGCTTCGGGCACCGAGCTGACTACGGTGGCGATGCGCCGTTTTACGCCCGGCACGAAGCAGAACGTTTTTGAGATTTTGCAGCGCAACAATATTGCGGCGCTGCCGAATACTGCGGGGTGCTATACCGCTCGTGACGCGGTGCTGACTGCGCAGTTGGCCCGCGAGGCGCTGGAAACCAACCTGCTGAAGCTCGAGGTCATCGCCGACGAGGACACGCTGCTGCCGGACCCGGTCGAGCTGGTTGCGGCAGCGGAGCAGTTGGTAGCTGACGACTTCGTCGTCTTCGCTTACACCAACGACGATCCGGCGCTGGCCAAGCGGCTGGAGGATCTGGGCTGTGCAGCTGTCATGCCGGCGGGTTCGCCTATTGGTACTGGCCTGGGAATTCTTAACCCACACAACATCGAGCTGATTGTGGACCGCGCGAATGTGCCCATCATCCTGGATGCGGGCATCGGTACCGCGTCTGAGGCAGCTCAGGCGATGGAGCTTGGCTGCGATGCAGTGCTGTTGGCATCCGCAGTGACCCGTGCACATGATCCGGTGGGCATGGCCACAGCGATGCGCTTCGGCGTTGAGGCAGGCCTGACTGCTCGCGAGTCGGGTCGCATCCCACGGCGTCGACTGGCCCAGGCGAGCTCGTCGTTTGAGGGAATCATCACTGAGCGCGTCAGCGGCGCACGCGAGCAGGATTCTCTGTAATGGCGGAGCAGGGTGTCAATTTTTCGGACCGCGACCTGCGCCGGTACGCACGGCACCTAACATTGCCGGGCTTTGGTGCCGAGGGTCAGCGAACTTTGCGAGCCTCCCGCGTCCTCGTTATCGGAGCTGGCGGCTTGGGATCGCCTGCGCTGTTGTACCTGGCCGGGGCAGGGGTCGGGCACATCACCATCATTGACGATGACGTGGTCGACGAGTCCAATCTTCAGCGCCAGGTCATTCACCGTGAGTCCGATATTGGTCGCCCGAAGGCCGAATCTGCCGCGGATGCCGTGCGGCGCCTTGACTCCGAGGCATCGGTGACCGCAATCGTCGGCAGGTTAAGCGTCGACAATGCTGAGGAGCTCTTCGCCACTCACGATGTAGTGCTCGACGGCGCGGACAACTTCGCCACGCGCTACCTGTCCTCCGATGCCGCGGAGCTGACCGGAACGCCGCTGGTCTGGGCCACAATCCTGCAGTTCGCAGGGCAACTGTCCGTCTTCTGGCCTGGCCACGGCCCCATGCTTCGCGATCTTTACCCCGACATCCCCGACCCCGGCTCCGTGCCGTCGTGCGCCGCAGGCGGTGTCCTCGGCGCAATGGTCGGACAAATCGGCTCCATGATGGTCGTCGAAGCTATCAAGGTGCTCACCGGTGTCGGCAAGGTCGCCGTCGGCAAACTCGTGCTTATCGACGCCCTGGAGGCAACCACCCGCACACTGTCCTTTGCGGCCGACCCGGAGCGCGAACCCGTTTCCGACTTGACCGAAATTGCGCAGGTGTGCGCAGCTTCGTGGACCGAGGACGAGGAGGCCCCGGCGCAGAGCATGCGCAGCATTGGCCCCAACACGGCGCACGAGCTTCTTGCCGAGGGTGTGCCTCTCATCGATGTACGCGAGCCTGAAGAACACGCGGAGGCTGCCATTGCCGGATCTGTGCTTGTGCCACTCGGCGACATTCGCAGCCGTGGGTGGGCTGCGATTCGCGAAGCGTGGGCTGAGCGGAACCTCCAGTCGAACTACCCACGAGTTCTGATTCACTGCCACTCGGGTGCCCGCTCGCAACAGGCAATTGAGCTGTTGGCCAGCGAGATTGAGGCTGATGGCGCCATACCGGAGCTCATCAATCTGGACGGGGGCATTGTGGCCTGGCAGGCTGCGGGGCAGGAGACCGTCGTAAAGCGTGGCGGAACGCACTAATTAGTGGCTACCGCCACGCGCTGTTGAACAGTGTGCCTACGCCTGCGGCTTCAGCGTTGTCGACCACAACTCGGTGCCACGAGTGGTGAGCAGACGGACGGTCATCTCGCGTGAGTCGCCGTCGATATCGACTTCGCCGAAGTGCTGGAAGTCCTGTGTGGGGTCGGCGTTGGCATTGTCTTTACCCGGTGCGTGGACGTACTCCACCTTCGGCCCGAAGGTCGAGTCCATTTCGTTGGGGCCGAAAGCGCCCGCGTGGAGAGGACCGGAGACGAATTCCCAGAAGGGTGCGAAGTCGGTGAACTGTGCGCGCTCTGGGCTGTAGTGGTGAGCCGCGGTGTAGTGCACATCGGCGGTGAGCCAGACGACATTTGAAACATCTTTAATGGCGCTGAGCAGGCGGGCGATTTCACGTTCACGTCCTGCAGGTGCACCGGCGGCACCATTGGATACGCTTTCTTGGTCACCATCGTCGCCGTCGGGGACGATGATTCCAAGCGGTAGGTCATTAGCAACAATCTTCCACGTCGCGCGGGAGTCCTTGAGGGAGTCGATTAACCAGTTGGTCTGCTTTTCGCCAAGGATTGGTTCTTCGGTTGTCGAGCGCGGATTATTGGAAGTGTTTTCTCCCTTGTAACTGCGCATATCCAGAATGAAGATGTCTAGCAACGGGCCGTAGGAAACCTTGCGGTAGACGCGCCCATCTACAGCCATTTGCTGATCAATTGGCTGCCACTCATGGAAGGCTTGGTAGGCACGCTTGGCCAGGGTGTTGACATCGCGCTCGGTATAGCGATCATCGTCTAGGACTTCGTTGGGGTACCAGTTGTTGACTGTTTCGTGGTCATCCCACTGGACTAGCTGCGGAACCTGCGCATTGAAGGCCAAGTAGTTCTTGTCCATGAGGTTGTAGGAGTACTGGCCACGATACTCTTCGAGGGTTTCAGCAACCTTGGATTTGGCCGGAGTGACATGGTTGCGCCACACAGTGCCGTCGGAAAGCGTGACGGATTCATCCAGCGGACCGTCGGCATAGCAGGTATCGCCTGAGTGAATGAATAGGTCTGGATTGCGCTCCATCATGGTGGAAAAGCCGGTGTAGCCACCGATTTCGTCGTTAATTCCCCAACCCTGACCTGCGACATCGCCGGACCAGTGCAGGCGGATGTTGGATGCGCGGTTTGGGGCAGTACGGAAGGTGCCAATAACGGGATCAGAGCAGATTCCAGTATCTGCCTCTTCGAGCGTGACGCGGTAAAAGATTTCCTGTCCTGGCTCGAGACCGACGACACGTAAACGTCCGGTGCCGTCAGTATCTGGAGTTAACAGAGAGTTGCTGCGGAATACCTTGGCATTCTGGAAGCTCTCAGTTGCAGCAGTTTCAACCACCATATGGGCGGGGCGGTCTGAGCGAGCCCAAATCAATGCGCCGTCGCCGCGGATATCGCCACTTGCAACGCCGTGGGTGAGCTGTGGCCGAGAACGCAGTAACCCTGGGGAGGCCAGTGACGGCGAACCCGGTGTAGCTGAAGCCGCAGCTCTAGAGGCATGAGCGAGCGTGACTGAAGTGGCAAGTGCGGTGGATGCGCCTAAACGTAGAGCGCTGCGACGGGAAAGCTGCATGGAGTCGAACGATAGGTTTTCCACTTTGACGTTCAGTTAAACCAGCGTGAACTCGAAGGAAAAAGTCGCAATTACAGCACAAAGGCTTAGTTATTGAGAATGACTGGGCTTCCTTTTGTAACGTAGATAACCGACTTGGGAGGAATGTGTCTTCCGAGCTGTCTTTTCTGAGACAGACAATCTAGAAGTGAAAGGCGCTGACCCCGATAATGGGATCTACACAAACGCCACAAGTAAAAACGCAAGAAAAGAAGTCGGGCGGTTTTCTTAAGAACCTGCCGACCGACCCGTTGATCTTCACGACGGCGATGGGTTTCATTGTCCTCTTTGTGGCAGTGACCATAGCGCTGGGGGATACCGCTCGGGATGCCTACTCGGCCGCTTCCGATTGGGTTACGTCTAACATGGGCTGGCTGTTCATCGGTGGTGTCTCGGCAAGCTTTATCTTCCTCATCGGCTTGTTTGTGTCCCGCTACGGACGCATCCAGCTTGGCGATGATGACGAAGAGCCCGAATACACCATCGCCGAATGGTTCGGCATGCTCTTCGCCGGTGGTACTGGCTCCATGCTGATGTTCTGGGGCGTGGCTGAACCGCTCAACCATGCCTACAACCCGCCGTTCGGTCAAGAGCCGATGAGCCGCGAAGCTCAGAACACTGCGATGGCATTTACCATCTACCACCTGGGTATTCACATGTGGGTCATCATGGCGCTGCCGGGGCTCGCGCTGGGGTACTTCATTTACAAGCGTCACCTGCCGCCGCGCGTCTCCTCCATCTTCGCGCCGCTGCTCGGTGCCCGAATCTACTCATGGCCGGGCAAGCTTATCGACGCCGTCGCCATCATCGGTACCGTCGTCGGTATCGCGGTATCGGTGGGCATGGGTGCGCTGCAGATTAACTCCGGTGCTGCACGTGTAATCGGTACCCCGGAAAGCTCGATGGTGCAGCTCATTCTGATTGCCATCATTATTGTGATTGCCTCGATTTCCGTGGCCCGCGGTCTGGACAAAGGTATTAAGGTGTTGTCCAATGCCAACATTTGGGCAGCCATGGCATTGATGGTCTTCGTGCTGCTCATGGGCCCGACATTGACGCTGCTGCGCCAGACCGTCGATACGACAGGTGTCTACTTGGATGCGTTGCCGCGCATCATGTTCTGGACTGACTCCTACGACGTCAACCCGAATTGGAAACAGGGCGCCTGGACGGTCTTCTATTGGGCCTGGACAATCTGCTGGTCGCCATTTGTGGGCATGTTCGTCGCCCGTATTTCCCGTGGCCGTACTGTGCGTCAGTTCATTGCCGGTGTGATTGCACTGCCGACAATCGTGTCAATCATGTGGTTCTCCATCTTCGGCCGCGCTGGCTTCGAACTGGAAGATGAGCAGCCGGGCATTCTGACGGAACCAGTCGTCGAAGGAGGGGATCCCTCGCCGGCTCTATTTATCCTGCTGGAGCAGTACCCACTGGCGACCCTTGTCAGTGTGTTTGCGCTCTTTGTGATCATGATCTTCTTCGTCACCTCCATTGACTCCGCTTCGATGGTGATGGACATGATGTCTACCGGTGAGGAAAACAAGGCTCCGACCTTCTACCGCGTGCTGTGGGGCGTCATGATTGGTGCTGTGGCAGCTTCTCTGCTGCTGATTTCTGGTGAAACCGCACTGGAAGCGCTGCAATCTGCGGTGATCGTCATCGGTGTACCGTTCTTCTTCCTCCACTTTGTGATGATGTACTCCTTGGTCAAAGGCATGAGTGATGACCACATGGCAGTGCGCAAGCCGGTTACCCGCCAGTGGGAGAAGACCGATACTCCGGAGAAGTTGGAGAAGCACGAAGCCGTACCCGCGCCGGGCTACGACGAAGAGGGCAATGAGCTGCCGCGCTTTGAGTACACCCACGATGAAGAGGGACGTCTTGTTATTCAGTCCGATGTGGTCGTTGAAGGTGAGTTTGAGTCTGGCGAAAAGTCGGAATCAGAGAGCCCAGAGGAGTCGGGGACGAAGTCTGAGTCGTAGGAGAGCACGGTCGCAGTAGTGCCCGGCACTTGTGGCCACGCTATTCACCTATCGGTGCGCTGTAGCGTGGCCATCAGTGAGTAGTGCATCGATAAGAGCGAAGGCAAAGGCTGTAGCCAAATAAAAACGCCGCCCAGCGGAAACCAAAAGTAGTTTCGGTGGGCGGTGTTTTTGTATTCGTTGTGTCAGTTTGTCAAGCCTTGCTTTCGCCGAAATTTCAGGGGTGTTTGGGGGTATTACCAGGGTATATGGGGTTAATTTTGCATGCTAAACTGTGGTGAACGCCCTTTTTACGGTTCATGCTGAAGTGTTATGGAGCTTTCTGGGTGGTGAACATCCAGGTGTTGAACATCAAAGTCTCGCTAACAGAATCGGCGAGGTGCCAGCGGGCCCGTACCAGGTGGGTAAGGATAGGGAAATTGGATAAGGACGCAAAATGCGTATGAAATTACCGGAAGTGCTCAAGAAGCGCTCCGTACGCGCTCCTTTGGCTGTGCTAACAGTCACAGCCGTAGTTGGTAGTGCAATCGGAGTTGCTCCGAATTTTGTCTCTTCACAGCCGGAGGCGGTAGCTGCAGAACTCTCCGGTGGCATCCGCGAGAAGTCCGGCGCGGTGGAGAAGGATGCCCAGAAGGCCTCCGACCTGCCGGCCGGTTCGTGTGTTGTCTCGGAGAACGCTCCGCAGGGCAGCCAGGCTGGTTTCAGCTGGTATACCTCTGAGCCAACTGCGAGCAGCCCCTCGAAAACGCGGTGGGGCTTGAGCGTCTCTTTCGATAACTCGAAGGACCGCACGTTCGCTGATTGGAGCTTTACCAATTCAGGCCTTATGGGGAACTACCTCGATGTAGCTCAAATTCCCGCTATGAATGCCGGTCAGACCCTTGGTGACAAGGTCACACACAAGGCCGACGAATTCCTCAAGATTGATGGCTCTAGGCAACAGCGAAACCTGAACCTCAACGCGGAACTGACCGATGCTAAAGTCAAGCAGTTCGCTGAGGCCACTGCCGCGAACCCGGTTCGTTATGCCTGGCAGGGTGACTATAAGCAGGAAAATCCTAGCCCAAAGGCTAGGGCCACCCAGGGAGAATCCGTAGGCTTTACGGCCGTCGTGAACCCGTGGCCGAGCGAGAACATCGAATGTAACCCGATCACGGTCTCGTGGGAGAGCTTCGAAAAGCACGTTATCGTCCCCGGTGAGGAAACCAAGGTCGGTAAGATCAACGTTCCTGCCGTTGAGAACGGCGGCACGGATGACTCCATGTCCCGCATGGTCGTGGAGGCCTACGACGGCAACGGCAAGTTCATCGGCACCACCGACCCGGCAGCGTCCGGCGGCACCAAGAACCTGCGTATCGACGATACGACCGGCGAGATCTACTTCACCTGGCCTGAGTACCGCGGTACCGACCTGGCAACTGACAAGAACGTGAACTTCTCCGTTCTGGCAAAGCCACGTACCGTTGACCAGCTCCAGGCTGCTGGCGCGAACAACAATGAGTTCGGCGACTCCAAGGCCTTCGACAGCTCCAACTCGCTGACCCGCTACAACAAGGCGAACGTCATCGACTCGAAGGCGTTCTCCCTGGACGACACCGAGTACCACGACCCGAAGTATGACAAGGAGGACGCTTCGATTATCTCGGGCGTTGACAGCCCGACCGGCCCGCTGGCTACCGAGCCACAGAAGGTCGTCTTCAAGCAGGTACCAGATAAGATCAAGGACCTGGTGAAGAAGAAGGGTGACGGCGGCTTCGAGGCCAAGGTCGAGCTGGACGAGAAGTACGTCTACGAGGGTTGGACCGTCGAGATGGACGAGGACTACAACGTCACCGTCACCGCTCCGGAAAACCCGAAGCCGGGCACCTTCGCACGCCCGAAGGTCATAGTGGAATACTCGAATGGCTCCACCGATGAACTTGAGCTGCTCGTCGTGGTCGACCCGAACAATACCCAGGTCACTGACCTGGTGCGCCCGGGTCTTGCCAAGGGCAAGGTGAATGAAGACATCACCTCTCAGATCACCACCAAGTCCATCATGAAGGGCCATAAGCCGGTTCACCCGGCCAAGTTTGAGATTGACCCGTCCACTGTCCCGGAAGGGTGGACCGTCAAGGTCGACGACACAGGTAAGGTCACCGCGAAGGCGGACGACTCTGTCGCGCCGGGAACCGTCATCACTCCAAAGGTGAAGGCGACCTATCCGGACCAGACCACCGATGAGATCGAGGTCCAGTTCCAGGCCATCGTGGACATCAAGATCCCGACTTACGACACTGTAACTGGTCAGCCAAATGCGAACGTCAGCCTCACTCCGGAACTCCCCGAGCGCGGGCTGAGCGGAAACACCTCCGACGAGGCTCCGACGCGCTACACCTTCGAGGACGGTACTAACCAGACCACCCTTAAGAGCGAGGATGGCAAGACGTGGACTGTCTACGTTGATGAGAAGACTGGTGAGATTAAGACCACCATTCCGAGGGACGCGCACGAAGGAGACATTCTTAATGTCCCAGTCCTCGCGCACTACAGTGATGAGGGCAAGCAGAAGCCGCAGACGGTTGTAGGCACCGTTGTCGTTATTAAGGGTGACCTGCAGGCAAACTACGATGTCCAGACCACTGGACCGGGTCAGTCCGTCGAACATCATGTCGACGGTCCGCCGGAGGGCTCTACTTTCTCCTTCGGACAGAAAGACGGCAAGCCGGTCCTCACTCAGAATGTTGACGGCTGGGAGTACAAGGTTGACCCGAACACCGGTGTCGTTACCTCGACTCCGCCGGCCGATGCGAAGCCGGGCGACAAGAATACCGTCACCGTGACGGTTAATGCCCCAGGCGGTCGTGCTACTCAGACGCCGGTTACTACCGTCGTGAAGCTGACTAATGCCTGGGAAGCAGATCCGTCTTACCCAACAGAGACGGTGTACCCGGGGGATACCGCAAAGCTGCCGTTAAACCTCGACAAGCCGGATAACGTAAACGTCGCCAAGGACAACCCATACGAGCTGGGCGAAGTTCCGGCTGGTTGGACTGTCAGTATTGACGACAATGGCGAGATCACCGCAACCGCCCCTGCGGATGCGAAGCCGGGTGACCAGGTCAAGATTCCGGTCACCGTGACCTACGAGGACGGCTCTACGGATACCGCTTACGCTGTGGTTAACGTTGTCGACGTTCCGACGCGTGAGGTCCCGTTCAAGGTCGAGTACAAGTACGACGACACCATTCCTGCCGGCGAGTACAAGGTTGAAACCAAGGGCGTTCCTGGCAAGGAAAAGATGACCAAGGACGGCCAGTGGGAGCAGACCGAGGCGCCGGTTAATGAGGTCGTCGTCATCGGAACCAAGGTTACTGAAAGCGAAAGCGCCGAGACTGTAACTTGGACGGTTCCGATTCCGTACCCGACCGAGGTTCGCGAGAACCCGGACCTGGCACCTGGTGAAATCAGGGTTGTCCAGGAAGGCGAGAACGGTGAGAAGACCTTTACTGCTAACTTCACCGCGAAGGGCGACAAGGCTGAGGTAACCGAGGAGAAGACCACGAAGGAACCTGTTACTCGCATTGTTGAGTATGGTCCCGGCGTGGAGCCATCGGAACTGGTGACCAAGACCGAGAAGCCGATTCCGTTTGAGACTGAAATTGTTTTCGACGACACCCTGGAAAAGGGTACTCAGGTCGTCGATCAGGAGGGTCAGCTCGGAACTGAGGTCGAAACTTCGACTCAGAAGATTGTGGACGGCAAGCCGTCCGGCGACCCTAAGGTGACCACTGAGCGCACCAAGGAGCCGGTCAAGCAGGTTATCCGTGTTGGCACGAAGACCGTGGGCACTCACACTACTGAGTACGAGGTAGACGTCCCGTTTGAGACTGAGATTATCTTCGACGAGAATCTGGAAGCTGGCACGCAGGAGACTGTCCAGGAAGGCAAGCTAGGCAAGGACAAGGTCACCACGACCCAGACCATCGAAAACTCGACGGTTGTGGATTCCAAGACCGAAACCGTGCGAGTGGCTGAGCCGGTCAAGAAGATCATCAAGGTCGGTACCAAGGACAAGCCTGCATCCACGACCATCGAGTGGACTGAAAAGACTCCGTTCGAGGTCGAGGTTCGGGTCAACCCTGAGCTGAAGCCTGGTGAGACCAAGGTCGTCCAGGAAGGTAAGCAGGGCGAAATCAAGCACACCGTTAAGGTGAATGCTGACAACGGGGAAATCTCCACGGATGAGTCCTCTGAGAAAATCAGCGACCCGGTAAACCAGATCATCGAGGTTGGCCCGGCCAAGGGCCGCGAGACCGCATTGACGGATAAGCACACGGAGAAGATTCCGTACGACACCCTCATTGAGTACGACCCGAACCTGGAAGTCGGCAGGGTTGTCGAGGAACAGGCCGGTGAGTTCGGTGAGAAGGAAATCACCAAGACCTGGAAGCTCGAGAACGGTGAGCCGGTAGGCGATCCGGAGATTTCGGAGACCGTTACTAAGGACAAGCAGGATCGAAAGATTCGCGTGGGCACTAAGTGCAAGTGCGAGCCGACGCCTCCTGTTGACCCGAGCGAGCCGACGGACCCGAGCGAGCCGACTGAGCCGACGGACCCGACCGAGCCGACGGACCCGACCGAGCCGACTGAGCCGACTGAACCGACGGACCCGAGCGAGCCGACTGAAAAGTGTGAGCCGGTAACCACGTCTGACTCGTGGATTGAAAAGACTCCGTTCGACACCTTGGTTCGCGTTAACCCGGATCTGGAACCTGGTGAAACCAAGGTTGTTCAGGAGGGAACTCCTGGAGAAATCAAGCACACGGTCACGATTACGGTTGATAGCGACGGCAATGCGACCAAGGAGGATTCGTCTGAGACAATCAGCGATCCTGTCGACCGCATTGTCGAGGTTGGTCCTGCTGAGGGTGAGGCCCAGCTGACGGATAAGCACACTGCGCCGATTCCGTTCGATACCATCATCGAGTACGACGAGACCCTCGAAGCCGGCAAGGTTATTGAGGATCAGCCTGGTGTCACTGGTGAGAAGGAGATCACCAACACCTGGAATCTCGAGGACGGTGAGTTTGTGGGCGAGCCGGAAACTTCTGAAGAGATTCTCAAGGAGAAGCAGGATCGTGTGATTCGCGTGGGCACCAAGCTCGACTGCGAGCCGACTGAGCCGACGGACCCGAGCGAGCCGACTGAGCCGACGGACCCGAGCGAGCCGACTGAGCCGACCAAGCCGACTGAGCCGACCAAGCCGGGTAAGCCAGGTGACAAGCCAAGCAAGCCGGACAAGCCAGGCAAGCCAGGTGATTCCGACAAGCCGGGTAAGCCAGGTGACAAGCCAAGCAAGCCGGACAAGCCAGGCAAGCCAGGTGATTCCGACAAGCCGGGTAAGCCCGACAAGCCGGGCGATAAGCCAGGTAAGCCGGATGACAAGCCAGGCAAGCCGGGTAAGGACGGAAGTTCCTCGAGCTCCAGCTCTAAGGGCGGTTCCTCTTCGGGCTCCAGCTCCAAGGGTGGAAGCAGCTCAGGTTCTAGCTCCTCGGGCTCGAGCTCCAAGGGCGGAAGCTCCTCCAGCGGTAGCCTCTCTGGTGGAAGCTCCTCCAGTGGAAATACCTCGGGTCACAGCAGCTCGGGTGGCAGCACCTCGAGCTCCAGCTCCAAGGGCGGGTCTTCTCTGGCTGTCACCGGCGCTAAGGTCGCTGGCACGCTAGGAATCGCAGCAATGCTGTTGCTGGCTGGTGGTATTTTGCTAGCGGTTCGTAAGCGCCACTCGCAGAATGAAAACTAGTGATACCAAGGCTTTCGAGCCGCATTGCTAGCTCCTAAAAGGAGACGGCGGGAATATAGGAGAACTCCTGTATTCTCGCCATTTTTCATTCAATCCACCGGAATGGCACTCGCAAGTGGTAACTGGGTCTTGGTTTGCTTTCTAGGTGACACGAAACAGACCCCGATACTCCATATGTGCAGGCCAGATGAAGAACAACGACGCCACCTCCAAAGGAACCATTAGATGGTGATGTAAAATCCCCAACTGCGGCAGCTCCACAACCCGGCGTTAAGTAGCAAAGCGGACAACCCGACAAACTACGGGCTGCAAAATGTGAAACTGTATGAGTTTATGACACTTTCAAGCCATTTTTCGGACCATTTTCGTCATAAACGCAGTCAGTAACTCGCATCGACCCGCCGCCGCTGTCATAAACGCAGTCAGTAACTCGCATTGGGGTAAGCAGCAAAAGATGCCCGGCACTTGTGGCCACGCTATTCACCTATCGTTGCGCTGTAGCGTGGCCATCAGTGAGTAATGCATCGATAAGAGCGAAGGCAAAGGCCGTAGCCAAACAAAAACGCCGCCCAGCGGAAACCAAAAGTAGTTTCCGTGGGCGGCGTCGCTGTGTTCGTCGTAAAGCGAGTGCGGCAGTAAGCCGTGATTAGCTTTACTCGTAGGTGCCTCGGAGGTCCTTGTAGTCCTCATCGTGCCAATCCACGTTGGCCTGGTCCTTGGTGGTGACACCGACATCAGGCTGATGCGGGACCTTCGCAATGATGTTGCGGCGGGCGCGGCCGGCGCGGAGCTGGCTTTCGATACGCTCGGCAAGGTTGGCCAGGCCGAAGTTGATGGCAATGAGAATGATCGCCACGACGACCAGCGATGGAATCATGGCGCCGTAGTACTCGCCAAGCTGGCGGCCGGAGCGGACAACCTCGACGTAGCCAATCATGTAGCCCAGTGCGGAGTCCTTCAGCGCAATAACCATCTGCGAGATAATCGCCGGCAACATGGCGGCGACGGCCTGCGGCAGCAAAATGGTGACCATCGTCTGGCGGTGGGAGAGACCCAGCGCAATCGCAGCCTCACGCTGGCCCTTCGGCAGCGACTCGATGCCGGAACGCAGCGTCTCGCCAATGACGGAGCCGTTGTACATGGTCAGGCCAAACACAACGGCGGCAAAGCCGAGGTAGTTCGACGGAAACAGCTGCCAAAGCGCGAACACCGAGTAGGCGAACAGCATGAGCACCAGCACCGGAATGGCGCGGAAGAACTCGACAATCACCGAGCACAGCCAGCGCACCGGAGCGATCGGGCTCAGCCTGCCGACGCCCAGGAGAGCGCCAATAACCAGTGCCAACACAATAGAGACGACAGCCGCGACAATGGTGCTGACCAGACCGGGCAGAATGTACGTGGTCCAAGTGGTGGATTCGAGGAAGAACGACCACTTATTCGCCTCGAACTGGCCCTTGTCGGCCAGCTTCATTCCGACCCAGGCGAGGATCGCAACGGTGATTGCAGCCACGATCCAGGTGAGAGTTCGGTTGAACCGCTGAGCCTTGGGGCCCGGCGCGTCGTAAAGAACTGTTGCGCGAGTAGCCATTAGCGCTTCACCGCCCATCGCTTGCCAGCCCAGCCGAAGAACAGGCCGGTCGGCAGAGTCAGAATAATAAAGCCGACAGCGATGATGCCGAAGATAATCAGGATATCGCTGGCGTAGTTTTCAGTCATGGTCTTCATCAGCAGCGACGCTTCAGCCACACCGATTACCGAGGCAATCGTGGTGTTCTTGGTCAGCGCGATCAGGGTGTTGCCGAGTGGCACGATAGCGCCACGGAACGCCTGCGGGAAGATGATGTAGCGGAAGCTTTGGCCGAAGCTAAGCCCCAGGGAGCGGGCGGCTTCGGCCTGCCCGAACGGCACAGTATTAATACCGGCGCGCAGGGACTCCGCAACGAAGCACGAGGTGTAGGCAACAAACGCCAACACCGCGAGACGGAAGTTCTGCTTGACAATGAAGGAGTCATTCTCCGCAGCCAGCAGCAGCCCCAAGTTGTAGTAGAGACCCATCGAGGCCAGCAGCACAATCAACGTCAGCGGGGTATTGCGGACAATGTTGATGTACCAGGTCGACAGGGTACGTAGGATTCCCACGGGGCTCACGCGCATAGCGGTGAGAAGCGTGCCAAAAATCAGGGAACCAATTGCCGAAGCAATCGTCAGTTTGATGGTTACCCAGAAAGCCGGAAGCAGTTCCGGCCCCATTTCACTCCATAGTTCTGGATTCATTGTTTGCTCGCACCCCTTCCTACTTCTTCTCTACGAACGACAGATCGCCGATTGCCGGCTTGTCGTCGAGCTCGAACTTGTCGCCCAAATGCTTCTTCAGGATCTTCTGAAGCTCACCGGTGTCGTACAGCGACTCCAGCGCCTCATTGATGGCCTCACGGCTGGCATCATCACCCTTGGGCAGGCCGATGCCGTAGTACTCATTGGTCCAGTAGGAACCATCGGGGTTGCGCAGCTCGACCACGCGGAAGTCGTCGCCGAAGCGCTCCTTGTAGCGCTGGGCGAAGCCCGCGAGAATAGTTGCATCGGTAGTCAGAGCATCGACGACCCCCTGCTTCACACCTTCGGCACATGCGGCGTAGGTATCGAACTCCTGCAGCTGCACCTCCGGTAGAGCGTCCTTGACTTTCTGCGCTGGGGTGGAGCCGGATACAGAACACAGGCGAGTGCCCGGGGCGACGTCGTCAAGCCCCTGGATGCCCTCGGAACCGCGCACCAACAGTGCCTGGTGCGTGACCAGGTACGGGCCGGCGAAGTCGACGGCAGCCAGGCGGCCAGCGTTGATGGAGTAGGTGGCGGCGATCATGTTGACCTCGCCGTTGTTAATCAGCGTCTCGCGCTGAGCGGACGGGGTCTCGCGCCACTCCATCTCGGGCACATCCCAACCGTTCTTGTTGGCGATGTACTCAATGACGTAGCGGGAAACATCGTTGTCGACGCCCGCGAACTCACGGTCCGGGGTGCGCTCGCCGAGACCCGGCTGGTCAAACTTCGTACCCAGTGTCACGTGCCCGGCTTCGATATCGGCCAGCAGGTTTCGGGGTCCGCCGCTACCGCAGGCCGCGAGGCTCATTGTCGTGGCAACAGCTACGACAGCCGCCGCAACTCGCTTGCCGACGACACCTCGGCGGCCCTGGTTGCGACTGCGTCCCCGGCCTCCTCGTAATAGTGAAAGCTTCATGGTGACCAGCCCCGCCTAGTGTCCGACGATCTTGGCCAAGAAGTCCTTGGCACGATCGCTCTGCGGGTTGGTGAAGAAGGTCTCCGGGTCGGTGTCTTCGACAATCGCACCGTCGGCCATGAACAGGATGCGGTCGGCCACGCGGCGGGCGAAGCTCATCTCGTGGGTGACACAGACCATGGTCATGCCGCCCTTGGCCAGGTCGGTCATGACATCGAGGACCTCGTTAATCATTTCCGGGTCGAGCGCGGAGGTGGGCTCGTCGAAAAGCATGACCTTCGGGTCCATGGCCAGGGCGCGTGCGATGGCGACGCGCTGCTGCTGACCGCCGGAGAGTTGTGCCGGGTACTTGTCAGCCTGTTCCGCAATGCCGACACGGGCGAGCAGCTTGTCCGCACGCTCGCGGGCCTCGGCTTTTGAGATCTTGCGGACCTTCAGTGGGGCCAACGTGACATTGTCGCGAATGGTCATGTGGCTGAAGAGGTTGAACTGCTGGAAGACCATGCCGACCTCAGCACGCAGACGGGTGAGTTCCTTACCCTCTTCTGGGAGAAGTTTGCCGTTGATGCGGATCTCGCCGCTGTCTATGGTCTCGAGGCGGTTGATGGTTCGGCACAGTGTGGACTTACCAGAGCCGGAGGGGCCGAGGACAACTACGACCTGACCAGCTGGGATTTCCAGATTGATGTCGCGCAAAGCGTGGTAATCGCCGTAGTGCTTATTCACCCCGGCAATCGAAATCATGCTCTGTGGTGTGGATGATTCAGTCATGTGAAAAAGTATAGGTGACTCACGACACATCACTGCTATCGGTGTTCCTTGTGCGATATTCACCTGTGAAAAGTGACTGCACACCAATTAGTTCTAAAGATCCACGCGATGGCGCCTCGCAACAGGCTTGCGGCCATGCACGAACCAGTAGAAAACGGCCGCGAGAACCACCACGACCGCCAGGCCTGCGTACATCTTGTCGAATCCCATAGTGGCGGCTACCGAACCCAAAACAATCGGGCCGAGGCCGATGCCTGCGTCGACAAGCAGGAGCAGCGTCGAGATGCCCGTGCCCAACTTGTGTGCCGGGGCCAGGTGCACGGAGATGGTCTGGCAGGCCGGCATCAGCGTGCCGTAGCCCAGGCCGCAGAGCGCACCGGCGGCGATAACGTGCCAGTCAGCGGTTGCGAAAGCCAGAACAAGCAGTGAGATGGTGAAGCACACCAGGCCGATGGCGATGACGGGGTTGTCGCCGCGGCGATCTTGTAGGCGTCCCAGTGAGAAACGCGCCGCCATCATCGCCACCGCATAGGCGATGAAGAAGAAGCTGGCGCCTCTAGCCAGGCCGCTCAGCTGTGAGTATCGGTTCAGGAATGTAATCACGCCCGCATACGCCAGGCCGATGAGCAGCATGAACAGGCCGATTGGCACCACTCTCGGCGTCATGATGTCATCGAAGGAAAACGTGCGCTTCGTCTCGCTTGCCGACGAATCCTCGGTGGCCTCGTCCTTGGTTGCCGCAGTGGCGGGCTCGTTGTGTTGTGGCAGAACGAGCGCCAGCACCAGTCCGACAATGGACAGGCCGAGGGCTGTGGCAAAGAGGACGCTGTATCCGACCGAACCAATAAGGGCCAGGCCGAGAGCTGGGCCAATCGCTGTAGCCAGGGTGGTGCCGAGCGAGATGTAGCCAGTTCCCTCGGCGCGGCGCGAAGCCGGAATAGCGGTCTGGGCGGCGGCCATCACGGCGGTGGAAGCGAAAGCGTAGGTCAGGCCGTGGATGATGCGGATTGCAATCAGGACCGGCAGGGATGCGGCCCATATGTAGGCGGCACAGGCTGCCACGATGACAGCAAGCGAGCCAAGCATGATTCGGCGACCACCGAAGGTGTCCACCAAGTAGCCGGAAAAGAGGCGAGCGATGGTGGCACCGACCACGAAAGAACTGGCGGCGAAGCCACCGGCGGCATCGGAGGCGGAGAAGCGCTGGACGGCGTAGAGCGCCATGACCGTGATTGAAAGGTAGAACACCAGGTACATGCTGAAGTTAATCAGCCAGCTGATGATGAACGCGGGGGAGAAGAGCTTGTCTTGCCCGTGCTGTTCGTCCTGCTCGTTCTGTTTGTGCCTGTTCTGTGTGGTCGTATGCGTTGTCATGCTGAAGATACGGTCTCTTTTCTCGTTTGAAAACGATCGTGGAATTAGTGCTTTGGCAAAACTGCTTTCCGGTATTTGTATCGTGCAAAAATGCAGTTAGGGCTCGAATTATAACAATCGGTTTGTATGATGCAAACGCGCTTTTTTGGCCTTAACCCCATCCGCGGCGCGCTAGAATAGGAGCTGTTCAGCAAACAGATACATCTCGCAGGCCCATTAAAGGGCCGACAAATAGGCGACAAGAGGATTGACTGCCATCGTGCGAAACGACGACCTAGCCGCGCTCGTTTACGAGAACATGCTGCTATCCCGGGTGAGCTCCAGCGGCTACCGACCACATCGCAAGGACATCCTGTTGGATCGCTCCGCCGCAGCACTACTGGCACGACTGGAAGCGCAGCCGGATATGACAGTCGCCGAGCTTTCCGATGCGCTGGGGCTGGACATTTCTACGGTGCACCGCCAGCTGGCCGCCGCCATGCGGCAGGGGTATATCGCGAAGAGACCCGCGCCGTCGTCAAGCGCGAAGGTGCATAGCGCGACCGACAAGGGGCTAGAGCTGCTGCACCGGGAAATCGAGGCGCGTAAGAAAACCGTCGATGACATTACGCATGACTGGGAGGACTCGGAGCTCGTGGAGTTCGTGCGATTGATGCGCAAATTCAACGAAGGCGTGGAAGAAATGCGTGGTCACCCATGGCCTAGATAACCGCGGATGCCGGGGTCATGGAATACTTGAGGGCGTGGCTGAGAAAAAGAAGATTGCAAACGTCCTTGCTAACCGATACGCCTCTGCGACTCTGGCGGAGTTGTGGAGCCCTGAGTACAAGATCATCCTCGAGCGCAAGCTCTGGATTGCAGTTTTGAAGGCCCAGGTCGCCCGCGGAATTGAGGTTCCGGAGGGCACTATCGAGGCGTATGAGAAGGTCATCGACCAAGTTGACCTCGACTCCATTGCCGCCCGTGAGCGTATTACTCGCCACGATGTGAAGGCCCGCATTGAAGAGTTCTGTGAACTGGCTGGCACCGAGCACATTCACAAGGGAATGACCTCACGAGACCTGACTGAAAACGTCGAGCAGCTGCAGGTTCTGCAGTCGCTGAAGGTCGTGCGTGACAAGGCCGTTGCCGTTGCCGCCCGCACTGCTGAGAAGGCCTCCGAGTACCAGTCGCTGGTCATGGCGGGTCGTTCCCACAACGTCGCCGCGCAGGCAACTACTTTGGGCAAGCGCTTCGCCTCCGCTGCGGACGAGATGCTGCTGGGTATCGAGCGCGTAGAAGACCTGATCTCCCGCTACCCGCTGCGCGGCATCAAGGGCCCGATGGGCACCGCCCAGGACATGCTGGATCTGCTTGACGGTGACGAGTCCGCGCTGGCCTCCCTGGAAAACGAAATCGCTGAAGGCCTCGGCTTCGACCGCGTCTTTGACTCCGTCGGTCAGGTTTACCCGCGCACCCTCGACTTCGACGCTCTGTCCGCGCTGGTCGAGCTCGGTGCAGGGCCGGCATCGCTGGCCACCACCATCCGCCTGATGGCCGGTAATGAGACCGTCACCGAGGGCTTCAAGGAAGGCCAGGTTGGCTCTTCCGCCATGCCGCACAAGATGAACGCCCGCTCCTGTGAGCGCGTCCACGGTTTCCAGGTCATTCTGCGTGGCTACATGACTATGCTCTCCGAATACGCCGGTACTCAGTGGAACGAAGGCGACGTTTCCTGCTCCGTGGTCCGCCGCGTTGCGCTGCCGGATGCCTTCTTCGCCATGGACGGCATGTTCGAAACCTTCCTCACCGTCCTGTCCGAGTTCGGTGCATTCCCGGCCATGATCGACCGTGAGCTGGAGCGCTACCTGCCGTTCCTCGCCTCCACCAAGATCCTCATGGCAGCTGTCCGCGCTGGTATGGGCCGCGAGGAAGCCCACGAGATTATCAAGGAGCACGCCGTCGCCACCGCATTGGATATGCGCGAAAAGGGCGCCGAGCAGAATCTCACTGAACGTCTCGCTGCAGATGAGCGTTTCCCGCTGGATGCCGCAGGGCTTGCCGACGCTCTGGCAGACCGTCACGCGTTCATCGGTGCCGCAGAATCGCAGGTTGACCGTGTAGTTGCACGTGTGCAGGCTGTCGTGGACAAGTACCCAGAGGCCGCGGCTTACAAGCCGGGCGAGATTCTGTAGCTCCACGTGCGTCACGCGCGAATCGCGAAACGTGAAACGCGAAACGCGCAAACGTAAGGACCTTTGAAAAACTCTGTCACGTTGGTGGCAGAGTTTTTCTTCGTTTGTTGGCGAAACCACCAGTGAGCAGCCAAGTTCCTCGGTACGATGAGCGATAAGTATCGAAACCTCTACGCGAAAGGTGCCCGACGTGACATCGGCTGTTAGGACTTCGCTTTCTCGCCCAGGTGCCACATTGAATGTGCTGCGCTGGGTCCCAGAAAATGACAAGGGCGCGCCCATTACTCCTAAGGGAGTGGTGCAGATTGTCCACGGCATGGTCGAGTACGCCAACCGCTACGCTAAATTCGCCGAGTACCTCGTATCCCAGGGCTATGCCGTCGTCGCGCACGACCATCGCGGCCACGGTATGACCAAGACGGATGCTGGCATCCCGGGCTACTTCGCTGACTACGGTGGCTGGAATCTAATTCTCGAAGACCTCCACGCAGTGCGCCAGTACGTTGATGCAGAATTCCCAGGCAGCAAGCACTATATTCTCGGCCACTCTATGGGGTCGCTTCTGACTCGTAACTACATCGCCAAGTACGGCGAGGGGCTTACCGGCGTCATTATCATGGGCACCGTGTCGTGGCCAGGAGCTAAGGGCGATGCGGGAATGAAGGTTGCAAACCTGCTGGCTAAGATTCTTCCTACCGCGCCGGGCAAGCTGCTCAACACCCTCACCTTTGCTGATTACAACAAGGGCTTTGAGCGCCGCACTAAGTTTGATTGGCTCACCCGCGACCACAAGATTGTCGATGCTTATATTGCGGACGACAAGTGTGGTTTCGTTCCCACCAATGCCTTTTTCCGCGACCTTCTCGTCGGCACGCACTACGCGAATTCGTCTGAAGCCTATGAGAAAGCGCCTGATGATCTGCCACTTTTCGTGGTTTCCGGTGCCATTGATCCGGCGGGTGGCGCTGGCTGTGTGACTGAGGTCGTGGGTAAATACCTGAACGCGGGGAAGAAGGACGTGCGCTTTAAGGTCTACCCGGATGGTCGCCATGAAATTCTCAACGAGTTGAATAAAGAAGAGGTCTACGCCGACATTTTGGCGTGGTTGGAGTCCCGCTAAGGGGAGCTGGTTAATAGGCGAAAAGTGTGCCCGCTCGGCGTGTCGACCGGCGTGTTGACCGGCGCGTCGGCGGGTGGGCACCTTTTTGCTACTTATCCCAATGCGAGTTACTGACCGCGTTTATGCCAGCGACGGCGGGTCAATCCGAGTTACTGACTGCGTTTATGTCAGAAATGGCCCGAAAAATGGCCTGAAAGTGTCATAAACTCGCACAGTTTCACATTTGCAGCCCGTATTCACGTGTGGAGTCCGTAATTTTTGGTGTCTGCCCAGTCATTATCTTGAGAATCAGACACACTTTTTGTCTGTCGATCCAGAGGTGCTGGAAGAACGTGTGCGCTAGCTCGGAGTGCGCCACGAGTGGCGCTGCTTGTGTGAGCCCTAGAAAGCCACCGCACTTCTAATAAGTTTCCATTGCGCGGATGCTTTTGTCGGGTAACGTTCTTTTCACGCTGGAAGAAAAGGAACCGACCACATGATCAGAACAAGACAACTCTCGGCGGTCGTGCCCACTATTTCCATGTTGCTGGTGCTCGTAGGCTCTTTTGCGGGAATCAAAGCAGGGCGTGCACAGGCGCAATAGGCTGCGAGTACCTAGATGCCCAGGACTCCGATTCGCTGGCTGAGTCCATGAAGACGCTGGCGACCCGCACCGCACGCACCGCGAAGTCCAGCGCGCAAGAGATACAGGGCGGCGACGCTCCTACGAGCGCTCCCCAGGTGCCTGCCGACGTGGAAACGTTCTCGACCAAGCTGCGGGAAAAGACTCCTGAGTCCGAGCGCAGCATCAGTAATCAGGAAGGCGACGGTGCTGAGTACTTCTCCGTCCCGGTCGCTGAGGGAGAGCGGCTTGCAATTAGTGCGGCCACGGTGCCGGGAGCGTCGTCAGGCGCGACTTTGATGGACCTAGATGTCCGCAACTTCTCGCTCACTATGCATTTGGACGACAGCAGTTGCTTCCTTGCCAATGATTTCGGCAATGGCATCATCGACTCCAATGGCCCCCTTTTCGCATCGATAACAACCAAGCAGTCCGGAGGAGCGGAGGGGGACTGTAAGTCGGGCAATATGGTGTTCTCCGTGGCCCGAAAAGGAGGCCCCTTCGAAGGTCAGGACATTCCTGCAGAAGTGACCATCAAGCGTTTCGCCAACGAAAACCTGACTGATGTGCCGGAGGCGTTCCCGTCCGACAAGGAGAGGTGGTTGGTGACCCAGTGGCTTGTCCAGCAGGTGTGCTCGGGGTTTTGGTCATCAGCCCGGAGTAGGCGGTGTCGCCGTCGACGCTGCGGCGTAGTCCTTCGGTGACTGCGGCAGCGTAGGCCAGTGGTGCGCGGTGGGCGTACTCGGTGCGTGCGAATGGGGCTTCTAGCGCCCATACGGCGTGTGCGTGGCCGTTGGTGGGGTTTTCGACGACTGCGTTGGATCGCCACTGTTCGCAATCCCACATGGCGCGGATGAGTGCGTCGTCGTGGTCGATGTCGACGACAAGCAGGTTGGAAATCGCATCGGGGTTGGCTTCGATGAATCGTTTCCCGAGTGCTTTTTGCCTGCTGGTGCGGTAGATTCCGTCGCGCAGATTATCCGACGCTAGCGGCCATAGTGGCAGCCATAGCTGCTCGAATTTGCCGTCTGGCCGGTCGGTGGGAGCTGTCATGGTGCTCATCCTTGCACAGGGGTGTTTTGTGCTCGGGGATTTCTCCCCAGCGTGTTCAAAGTACGTCGCGAACCAAGTCAGATATTTCCGGGGTTCCAGGGGGGATCCCCTGGAGAGCTTTTCTCACTGCACGAGCGAAGCGAGTTCCTCCCCCTGGGCGCCCCGAGAGGCCCCCAACGCGCACTACGCACCCCGACTTCATCGACCACTAAACCGGCCCCTCGGCAAGGCGGTCCCACCACCGCGGCAGTCCCTAAAAAGTCGCAGATGCTCATCTGCAAGAGGTGTGTCGACCCTGGCGGGTCACTTTCGTTACTTGGCAGGGTCGGGACTGGGTGCGTGTGTGGCGCGGGCGGCGTGCAGGATGGGGCTATTGACCGGTTTTTGGGAGGTTTGGGCGTGTGAGTGGTTCGTACATCGAGCGGTTGCGTGAAATTGGCTCAGAAATCGCCTCAGACGCGACGCTGAGCGCCTCACAGCGCGAGTTGGCACTCCAAGGCGTGGAGGATGCTTTGAACGCTCTACGGGGCGCTGATCGCGATCAAGGCTCGGTGCAGTCGCATCCTCGTCGTGTGCTTGGGGCTGAGGCTGTCGCTGACAGCGCGGGAGTTGTTTTTGGTGTGCGCCCGCGCAGGAAGCGCGGTGCGCCGCGGCCAGAGCGCAAGCGCGACGGTTAAGCCGTTGGCTCGCGCGATGTCGCCGGCGAGGTAACACATGGAACGAAGCGCCGGATTCTTTCGATGAAAGCGGAACGTAGGTTGAGCGCTAGATTGCTCGGCAGTGCTTGAGCTTGAATCCTTTTCCTTTCATCCTCCCCAGTTTATTATTTGCATCTCGCTGAGCGGCGCCCCTGTCCTTGCCTTTGCCAAAGATGTATTGCCCAGTTGCTTCATTCCGAAGATTTACGACAGCGCACTTCAGCGTGACGCCTTTTCCTCGTGGGGGCTTTTTCTTCGCTAGGAAGACTTCCGATGCTGGCTTCGGTGCATACGCACTAGCACTCGGCGCAACAGAGAACGCTGCCCCCGTTAAAGCTAGGCTTACTATCCCGACTACTAATGAACGGAGTGACTTTCGCATGACCAATCCTTCTTCCTTGTCAAATGGTGAGCTGCAAGGCTTTTACGAAGACCTTTACGTTTATTGCTCTGAAAAAGACTCTTACCAGGTTGCCGAGCGTTTCAAGAAGGAACTCAAAGTTTCTTTTCCCGAAATTGACGATCTTCCTGATTTCACAGTTGATGAGTGCGATGAAGACGAGTATCAGCTTGCTGAAGAATTAGACCCTGGTAGTAATCAGGAAAATTTTCGTCCGTACATGATTACTCAGCATTTCTTCCTGGAAGTCTTAAACCTAAGTGACAAGATAATTGACCCTATTAGTGATGCTGTTTTCGAAGCCGTTCAACGAGCTACAGAAGATGTCCCATACTTCAGTTTCATGGGTTTTCTCAAGGAGAATCACTCTGATGATGAGTAGAAGAACGTAGCATCTGGCTTTACTCTGATACGTAGCGGTGGACTGTTCCCACGGAGTACCCAGTTTGTTTTGCTATCGCCCTGATGCTTAGCCCACGAGCACGTAACTCTCGGACGCGGCGACGCTTCTCGTTAGCGCGTGCGAGGTAGTCTTCGCGCGATTCACTAGTCCATCGTTGAGCGGTTCTAACAGACGCGCCCATTTTCTCGGCAAGAGCGCGAGCTGTTTTTCCGTTACGCGGATAGCGAGCATAAACCTCACTCATAGGGCACTTCTCCAGTTCTCTTGAGCAGCTTTACGCCTAACCGCTCCGCTTTTGCGGCCTCGTGCGCTTTGGATGGTGCTGAAGGTTGCTTCGTAGACGGCGGGGCCGTCTGCCCACATGCGGGATTTGGTGGTGATCCATCGGTGGATGGAGCGGGCGATTTGGTCGACTTCGCGTGTAGACAGTGGTTCGCTGAAGAGTTGTTGGTTCATGGCTTGTGCGGTGGTTTGGATTGCGCGGCCGAGTCCGTCGGGGTTGCCGAAGTGGTGGCGGATTTCGCGGTATGCCCAGGTGCGTGCTGATTCGAATAGGGCGCAGTTGCGCCCTAGTCCGACGGGGTTTTTGCGGCGGGTGCGCTTCCACGATGGTGGCGGCATGAAGCCGGTTTCGGTTAGCCAGAAGTTCAGCTCGTCGAGTGTGTAGAGCTTGAACCCTCCGCCCGCGACACCGGAAGCAGATCAGGCTAAGAAGGTCACCCCAGGTTCGTGGTTCGATGACGCCACGGAACTTACTGTCGACAACATCAGCAGCGTCACGGCCGACATTGTTCCTGGTGAGACGCACGTGTACAAGATCAAGTCCGAGTATGGGCAGCAGCTCCGCGGCGCCGTCAAACTCATTGACGCCCCAGAAGCGGACAAGCTTGCACAGATCTCCGGCCTGGATATCAAGACGCTGAATTCGGCACGCCAACTCGCCGGTAGCGAGGAAACCCGTCCTGTAAATGAACACCAGATCGGCGAAGAGACAACATTTGGTAACTCGGCCCGGATTAACTACCGCAATCGGATCGGCGAAGATAGTGAAAAGTCGGGCGATTACGAGGCTGAAAGAGCGTGGCTGGATGGTGACCAGTACATCGTTGTCTTCTTCAACAACAGTTGGGGCGCCGGTAAATCCCACGATGTCGCGGATGTTCAAAATGTCCCGGTGACTTATCAGCTAACCACGGAGTTGGTCGGCGAGAAGATTCCGGGCCCAGCTTTTGAACAGGTCGCGCACAAGTCGCCAAGTAGCGAAACCCCGACTAGTAGCCAGCAGAATCCGAAGACCACCGAAGAAAACGAGGATGACGGCTCCTCGAAGATGATGTGGTTCTCTATGGGGGCGGTGCTTCTGGTCTTGGTCGTCGGCGCGACAATCGCGTTGACCCGTAAGTAACTCTAGAGCGTCCAGTACACGCCGAATCGGTCAGGCTTGACGACGGTTTCCGTGCCCTCGGCAACCTCAGCGCCTGTAAGGCCAAGCGCTTGGCAGGCGCTTTCGACCTCTTCGGCAGAATCGCTGGAGAGACGCATCGCCACACCGTCGCCGAAGGTGAAATTGTGCATGCCCGGCGAGTCGAGCGTCATGAAATTCTCTGACCCGAAAAGTTGGTTGTATACCTCGGTGGCGGCGGCAGCCTGTGGTTCGTCGCCTGTCCACATGAAGTAGGGAATAACGGCGGGATTCGCTGTCTTTGCGGCAGCGTCCGTGCTTGCAGCCCCGCTGGTTAAGGAATTAATCATCAGTTGCCAGTTGACCCCATTGCCGTCTACCAACCAGCCAAAGAGCGGCGAGAAATCGTAGCTGGTCAGGGGCATGAGTGCAGCACCACCGCTGATGGTTTCATCACCCGCCATCAGATGCTCCCACAGTCTGCGCAGCTGGTTTTCCTGACCAGGGGCAAATCGCACCAAAAAAGACACAGCGGGGGTTAATCGGCGGTTCCCGTCCTCAATGAGCTCGAAGTCCATCCCACCGATGGTGAGCGTGGTGGAGTTGGGCTTGATGTTGGAGTGAAAACCTTCGGCGTAAAACCGCGCAGCGGCGCGAGGGTCGTCGTTAAGCGCGATCACGGCCGAAATAGAAACAGTCATGAAAATGAGCCTAACGACGAGCGCTTAACCGCGCAGAGAACGCAGCGTTTGATCCTAGTCAGTGAAGAATCTTCATACGGTGATATCCCCAGTAACGCTGCGCTGATTAGGGGATTTCAGTTAGTGGCGTGGGCTCTGCTCGC
Organism: Corynebacterium sp. LK33; assembly: GCF_014334955.1. Lineage (NCBI taxonomy): Bacteria > Bacillati > Actinomycetota > Actinomycetes > Mycobacteriales > Corynebacteriaceae > Corynebacterium > Corynebacterium sp. LK33. The sequence continues at coordinate 32,800 of NZ_PDGU01000011.1, read as the reverse complement.
GAACTAGGTCTGCAAATCTGTTGATGTAGTCGCGAACAAAGTCCTCAGTGCTTGACGACGTGAATTCTCCTTGTTCGTCAATGAGTGTTGGCGATTGTCCCAGGAAGACCTCTGGCTGACCGAGCATCGGCATGTCGAAGTACGACAGCGCGAGTCGCAAGTTCTTCTGAGAGCTATAACCTCCCATACGGCCGACGGAGTGGCTGATAATTCCCGCGGGCAGGTTCTTCCATGCCACATCACCGTTGGGCTTAGATCCGATGTCAACGGCATTCTTCAGAGCTGCAGGAATTGTGCGGTTGTTTTCTGGGGTGACAAATAGGATGCCATCGCTGGCTTTAATGGTTTCCCGGAAACTGGTGTATTCCGCGGGAGTCGCAATATCGGACACTGCGGGGTCGTCGTAGTCGAAGTTGTAGAGAGGGAGGTCACGAATCTCGACGATGTCGACTTTGAAGTCATCGGGGAAGTACGTGGCTGCCTTGAGTGCAATCTTTCGTGCATAGGAGGCTCGACGCAAGCTTCCTACCAGGATAGAAATCTGTGCAGTCATGCGAATGTTCCTTTCTTAGGATGTATGGGGAAAGACGCGGGTTTAGAAATCCCAGTCTTCGTCTGCGGTGTCTTCGGCTTTTCCGATGACATATGCGGAGCCGGAACCGGAGAAAAAGTCGTGGTTTTCATCTGATCCCGGGGTGAGGGCGGCGAGAATCTCGGGTTTGAAAGCGGTCTCATCATGGTTAAACCGCTGCGGATATCCCAAGTTCATAAGCGCTTTGTTGGCGTTGTATCGAATGAAGTTGGCAACGTCGTCGTAAAGCCCGAGTGGCTCGTATAGAGCTTCGGAGTACCTCAGTTCGAGCTGGTATAGCTCGTCGAGAAGCTCGAAGACGAAAGCCTTCATCTGCGTTTGCGTGGTGGCGTCGTAGGTTTCTACGCCGCGCTGGAATTTGTAGCCGGAGTAATAGCCGTGCACAGCTTTGTCACGCAGGATCAGGCGCACCATGTCGGCGGTGTTGGTCAGGATGCCTCGTGATGCGAAGTGCAGCGGGAGGTAGAAACCGGCGTAAAGCGAGAAAGACGAAAGAAGCGTTGCTGCCGCCTTTCGCTTGAGTGGAACGGCACCGTAATAGTGTTTGAGCACAGCTTTTGAACGTGCCTGCAGGATGTCATTGCCGACTGCCCATTGGTAGGCAGCGTCGATGTCAGGGGTATTGGACAACGTTGAAAAGACCGAAGAATAGGACTTTGCATGCACTGCTTGCATGAAAGCGATGTTGGTATAGACCGCCTCTTCATGTTCAGTGCGGGCATCTTGAATTTGGGAAATCTCTCCGACAGACGCCTGCACTGTGTCGAGCATGGTCAGTCCTGTGAAGACCTTCATAGTCAGCTCGCGTTCTAGATCGGTGAGACGCCGCCAGTCTGCAAGGTCATTGGACAGCGGGACTTTCTCAGGCAGCCAAAAATTTGCTGTTAGGCGATTCCACACTTCGAGATCTTTGTCATCTTGCACTCGGTTCCAGTTGATTGGCCGAAGGCGGGCAGCTGGGTCCTTGCGAAAAGACGGTGGCGTAGTTGAATAGCTGTAGATGTTCAAGAAGTAGCGCTCCTCCAGAATTTTTCCAGGCCCTCTTTGACGTTTTCCACATCGTGGTCCGTCCCCAGTAACTCGTAGTGGTATAGCTCCGGGACCTGGCATTTTGCAGAAATGATGGCTCCGGCTATGCAAAAGTCGGTGCCGAAATTTGTGTTGCCCGAGGTGATGACACCGCGGATGAAACTCCTGTTGGTTTCGTCATTGAGAAAAGCGATGACTTGCTTAGGTACCGCGCGGCGCCGACATCCGCCACCATAAGTCGGTGTGATCAGGACAAATGGGCTGCAAACGCGAATCATTCCGTCTTTTCGCGGATGTAACGGGATGCGTGCTGCTGGTTGAGCCAGCTTTTGGACGAACCGGTGAGTGTTTTCAGAAGCACTGGAGAAGTACACGATTCGGGGTGACTCCTCCGGTGGGAGTTCCGTGAAAGTCAGCGGCGTCTTCGATGATGAAGACACTCGATTACCTCCTATGTTCAATGGATTGAACATAGAATAGGGGAGTGAATGGGGTGTCAACAAGGCGTTGCCTACGTGCGGCTGAAAGTGCTTAGTCACGCAATTGTGAAGTAAAGCCGCGACTCTGCATTAACGGCGGAAAAATCCAGCAGCTGACTATCAAGGCGGGAAAGTGGCGGGGTTGCCGGCCGGGGGGGGGAGGAGGCGGTGTCTCTCGGAGGGGCTCCAGTCGTGCCCTGGGCAAAAGCACAACTGGGAAAACAAAAACGCCGCGCCTTGGAAAGACCCAGTCGATGAGGAGACTGGTTTTCCAAAACGCGGCGTTTTCTACAGCGCTTTCGCGTCAACTACTTCAGCGGGCGAACACTTCCGGTGAAGTGCGGACGCTTCTTCTTGCGATCCCACGCGACGATGTTGACTGCACGGCCGATGTTGGAGCTGCTATCAGTCAGGTTGTGAGCAGCACCTGCACCGTCACCGGTGTGGGTGAGTGCGACGTTGATGGTGGTCGGCAGAACGACCGGCGCACCGAAGGAAATCTGGAACTCGTACGACTGACCCGGCAGAACCTGTGCCTCAGCCAGTGCGCGGGAGGCGGTGTACATGCCGTGTGCAATCGCTGCTGGCATGCCCAGAGCCTTCGCGGAGACAGAGGTGATGTGAATCGGGTTCCAGTCACCGGAAACCTTGGCCCACTTGCGGCCGGTGTTGCCAGCCAGCTTCCACTGGGCAGTGGGGAAGGGGACCTTGAACTGCTCGCGCTTGATGGTCTCGGCGCCGGACTTGATGGCCTCACGCTGTGCCTGGACCTCTTCGAAGCCCTCCGCCTCCTTTAGGCGAACGCCCTTGGCCAGGTACACCGACTGCTCCTCGACCAAGGTGGCGCCGGATGTGGACGATGTAACAGTCGACTCCAGAACAACCTCAGTGCCCGAGCGGTGAGCGCGGAATGCGGCAACCTTCACCGCGATATCAACCTTGCCACCGAGTGTGACAGGCGAGATTTCGCGGTAGGTGTTCTCGGTGTGGACCAGGCCCATCATCGGCAGCGGGAAATCGTCCGCAGCCATTAGCTCCATCTGAATGGGCATGATTAGGGCGTGGATGTGGCCGAAGAACGCTTGCTCAGACTTCGGGGCGCCAACGACGTCGCGGAAGTCCTGGTCACGGTCGGCATCGACAGTGACGCCCTTGACCACCAGCTCATTGACCTTGATTTCGGTGGAGTTCGGGCGCTTCTTCGCCGAACCAGCAGCTGCCTTGGCGTAGAGCGGAACCAGATTGGGAATGGCATCCAGGGTCTTAGCCATAAGTTTTCCTCTTTCCTCCTTATCGGGAGCCTATGCGGAAGCCGCGACTTCGCTTAGGCGCCGACGATGTTCTGACCGCAGACGCGCAGGACGTGGCCATTGACGCCGAGAGCGCGGTCGGAGACCAGGAAGGCGATTGCCTGGGCGACATCGCCCGGCTGGCCACCCTGCTGCAGCGAGTTCACGCGTCGAGCAACCTGGCGATTGACGAACGGAATAGCAGCGGTCATGTCGGTCTCGATGAAGCCCGGAGCAACAGCGTTGATGTTGCCGCCGCGCTTAGCGAACTCCTCAGCGTAAGCCTCGACCATTGCGATAACGCCGGCCTTGGAGGTGGCGTAGTTGGTCTGACCGCGGTTACCTGCGATACCGGAGGTGGAAGCCATGGTGGCAATACGCGGAGCCTTCTCGAAGGCCTTGTGGTTCAGCAGCTGCTCGTTCATCTTCAGCTGAGACTCGATGTTGACGGCGATGACCGAGCCCCACTTGGCGTCGTCCATGTTGGCGAACATCTTGTCGCGGGTGATGCCTGCGTTGTGGATGACGATGTCCAGGCGACCGTAGCGGGCCACAGCGGCATCGGCAATGGCGTTGCCGGCGTCGTCGGCAGTGATGTCCTGCTGCAGAGCCAGGCCACCGAGCTCGTTGGCAACCTTGGACAGAGCCTCGCCCGCCTGTGGAACGTCGATGACGATGACCTCTGCGCCGTCAGCCTTGAGCTGGCGAGCGATAGCGGCACCGATACCACGGGCGGAACCGGTGACAGCGGCAACCTTGCCAGCCAGCGGCTTATCCCAGTCGGACGGGATCTCGCCAGCGTCGGAGGTGACGCGGAGGAACTGGCCGTCGATGAAGGCCGAGCGGCCGGAGAGGAAGAAGTGCAGGGAGGAAATCACGGACGGTGCGGTGACCGAGACACCCGGAGCAACGAGGATGCCGTTGGCGGTGGAGCCGCCACGAACCTCGTGGCCGAGAGAGCGAATCAGGCCCTCGATACCACCGGCGACAGCGTTCTCAGCGATCTCGGCCGGGGTTGCGTTGTGGTGAGCATCCTTGGCGCGGGAGACGGTGACGATGCGGCCACCCTTGTCCAGCTTGCGCATGTGCTTTGCAGCAGCGAGCACTGGGCCCTGCAGCTCTGCCGGACGCTTGGCCTCAGTGGCGACGAGGACAATGGCACCAATCTTGTCGTCAGCGGCGGTGCCACGACGAACCTGCAGACCCCACTCAGTCAGCTGAGCTGCAACTGCGTCTGCATCTGCACCCTCGCCGGTGACGAGCACCTTGTCGTTGTTCAGCAGCGGACCGCCCGGCTTGTGGCGGCGCAGGAACGGTGGCTGCGGCAGGCCAGCGGCCTTAGCCAGTCCAGTGAGCGGACCACCGTTGACGAGTTCCTGGTACTTATCGGTCATGGAAAATTCTCCTTGAAAGTAAAAGTGTCTTTATCGGTGGTGCGCTTTTAGACGCGAGCCTCGAGAACTGCGACAACACCCTGGCCGCCCGCAGCACAAACGGAGATCAGGCCGCGAGTGGTCTTGCCGGTCTCGTCTGCCTTCTGGCGCAGCATCTTGGCGAGGGCTGCCACAATGCGGCCGCCGGTAGCGGCGAATGGGTGGCCGGCTGCCAGAGAAGAGCCCTTGACGTTGAGCTTCTCGCGCGGGATGGAGCCCAGCGGGCCTTCCAGTCCGAGCTTGGTGCGGCAGAACTCCTCGTCCTCCCATGCCTTCATGGTGGACAGGACAGTGCCGGCGAAGGCCTCGTGGATCTCGAAGAAGTCGAAGTCATCGAAGGTCCAGCCGTTGCGGGCCAGCAGGCGCGGGGTGGCGTAAGCCGGAGCCATCAGCAGGCCCTCGTCGCCATGGACGAAGTCAACTGCGGCTGCCTCGGAATCGACGACGTCGGCAAGCACCGGCAGACCGCGCTCAGCGGCCCACTCCGGGGTGGAGACGAGGACGGCGGAGGCTCCGTCGGTAAGCGGAGTGGAGTTACCGGCGGTCATGGTCGGCTCTGCTTCCAGGCCGCGGCCGAAGACTGGCTTGAGCTTGGCCAGCTTCTCCGGGGTGGAGTCCGGGCGCATGTTGGTGTCGCGGGAAACGCCCTTGTATGGGGTGACGAGGTCAGTGAAAAAGCCCTCGTCGTAAGCGTTTGCCATGTTCTGGTGGGAAGCGGCGGCGAGCTCGTCCTGCTCAGCGCGGGTGACGCCCCATTTGGCGGTGGTGATTGCCTGGTGCTCACCCATGGACAGGCCAGTGCGTGGCTCGCCGGTCGACGGAGTGTCTGGAGCCAGGTCGGACGGACGAGCCTTCAGGAAGACCTTTGCCATGTCCAGAGTGGACTTCTGGCGGCTGGCCTCCAGCAGGATCTTGCGCAGACGGTCGTTGACAGCAATCGGAGCGTCGGAGGTGGTGTCCACGCCGCCGGCGATGGCGGAGTCAATCTGGCCCAGCTTGATCATGTTGGAGACAGAGTTGAGGGCTTCCATGCCGGTGGCACATGCCATCTGAATGTCGAAAGCCGGGGTGTCCGGCGCCAGTGCGGAGCCGAGGACACACTCACGGGTGAGGTTAAAGTCACGGGAGTGCTTCAGCACAGCGCCGGCGGAGACTGCGCCGAGGCGCTCGCCGCCGATACCGAAGCGGGCGACGAGACCGTCGATTGCGGCGGTCAGCATGTCCTGGTTCGACTCGTTAGCGTATTCCTTATTAGAACGAGCGAACGGAATGCGGTTACCACCGACGACGACTGCGCGACGCAGAGAGTTATTGTTGGCCTGAGCTGCCATGTGATTGTTCCCTTCAAAATCCTTGAAGTGTGACGTGAATTACTAAATTTAGACAATACTGGTATCGGTGTTTTCTGTCACGTTTTTAGAAATATTTTTGTCCAGTCATCTACCGAGCGGGGTGGGCGAGGGGTAAACACCGTCGTCCACCTGTGAAAAATTCGATGGGCAGCACTCCGGAATCTCAAAAATTTTCCCGCTTGACGACGGTAATTGCGTCAATCCCCACTAGTTGGGGTGGTGGCCGGAGGTATCAATAGAGTGCAAAGGCGTATAGGGGTTTAGACTTTATCGCCATGCGACCTGAACTTTCCTCGTATAACCATCTTTCCGCGGGCAAGGTCCGGGAAATCTACGAGATTGACCCTGAGACTCTGCTGCTTGTGGTCAGTGACCGTATTTCTGCCTTCGACCACATTCTGGAGACCCCGATTCCTGACAAGGGTCGAGTGCTCACCGCGATGAGCGTGTTCTTCTTCGATGAAATCGACTTCCCGAACCACATGGCTGGCCCGGCTGACGATGAGCGCATTCCGGAAGAGTGCCTCGGCCGTGCGCTGGTGTGCAAGAAGCTGGACATGCTGCCATTCGAGTGCGTCGCACGTGGCTACCTGACCGGCTCTGGTCTGGTCGAGTACAAGGAAAACGGCACTGTCTGTGGCATTGAGCTGCCAGAGGGTCTCGTCGAGGGCTCCAAGTTGCCAGAACCGATTTTCACCCCGGCCACCAAGGCTGAGCTGGGCGAGCACGACGAGAATGTCTCCTTCGATGCTGTTGTGGAGTCCCTGGGGCAGAAGCGTGCCGAAGAGCTGCGCGATGCCACCCTGCGTATCTACTCCCAGGCTGCTGAACTGGCTGCTAAGCGCGGCATCATCCTGGCCGATACCAAGTTCGAGTTCGGCCTCGACTCCGACGGCAACCTGGTGCTGGCCGACGAGGTTCTCACCCCGGACTCCTCCCGCTACTGGCCAGCCGACTCCTACCAGGAGGGTTCGGTTAACCCGAGCTTCGACAAGCAGTACGTTCGAAACTGGCTGACCTGCTCCAAGTCCGGCTGGAAGAAGGACGAGGGCACTCCGCCGCCAGCGCTGCCGGGTAGTGTTGTGGAAGCAACTCGCGAGCGGTACGTCGAGGCCTACGAACGACTGTCGGGCCGCCGCTTCTCGGATTGGATTGGAGAACCTGCGTGAGCGAAGTGACCTTGGACTCGGCATCCGTCGGCAAGCCTGCAAAAAAGGATTTGCCCGCACCCCGTGCACAGCGGAAGCCGGTGACTCGGTCCTTCCACGGAAGGGACTTCACCGATAACTTCGAGTGGCTCCGCGATAAGGAAAACCCCGAGGTTATCGAATACCTAGAGGCTGAAAATGCCTACACCGAGGCCTTTACCTCCGACCTCGATGGCACCGCAGACACGATTTTTAAGGAGATCAAGTCGCGCGTGCAGGAGACCGACATGTCGGTCCCAACTCGCCTGAATGGCTGGTGGTACTACTCGCGTACCCAGGAGGGCAAGTCCTACGGGATGAGCTGTCGTGTGCGCGCGGAGGCCGGTGACGGTCTTGATGCATGGATTCCGCCGACCATCGCCGACGACGCCCCGGCACCAGGAGAACAGGTCATCCTGGATGCCAACGAGCTTGCCGAAGGGCATGATTTCTTCGCCCTTGGTGCAGCAAGCATCTCCGCGGACGGCAATCTGCTGGCTTACTCCACCGACGTCACAGGCGACGAGCGCTACACGCTGCGCGTAAAGGATTTGCGCACGGGCGAACTGCTTGACGACGAAATTGCGGGCATTTCCGCAGGTGCTACCTGGGTCGGCTCGGAGTGGATCTTCTATCAGAAGGTCGACGAAGCCTGGCGGCCGGATTCCGTGTGGCGTCACCGCGTGGGCACCTCCACCGAGGACGATGTCTGTGTCTTCCATGAGCCCGATGAGGCCTACTGGGTTGGAGTCGGCACGGTACGCAGCGAAAAGTACCTGATTATTGAGAGCTCCTCGAAGATTACTTCCGAGGTTTGGTACCTGGACGCCAGTGACCCGACTGGTGAGTTCACCTGCGTGCGCCCGCGCGAGGCCGGTGTTGAATACGACATCGACCACGCCGTCATTAGCGGCCGGGATATGTGGCTGATTACACACAATATGACTGGTTCGAACTTCGCACTGGCCATGGTGCCGGCGGGGTCTTTCGACAGCATTTCGGATCTCACTGAGCTGGTTCCGCACCGCGATGACGTCCGCGTTGAGGGCGTCGACTGCTTCGCTGGGCACATCGCGTTTGGTTACCGTCGTGGCGGTATTGGCCGTGTGGCGCTGGCGGTATTGGATTACGATGAGGATGGTGCTGGCTCCGCTGGTGATGCCTCTGGTACAAGCGATGCTGCTGCTCCAGTGCCAGCGTCCGCTGTGAACTTCGTCGAGCTCGACTTCGACGAAGAGCTCTACTCTGCAGGCACTACCGGCAACGCTGAATGGGACACCCCAGTGTTGCGCTACGCTTACGGCTCCTTCACCACGCCGTCGCAGCTTTGGCAGATTGATATTGCCTCGGGCAAGCGGGTGCTGCTCAAGGAGCAGAAGATTCGCGGGGAGTTTAATCGCGGTGATTACGTCGCCAAGCGTGAATGGGTGAGTGCAAGCGATGGCGCCCAGATTCCTGTCTCGATTATTCACCGCGCGGATCTGGACCTGAGCAAGCCGAATCCGACGCTGCTCTACGGCTACGGTTCCTATGAAGCCTCGATGGATCCGGGCTTTTCTATCGCCCGGTTGTCGCTGCTGGATCGTGGGATGATCTTTGTCATTGCACACGTCCGCGGTGGTGGCGAAATGGGCCGTGGCTGGTGGGAGAACGGCCGCGCAACCACGAAGAAGAACACATTCACTGACTTCGTCGCCGTCGCTGACTACCTGCGGGATTCCGGTTGGACCACGCGCGAGCAGCTGGTAGCACTCGGCGGTTCGGCGGGCGGCATGCTGATGGGCGTGGTCGCGAACATTGCTGGCGATAGGTTCGCGGGCATTCAGGCCGTGGTCCCGTTTGTCGACTGCCTGACATCCATGCTGATGCCAGAGCTGCCGCTGACCGTGGTGGAGTGGGATGAGTGGGGCGATCCGTACCACGACCCGGAGGTCTACGACTACATGGCCTCCTACGCGCCGTACGAGAACATCTCGGCCGATGCGAAGTACCCGAAGATTCTCGCGATTACTAGTTTGAACGACACCCGCGTGCTCTACGTGGAGCCGGCAAAGTGGATTGCCAAGCTGCGCGAGGTTGTCGGAGGTCAGCCGGGGCAGTTCCTGCTCAAGACCGAGATGTCCGCTGGTCATGGTGGTGTTTCCGGTCGTTACGAACGTTGGCGTCAGACTGCCTTCGAGTACGCCTGGATTGTCCACACTGCTGGTGCGGTGGAGTAACGGCATGGATATGCGCACGCTGCTGGCAGCGCAGGGTTTTGACACCGATTCGCTTTCCGACGATCAGTTGGCCGTCTACCACACCCTTTTTCGGCGGCGGGATGTGCGCCGCGAATTCGCCGGAGAAGTGGTGGACAGGGAGCGATTGATGCGCGTGTTGGCGGCGGCCCACGCCGCCCCATCGGTGGGGCTGTCCCAACCATGGGACTTTCATATCATTCAGAGCCCGGACCGCCTGCGGCAGTTTGCCGACCACGTAGCCGGACGCCGCGCTGAATTCGCGGCCAAGCTCGAAGGCGAGCGGCGTGAGACCTTCAATCCGATTCAGATTGAAGGAATTGTGGACTCGGGAACGGGCATCGTCGTCACCTATGACCCGACCCGTGGCGGCAAGAACATTCTCGGCCGCGACACCGTCGATGACACCGGCCTCATGTCAGTCGCGCTGGCTATTCAGAATCTGTGGCTGGCTGCTACGGCAGAGGGGCTCGGCGTCGGCTGGGTCAGTTTCTACCATGAGGATTTCCTGGCCGACTTTGTCGGTGTCGAGGCGCCCGTGCGCCCGGTGGCTTGGCTGTGCATTGGTCCGGTAACGCACCTGGCAGCGGAGCGTGACTTGGAGAAGTTCGGTTGGCGCAAGGGACTGGCGCTCGATGAGGTTGTGCATTGGGGATGATCCGCGCTGCAGACGCGAATTGATGCCCTGCGATGGCGCTTTTTTGAACTCTTACTTGAAAGGCTTCTGAGTATTCTCCAAGCCTTGTCCTCTCCGTTACCAAAAATTTACATACGCCTGTTTTTGTTGAATCCATGGCAGGCAGTGGGGTGCAAGAACAGATTCGGACGACCGACCAGGTCATTCGTCCAGCGGGCAAAGAGCTCGTAACTGTTGACGGTGGTGTGGTCGGTTCGCCGCTTTTGGTGTCGGTGTCGGGTTTGCGCGATGGCACGTTGCTCGACGTCGCTCGTTTCGTGGCAGCGATGGAACAGCGTGGTATTACACCGTCTCTGCTGGTAGCGCCGCATGCGGGTAAAAACTGGTCGTTGCGGGAAGCTCCGGCGGTGCTGGATTGGCTCCGCCGTCGTAGCGATGACGGCATCGAGATTGTTCTCGCGGGGTTCGATCAGTCAGTTCGAGGCCGGGGCGCGGAATTTGCGTCGTTAAGCGAACATGAAGCGCGTTTGCGCCTGACCGCCGCAACGCGCCAGATGCGTGCGATGGGTTTTGAGACGGACGTCTTTGCACCACCGAAGTGGACCATGTCGCCAGAGACCATGAACGTGCTGCCGGAGCTGGGCTTCCGTGTGGCAGCGGACCGAAATGGTGTCCGCGACCTGACCACTGGTGCTGTTGATCCGACTCGCGTGCTGGCTATCGGCGAGGGCTTCGGCGGCGCCGGTTGGTGGCGCCGTGCGGTGCGCTCCTCGGTGCAGCGCTCGCTGGAGAAGGGCCGCGCGGTGCGCATCTCCGTCAACGCTTCGAAACTGCGGGAGCACAAGCTGCGCCAGGATGTTGTCGGCATCATTGACCAGGCGGTCGATGGGGGTGCGCAGCCGGTCAACCACTCTTCGGTGCCACTGGGCCGCGAGCTCTTTGAAGGTATGGAGCAGGTCGGCTAGTCGCTACCTCTGACGGCTATCGGGGGACTGCCCTAGTGTGGGGTTTATGAGCAATCTCTTCGACATCCCAGTGACCACCATCGACGGCAACGAAGCAACGATGAACGACTGGGCAGGCCACGTTCTGCTTATCGTCAACACCGCCTCGGAGTGCGGTTTCACGGATCAGTACGACGATCTGCAAGGACTTTTCGACGAATTCGCACCCCGCGGCTTCTTCGTCCTCGGCTTCCCCTGCAATCAGTTCGGTGGGCAAGAGCCCGGCAGTGCCGAGGAAATCAAGCAGTTCTGCCAGCGCGAATTCGGCGTTACCTTCCCGCTCTTCCAAAAGACGGAGGTCAACGGCGATGGCGCGCACCCACTGTACAAGCTGTTGAAGGAAACCCCGGACGCCGACGGCGAGGCTGGGGATGTGAAGTGGAACTTCGAAAAGTTCGTTGTCTCGCCCGAGGGTGAAGTCATCGGCCGTTTCCGCTCCAAGGTCTCGCCTGACGACGATGCTCTGCGCGACCTCATCGAGGAAAACTTGCCTATTTAAACTTGGCTATTTGGTGGCGTCCAGCGGTGCCTGCTCGAAGTAGCCCGTGGCACCGTAGCCCACGATGCCACCTCGGTTGCGCAGGGTCATGCTAGCTAGACCGACCTTGCCAAGCTCATCGCCACCGATGGTGACCCAGTCACCCTGAACCGCGACAACCATGTTGGCGTGCACCCCAAGGCCTGCGGGGTAGCGGTAGAAAATGATGTCACCCACCTGAGGAGAGAAGTCCTTGTCGGTGACGAAAGCATCATGTGCCTTGTAGGCATCCATGAGCTGTTCGACATCCGTAACCAGCCATGGGTTCTCGGCTGCGGCAGCCGAATCCTCGGGCGTATCAAAGACCGGAACACCCGCGGACGCGAGCAGGAATGACAAGAATGGCGCAGTCCAGGAACCGGAGCAGTCGACCGTGTTGCCGAATGCGTCAAGGTTTGGATTCAGCTTCGCGGTCTGGTTCGCAGCTGTGGGTGCAGAACCCGGCCTGGTGGCAGCAGCGGCGGCGACGGCATCTGCATCAGCAGTTGGGTCTGCGTCTGAATTCGGGTGCTCGCCGACCTTGGGGATAACGCTGCGGATGTCGTCATCAGTAGCGCCACACGCCAGGCCGAAGTAAACCTCAGGGGAGGGCTGCTCCTCGTACTGATAGCGCGCAACATCCTTCAGAGCCTGCTGATAGTAAGGGCGGTCTGCCTCGGTGCGGGGGAACGTGCCACCACGCCACGCCAGAACATTGATAGGACCGAAGAGCGTGAACCACCCGGCGAAGAGGAATACCGCCGTCAGTACCAGGATGGAAACAGGCGGGATAGCGGCGCGAACACGTTGCAGCATGCTCGGTGAGGATGCGTTCTCCTGGCCGTCGTCAAGCGATGGTGAGGAAGACTCAGACCGTGCTGCGTGAGGCTGCTGTGCGGGCACAGGCGCGGGTGAATCGGTGGTCATATCTTCTCAGGATAGTAGGCGGCGCTGCGCTCGTCCTTGGCGAGTGCGTCTGAGCCGTACGTAATGGCCTAGTCTGCGGCTCCTGCTGCAGAAGAGGGCGTGCAGTTAAACTGTGGTTCATGACTTCACCCGACATGCGTAACGAGGCCGAGCACGACCCTCGTGAGGATCTGCCGAGCTTCCTGCGTGAGCCGGACAAAATAGACAAGCTTCTCTATGCATCGCTGATGCTGGTTGCCGTGTACGGCTTTGCAATCATCCCGTTCCGTGCGGTTTTGCTGCTCAAGTACACGTTCTTGCACACATGGCTGACAGGATCGAATCTGTCGGTGCTGATTCTCGCGTCGGAAAACGAGGACCGGCCGCTCTTCCTCTTCGCTGTTGTAGTGATTGCGGCGCTTTCGACAATCAAGTTCATGCCGTTCTTCTACTGGATGGGCAAGAAGTGGGGCACGGAATTCATAACGATGAGTTTCGGCGGACACCCACCGCGATGGTTTAAGAAGATGGAGAACTTCATCTATGAACGCATCGGGCTGAGTGTGCTGGCATCGTTTGTGCCATTCTCGCCGATTCCGGCCACGATTGTCGTGGCCATCGGTGGTATTGCGAAGGTGCGCGGCTGGGTAGTAGGCGTGTACCTCTTCTTCTGTGCCGCAATGCTCAAGTGCTTCTACCTGTACTTGGGCCTGAAGTTTGGCCCAAGCATCCAGGGCTCCCTGCAGACGATTGACCGGTACGTCACCTACATCACCTTCGCGCTGATTGGCTGGATGTTCCTATCCATCTGGTGGAAAAACAGGAAGCCGGGTAGCCAGGCGGCTTAATCCTGTTCGCGCTCAATCAGCGGCAGTGGGCTGTACTTGTCACGCAACGCCTTCAGTGACAGATCGTGAGCGTGCAGGCGCTTGTCCTCATCCGTCGTCGGCTGGAAGTGCGGTACCGGCTGCGGGTTGAAATCGTCATCAATTGCGACATACGTCATGGTCGAATGCAGTGCCTTGCGCAGGCCGCCGACACCCTTGCGGGGCTCACAGCAGTAGACCTGCACCGACAGGTGCATCGAGGTCGTGCCTGTACGCAGGATGCGTGCGCGCACCTCAACCAGGTCGCCAATGTGGATCGGGCTGTAGAAGCGAATACCACCTGCGTAGACAGAAATGGTCTGGCGCCCTGCCCAGTTGGTGGTAACTGCCGTCGCAGCCTCGTCGATCCACTCCATAGCGGTGCCACCGTGGACGTTTCCGCCCCAGTTAACATCGGTCGGCTTTGCCAGGAAACGAGTGGTCAGCTCGGGTGCAGAAGAGTCCGCGGAGTAGGTCTGCGCGCGCATGCTGGCCTCGATGTCGCGGCGAAGCTCAAAACGGGAAAGAGCGGCCTTCTCAACGCGCTCTTCTTCCTCCGTTTGCGGCACCCACTTCGGCACCGGAGTCGACTTACCGTTTTCATCCATGGCCACGAAGATCACCAGGCAGTCAGCTGCGCGGGTGAACTTGCCCTCGCGCGGATCAGCCGAGAGCACTTCGTTGACGATGTGCATGGAACTGCGGCCGGTATGCGCAATCTTGGAGCGCACCTCAACAATGTGGCCGCTGGGAATCGGGCGAGTGAAGTGAATGTGACCGAAGTACGCAGTCACGCAGTAGCGTCCCGACCAGCCGGTCGCGCAGGCGTAAGCGGCCTTGTCAATCCACTGCAACACACGGCCGCCGTGGACAGAATTGGTTCCGGCCATAATGACATCGGTCGGCGATGCCATAAAACGGAGTACAAGAGATGGTGATGCCGGAGCATGCACCTGTTCAGCTTTTTCAGTTGACTGCGTATCCATATATGAAAGCATAACTCTAGGATGAGGTTATGGTATCCAAAATCTCGCCTTTCGACGTTCGCAGCGCTCTTTCCACCGCCGCACCCTGGGCGGCGCAACGGCTTCTCGGTCGCGAATTGCTATCTGACCAAGAGGCTGCCTCCTTCATCGGGCCGGATGGGGCGCAGGGGTCGTCGTTAAGCCGTGCGAGCCTTGCCAAAGCGGTACGTCTGTCCGTGCGGATGCTCGCCCAAGAGGCTCCGGGGCATAGCGTCGAGGTGCGCGTGCCGCCCTTCGTCGCGGTCCAGTGCATTGAGGGGCCCAGGCACACGCGCGGTACGCCGCCCAATGTCGTGGAGATGTCGCCGGAGATTTGGCTGGGACTCGCGTGCGGAATGATCACGTTAGAGCAGGTGCAGGCGCACATCGATATGTCGGGCACGCGCGCGGCGGAAATTGGGAATCATCTGCCGGTGGCGCGCATTTCTTAAAGCCCGTGGGGGGGATGCTGAATTGGTGCCTAGGCGGGTGGGGCTATTAGTGTGAATGTCGTGGCCGATACCAACATTTCAGGTGCACCAAAGTCCAAACTTTTGCCAAATTCGCCTTACGACGATCTGGGGGAGACATCCCCGCGCGAAGAATGTGGCGTTTTTGGCGTTTGGGCACCTGGCGAAGACGTGTCCAAACTCACCTACTATGGCCTGTTCGCCCTGCAGCATCGCGGACAGGAAGCCGCCGGTATCGCAGTCGGCGACGGCGACCAAATTCTTGTATTCAAGGACCTCGGGCTTGTTTCCCAGGTTTTTGATGAGCAGACGCTCGACGCTCTGAAGGGGCACGTAGCGGTGGGGCACACGCGCTACACCACCGCTGGCGCTCCTGCGTGGGAGAATGCACAGCCGATGTTCCAGATGGCCTCTGACGGCACGGACATCGCGCTGGGGCACAACGGCAACCTGACCAATCACCTCACGCTGTTCCATGAGGCGGTCGACAAGGGCCTGCTGCGTGAAGAGGGCGAGCTGCCCAGTGACTCCGCAATCATGACCACTTTGCTTGCCGACGAAACCGGCAAGATTGACCACCCCGAAGATTACGGCTGCAGCACCAATGTAGAAGCGGCCGCGATGGCACTGCTGCCACGTTTGAAGGGTGCTTTCTGTCTTACTTTCACCGATGGCGAGACGCTGTACGCCGCGCGTGACCCATACGGTGTGCGCCCGCTGTGCCTGGGTCGCCTGTCCGGTGGCTGGGTAGTCGCATCCGAGACTTGCGCGCTGGATATCGTCGGTGCATCGTTCGTCCGCGAGATCGAGCCAGGCGAGATGGTGACCATTGATGCTTCCGGTGTGCGTTCGCAGCGTTTTGCCGAGACCACCCACGCTGGATGCATTTTTGAATACGTCTACCTGGCGCGCCCAGACTCCAACATCCGTGGTCGCTCCGTCAACGCGGTGCGTCTTGAGCTGGGCCGCCAGTTGGCCCGCGAGTTCCCGGCTGACGGTGACCTGGTGATGCCGGTGCCGGAATCCGGTACCCCGGCCGCTGTTGGCTACGCCCAGGAATCGGGTATCCCGTTTGGTCAGGGGCTGACCAAAAACGGCTACGTGGGGCGTACCTTCATTCAGCCTTCGCAGACGATTCGTCAGCTGGGCATCCGACTGAAGCTGAACCCGCTGAAGGAAGTTATCGCCGGTAAGCGCTTGGTCGTGGTCGATGACTCCATTGTCCGCGGCAACACCCAGCGCGCCCTGATTCGCATGCTGCGTGAGGCCGGTGCAAAGGAAGTGCACGTGCGCATCGCCGCACCGCCGGTGAAATGGCCGTGCTTCTACGGCATTGACTTCGCTTCTCCGGGCGAGCTGCTGGCCAACGGTGTCGATGAGAATGACATTGTCGCCGGTATCGCAACCGCGATTGGTGCCGACAGCCTGGGATTTGTCTCCATCGATGGCATGGTCGCCGCTTCCGAACAGGCAAAGAGCGAAGTGTGCTGTGCCTGCTTCGATGGCAAATACCCACTGGGGCTGCCGGAGGGCAATCCGAATGCGGCAGCTGTGGAGAGGATGCAGGCAGCCCAGGCTGCCAAAGCCGCAACGAGCAATTAGCCTCGAAACCTCCTTAGAATGAACTACGAGAACTGAACCGAGAACGAAGCGCAAGCGGTGCCGTGGAGTGCAGCCGTTGCTTTGTTCCTGGTCCGCCAATACTCCCGGATACGGCAGTAACGCCGCCCGGGGGAGAAAGTTTAAAGCGAGAGCCTCTAATGACCGAGAACGTTTCTGGTGCTTCCTACGCTGCAGCCGGTGTCGACATCGAAGCCGGCGACCGCGCTGTTGAACTATTCGCCCCGATTGCCAAGAAGGCCACTCGCCCAGAGGTCCGTGGCGGGCTCGGTGGTTTTGCCGGCCTGTTTGCACTGGGCAACTACGAAAAGCCGCTGCTGGCCGCATCCTCCGATGGTGTGGGGACCAAGTTGGCCGTGGCGCAGGCCGTCGGCAAGCACGACACCATTGGCCTGGACCTGGTCGCCATGGTCGTCGATGATCTGGTCGTGTGCGGTGCCGAGCCGCTGTTCCTGCAGGACTACATTGCAATTGGCAAGGTCGTGCCGGAGCACGTCGCCGAGATCGTTTCCGGCATCGCCGAGGGTTGTGTCCAGGCGGGTTGCGCGCTCCTGGGTGGCGAGACTGCAGAGCACCCGGGTGTGATGGAACCGGGTGAGTACGATGTCTCAGCTACCGGCGTCGGTGTCGTGGAAGAGGACAAGCTTCTCGGCCCGGACCGCGTGCGTGAGGGCGATGTCATTATCGCCATGGAGTCCTCTGGACTTCACTCCAATGGCTACTCGCTGGCTCGCTACGTTCTCCTGGAGAAGGCCGGTCTGGAGCTCGACGGTTATGTCGAGGACTTCGGGCGCACCCTCGGTGAGGAGCTGCTGGAGCCAACCAAGATTTATGCGAAGGACTGCCTGGCTCTCATGAACGAGGCCGAGGTCCGCACTTTCTGCCACGTCACCGGTGGTGGATTGGCTGGCAACATGGTTCGCATCATGCCGGAAGGCCTGACCGCCGACATGAGCCGCGCAACTTGGACCCCGGGTCCGATTTTCAAGACCATTGCTGAGCTCGGCAACGTCTCCCGCGAGGAGATGGAGAAGACCTTCAACATGGGTGTTGGCATGGTTGCGATTGTTTCTGCAGAGGACCGCGATCGTGCCCTGGCTCTGCTGACTGCCCGCCACATCAACGCTTGGGAGCTGGGTACTGTCCGCAAGAGCGAGGCTGGCGAGGACGGGGCTGTTTTGCGCGGCAGCCACCCGCGCTTCTAGGTTCGGCCGGCCGTCGGTTTACTGCGACGGGCGGCCGGGGACTGGGCCGGCTGGTCTGCCGTGGAGGGCGGCCTACTGATGCGACGGGGCGGTCTAGATTCTGGGTTGCACAACGGAGATCCCAGAAAACCACGGGCTGCAAATGTGAAACTGTATGAGTTTATGACACTTTCGAGCCGTTTTTCGGGCGATTTTTGTCATAAACGCAGTCAGTAACTCGGATTGATCCGCCACCGCCGAACATAATCGGCGGAACATAAACGCAGTCGACTAAGCAAAAGCAAGCACCCACCAACGGAATCGTTGGTGGGCGCTTGCTTTATTGAAATAGAAACGCTTTGCGGAAAATACGACAGCGGTTAGCTTGCGCTAGCTGTCGCGACCAGCGCCTGAGGCCCATTCCTCCCAGTCAGAGTAATAGTCGTCTCGATCGGACTCGTTCGACTTGCCGACGAGTTCCCGCTGCAGACGTTCCAAATCCATTTCTGGTGAATCGTACTTGAGCTGACGGGCAACCTTCGCCTGCTTTGCTTTCGCACGGCCGCGACCCATGGCCTGACCCCCTTGTGTAATCCGTGGGGCGGCACGGGGATACGGCCGACCCACTTATGTCTTATTGCGTTAATTCCTGTAAGACACCATAGCCGATTTTTAGACGAAGGGGTTACGCGGGGAGGCCCATAGTGGGTCGTGTCCTCGCGCTCAGACAACTCAATATGTGCTGTGGCCTGGGGAAATGTCCTTTCTGAAAAAGAATGGAAAAAGTTATTTTTTCACCACTCTGTCTGGTGGCTTTACCTATTTCCTGTTACCTATTTCCCACGCAGGCGGTTGATGGCCACACGGCCCGGCGGCAGCTGCTCAACGCGGTCGATGGAGGAAGGGTCGACGGCCACGGCGCAGTCACCCACCACAAGGCCCTCGCGCTCCTGAGCTGAGCGTTTAAGCAGAGCCAAAGCAATCGGGCCGTAATCGGCATGTTGCACGACGGTGCCCACGCGGCCCACGGCGCGCTTGCCCATCATCACTGGATCGCTGGTTTCCGGCAGGGTGGCCGAGCCGTCGAGCTGCAGCATCACCAAAACTCGTGGGGAGCGACCAACATTGTGGACACGTGATACCGTCTCCTGGCCGCGATAGCAGCCCTTGTCCAAGTGCACGGCAGCCTTGTCGAATTCAGAGGCGATCCAGCGCGGAGCCTCATGCGGAATCATCTTCTCGTCTACGTCGATTCCCAGCTCTGGGCGCAAGGAGACTACGCGTTCGGCCTCCCAGCCCATCAGGCCAACGGGGGAAGCGCCAGCAGCTACCAACGCGTCCCAAGCGCCGACTAAATCCTGTCGGCGCACGAGCACATCCACACGCCCGCCGCGTGGCCACGGTAGGTGCCGGACGTAGGAATGTCCCACAGTCGTAGCTTTACCCACCTGCGGGAATGCGAGGCCAGCGGAGACCAGTACCTCAGGGGCATTCGGCCCCATGACGGAAATAATCGCCCGTTCTACCTCAGCAATTTCCACCTTGGACCAGAACACCATCATGTTCAGGTACTTCAACAGGGAGTCGAAGCCGGCAGGGGGCACGTCGATAAGCACGGAATCGTCCAAAACAGTCAACGTCATGTGATGGAGAATGTGACCGTTTGCATCCAGGTTCAGTGCTTCAGTGACAGTGCCGGGAGCGGCTTCGTCGACCTTCTGCGAAAAAAGTGTGTTGAGGTAAGTCAGGCGATCCTCGCCAGTGACCTCAATAACGCGGTAATACGAGCGATCTACTACTCCGCAGTCCTCCTGCAGGTGACGTTGCTCTACCAGCGGACGGCCGTAGTGCCATGCCACGCTAGCTTGCCCTGTGGTTTGCTCAACGGTTTTCGCTGAGTTTCCGTCTGGGGCGTTCTCTGAGGCCTTCTCCAAACCTTCCATCTGTCCGCCCAGTTCGAGGGCAGCGGCGCCAGCCACGTGAGACATCAAAGGACTTACATACTCAACACTCACTCCCTCATGTTAACCAGAAATCCTCAAATTAAGCATGGATTAAGCTTGTGTGTATGACGGATTCGCTTTCTTCTCTAGTGCTTATCGACGTCTTTGCAGACGGCGGCCCGATTGCTGTCGAGGCAGGACAGCCGTTCCTCTACGCGGATGATCTCGGAGCTATTCGCGGCGACGGAGTTTTTGAAACACTCCTGGTCAGGGGTGGTCATACCTGTAATACCGACCGGCATGAGAAGCGATTCGCATCGTCAGCGCTAATGCTGGATTTGCCAACCCCAGATCTGCAGCAGTGGCGGGCGGCTACCGAGGTCGCACTACAGGAGTTGCGCGATAGGTCAATTGAGGGGGATGCGACGTTGCGGTGGGTGTACTCGCGTGGTCGCGAGTCCACCGGAGAGCCGACTGGCTACGTTTTGGCTAGCTCCGCGGAAAAGGTGGCGGAAAACCGTCTGAAGCCGGTATCGGTCATGCTTGCAGAGCGCGGTTTCTCGCTCGACCTTGGCTCCCGTGCACCGTGGGCGCTCATCGGCGCGAAAACGTTGTCATACGCAGCTAATATGGCTGCTTTGCGCTATGCCAAGTCCAAGGGGTTTGACGATGTCATCTTCACGTCCGCAGAGGGCAAGCTCTTGGAAGGCCCAACATCGACCATCATCGTTCAGCGCGGCAATGAACTGCTGACTCCCAACCCCGGTGAAGGAGTGCTGCCGGGCACAACTCAGGCAGCGCTGTTTGAAACAGCCGCCAACTGCGGCTGGAAAGTCACCCCGACGGTCCTGGTGCCCGGGGACCTATTCACCGCCGATGCGGTGTGGCTAGTGTCTTCGGTGCGTATCGCGGTCGTGGTTAAGTCCATCGATGGTGAACCCATCCGGCAGCCGGATGCAATCGCGGAAAAGGAATTCCGCGACCTGTGTGACAAGGCGCTGGCGACGCAGTAGGGCTTGACGCAGTTGGGGCGCCAAACGGTGGGGCTTGATGCAGTTGGGCGACGCAGTAGGGCCACACAACGCCCGTCGTAAAGCGGGGAGAACCTAGCCCGCGTAGCGCTTGAGCTGCGCGGACATGCGGGGAGCGAACTCCTCATCCCGCAGGCGCTCGTCCACCCACCCGAGATCGTTGTTCGGCATCAGACCGTAGAGGCGCTTGCCCGGGCCAAGGGATGCAGGACCGGTAGCAGTGACCATTGTGGAGGCTGCCTGCAGTTCCCATGCACGCTCGGAAACCGGCTTGCCGTAGTAGATCTCAGTGACGCCGGTGGAGTGGACGCAGATGAACTCAATCTCGTCCTCGTTGTTAATGCGCCAAAATCCTGTTTCGCGCTGGTCAGGGCCGGTCGGCTTGCCTTCTTCGTCCAGCTTCCAGATGCGCGACTCATACTTCAGGTAGTTCTCGCCATCGTGGCTGAAGATGAGCTGCTGGCCGAAGTTGTACTCGCCGTCGACGACAGTGTTCGCCTGCCCCTCACCGCGCCACACGCCGACCAGCGGCAGTAGTGCCAGCAGGCCGTCGTGAATATTCGGGCCGAAGCGCAGGTTAGCGGTCTCGTCGGGGATCGGGAGCCCCTCAAGCTCAGTGATGTTGCGCGTAGCGGTGCTCTTGGCCTGTTCGGCCGCGCGGTTGATGGCCTCGTTGCCGTCGAGGCGAGGGGCTTCCGCAGCTGCAGGCTCCTGTGCAGCGGCGTCTGTCTGGTTGCTGCCATTCTTCTCGGTCATGCTTCACACTCTACCGCTGAAGCTCTTGTGGCCATGTATGGGCTGTTGTCGCATGGTGCTAACGCTGCACCGACGCTTAACGGCGATGCTTGACGACGGCCTTAGCGACGCACCCGACAGTTCTTCTCCGGCAGCTTCTCCGTGGATTGAGCTGACGCCTCGGCATCCTGCTGGGATGTCGGCGGCATGAAGTTTGTTGGCGACACGGTGCACAGAATCTGTTCGCCTTCGATGGTGATAGAACCGCCCGACACGTACACGCGAGTCGCCGGCATGCCCATCGGTATCTCTGAATCCCGCAGCGTCAGAGCGAAGGTGTCCATGATGTGCTGCGTATCAGCCTCAGACAGCTCAGGTTTGATGTGGCTTTTAGAATCCGTTGGGGACGAGGGCGCAGAAATAATCTCCATCGGCGTAATGACCACGTCGCGGCTGACAATGCGCAACTTCGCCGTAACCTGGGTTTTTCCCTGCCATCCGGCTGGCGTGGCCTCGAAGATAGCCTCGGTCTCCCAGCCGCCGGTGGGGGAGGAGTCCTTCAGGCTCTGGATACTCAAGTCTGTCAGTCCCAGCTTGTTTCCCAGAGAGACACCGTCGAGCGAGAGCTTAGTGAAGTACTGCTTCGTCGGCGATTCTGGGAAATTACCGCTGAGCACCGCCGATGCCGGGACCTTAACGTTGGAGGCTCCGTACTCCAGAGATACCAAGCCGAAGTCGGGCACCTCGACATCGCGGATGCGCGAGGTTACGGAGCTCCATTTTCCCGTAACAAAAGAGGACAAGTAGGCCTTGCCACCAATGGCGACGTATGGGGTCATCTCCAGCTGAGCAGTCTCCTGAATATGCTCGGAGAGCTTGTACTCCGCATGGCTGGCGAAGCCCATGTCGGTGGCAATCACCAGCGCGGCAACGGCGAGGATAGAGCCACCGATCTTCTTCTGTCGTCGGGAAATGGACACACTCTATTAGTACCCCATCGCTTTTGGCTCAGACGACATCGGGGAAGTGTTGAATTCGCTGCTGTGTATAAGGTGGGGCGTATGAACGTAACCGAACTGCTTGACGTAGACACCACCGCCGCCGATACGCTACTGCAGCACGCCCACTCCGCCGACGGCGTGGAGGCGTTCGGCGAGGCTTTCGTCCGAGGGCTTGACGACGAATCTTTCGGGCATCGACACTTTGCGATTATTGAGAACGACCGTTACTTGGGCCTGGCCGCCGTTGCGCCGGATGCTGTGGAGATGGTTGTTGACCCGGAGTTTCGTAAGCAAGGAGTGGGGGCGAAGCTGCTTGCGCACATCGATGCTGAGGTCGGCGAGCGCCTGCCTGTCTGGGCTCACGGTGATGTCGCCGGTGCCAGTCGTTTGGCAGAGTTGACGGGACGCAAGGTCATCCGCGAGCTGTTGCAGATGTCCATTTCGAGCTCAGCGTTGGAGAAGGCTGCGGGGGCCGTCGATAAGCGCGATGATGTTGAAGCGCTAACCCTGACTGCGGCACGCGCGAAGTGGGGTGAGGCGGCCGTGGATCGGGCGTGGTTGGCTGTGAATAACGAGGCGTTTGACTGGCATCCGGAGCAGGGCGGTTGGTCGCAGCCACAACTCGATCGCGCTCGGAACGTGCAGTGGTTCGACCCGGAGGGCGTGTTCTTTGCTGCGGATGTGGCCGGGGCGCGCGACAGTGCGGAGGAGATTTGCGGTTTCCACTGGACGAAGTGGCATGCCGAGGAGTCTGTGCCAACTGGCGAGGTGTATGTGATTGGACTGAGCTCGAAGGCACGCGGACGTGGTCTCGGACGATGGCTGACCAACGTTGGGCTTTCCTATCTCCGAAACCGGGGAGCGGAAAAGGTAATTCTCTATGTCGAAGGCGACAATGCGCCGGCAGTGCGCACGTACCGTGCGGTCGGTTTTGAGGTGGCCCGCCGTGATGTGATGTACGGCGCGTAGATGTGACGGTTCGATTGGGGGGGGGATTGAAGGCGAGTTATTGGGGAGGGGGAGCTTAGCTTTATCTCAGTTTTAGGTGGTTTTCCTCTGGCGCGGGGGCAATGATTCTTGTGTTTTTGAGGAGATGCTGTCCAATCCTCAGTGTTTCAGGGGCGCATTTTAGGGCCTCTTACAGGGAAAATGAGGATAAATAAAGAATTACTTGCGCCGTTCACCAATTGTTAATGTTCTGAACAGGTTCCGGTTACTATCGGTAGATAGGTTCAGCGCAGTGGACCGGAGTGTGGCGGTTCCACGTGAACTGTTTCACTCATTGTGTAAAACCCCGGAGGATTTACTGTGCTGAAGAAGAACCGTGCGGCATCTGTCATTGGTTTGGCCGCTGTTGCAAGCCTTACCCTGGCTGCTTGCTCTGAAGAGGGCGGCGAAGGCGCTTCTAACGTTGAGGGTCTGGCTGACGTCACCGGTGAGCTGCAGGGCGAGGGCGCTACCTCGCAGCAGCGCGCCATGGATTTGTTTGCCACCAAGTTTGAAGAGACCGGCTCGACCCTGTCGTACAACGCATCTGGCTCTGGTTCCGGTCAGACTCAGTTCATTGCCGGCACCGTTGCTTTCGCTGGCTCTGACTCCCCGCTGAAGGAGAAGGACGGCAAGGACCAGGTCGCAGAGGCTAAGAAGCGCTGCGACGGCAATGAAGCATGGCACCTGCCGATGGTTATCGGTCCGGTTGCCGTTGCCTACAACCTCGAGGGTGTTGACGTCGCTCTGACCCCGGCTCTGGTTGCTGAAATCTTCGACGGCAAGATCACCAAGTGGAACGACCCGAAGATCGCTGAGGTCAACGAAGGTGTCGATCTTCCGGAGAAGGACATCAAGGTTGTCTACCGCTCTGAGGAGTCCGGTACTACTGATAACTTCATGAAGTTCCTGAGCGCAGCTGCTCCGGAGCAGTGGCAGCACGAGGCTTCCAAGTCCTTCCCGACTGCTACTGGCCAGGGTGCTAACGGCTCGGCTGGTGTTGTCAACGAGGTCGCCAACATCGACGGTGCTATCACCTACGTCGAGGCTGGCTTCGCTGAGGACAAGGACCTGGGCATCGCCAAGATGGACTTCGGTCATGGCCCGGTTGAGCTGAACAACGACACCGTCGGTAAGGCTCTGGATTCCGTCACGTTCAAGACTGAGGGTCACAACATGGTTGTTGACACCGACGCTCTGTTCGCAATGGACGAGGAAGGCGCTTACCCGCTGGTTCTGACCACTTACGAAATCGTCTGCTCCGCTGGTTACGACGAGCAGACTCGTGACCTGGTTAAGAACTTCCTGAAGGTTGTTCTGGAAGAGGGCCAGGGTCCAGAGCTCGAAGAGCTGGGTTACATCCCGGTTCAGGGTGAGTTCAAGGACAAGCTGTCCGCAGCGGTTGACGCTATCAAGTAATTCTTTGCGCGCAACGCGGGTGAAAGCAGAGTTGGCTCTGTCGTTACCCGGTTGGCGCGAGGATCACTTCAGCCGGCCACGCAGATTTGAGCTGTAGGCCGAAAACCTGACGTAGACCGGTTGGCTTTATATATCGACACCTCAGTTGATTGAGTACCGCTCGTAGAGGGGTACTGAGGCCAATCGGTCTTCATGCGCGTTGAAGCACAAATCACTTCTACTTAGGAAATGAGATCATGAGTTCGTCGACTCCCATTGAAGGGAAGCAGGAGGCTGTAGACAGCAGTCTGTTGCAGTCCTCAGCACCGCAGGTGGATTCCTCCGGCGACGAGAGCTCGGAAGAGCAAGCCATTCAGACCGGCGTTGTTCGTCCTGGTGACCGAATCTTCAAGATTCTGGCGGTAGGATCTTCCGCATTGGTGACTGCCGCCATCATCGCAATTGCTGTGTTCCTGCTCCTGCGCGCAGTTCCGGCAATGTCCCGTAACGAAGCGAACTTCTTCACCTACACCGAACGATGGAACCTGGCGGATACCTCCGCCATGTACTTCGGTATTCCGAACATGTTTCTGGTGACCGTCGCGGTTTCCATCCTGGCGCTGATTCTGGCTATGCCGGTTGCGCTGGGTATTGCTATCTTCCTGACTGCCTATGCGCCAAAGAAGATGGTCAAGCCGCTGGGTTACCTCGTGGATTTGCTGGCTGCAGTGCCGTCGATTGTTTACGGTCTGTGGGGCTTTATGGCTCTCGGTCCGGCATTGGCTGGTCTGTACGGGTGGTTGGCTAAGACGCTGGGCTTTATCCCGATGTTTGCCCTGTACCCAAACTCGCCGGCATTCGAGACCGGTCGAAACCTCTTCACCGGTGGCATTGTGCTGGCAATTATGATTCTGCCGGTTATCGCGGCTACCACCCGTGAAGTCTTTGTTCAGACCCCGCGTGGTCACATTGAGGCATCGCTGGCTCTCGGTGCGACCCGTTGGGAGATGGTCAAGCTGGCTATTCTGCCATTCGGTCGTTCTGGTTTTATCTCCGGCTCGATGCTGGGTCTGGGACGTGCCCTCGGTGAGACGATGGCTCTGTACCTCGTAATCTCCCCGTCCTCGGCATTCCGTGGCTCGCTTTTCGACGGTGGTACCACCTTCGCAACCGCAATTGCTAATGCGGCACCGGAGTTCAATGACAACCTCAAGGCCGGCGCTTACATGTCCGCAGGTTTGGTGCTGTTCTTGCTGACCTTCGTGGTCAACTCCGCAGCCCGAATGATTGCGAAGAAGTAGCAAGGTCGTAGGAAAAGAAACGAGAAGTAACAATGACTAGTTCAACTACTGATTCTTCGCCTCACGGCCCTGCAGACATGGTCCCCACCACGGAGTCGGCATTCACCCAGATTAAGGGTTCCCGCAAGGTGGCGGACAGCGTCTCCACGGTCCTGATTTACTTCTGCATGGCTCTTGCTCTGGTCCCGCTGGTGTGGGTTCTCTTCGAGCTTGTCGTCCGAGGTACCCCGTCACTGCTGAGTGGTGAGTGGTGGACTGCATCCCAGCGCGGTGTCACCGTTGGTGCGTCTGCCGGCGGTGTTGCGCATGCAATCGTCGGTACCTTGGTTCAGGCTCTGGTTACTACTCTCATGACCGTGCCGTTCGGTATCTTCGTCGCCATCTACTTGGTCGAGTACGCAGGTAACTCCCGCCTGGGCAAGGTCACCACCTTCATGGTCGACATTCTCTCCGGTGTGCCGTCGATCGTCGCGTCGCTGTTCATCTACTCGATGTGGGTGGTCATGTTTGGCATGAGCCGTTCCGGTTTCGCCGTCTCGCTGGCGCTGGTTCTGCTGATGCTGCCAATCGTTGTCCGCAACACCGAGGAAATGCTGCGCATCGTTCCGCACGAGTTGCGTGAAGCCTCTTACGCTCTGGGTGTTCCGAAGTGGAAGACCATTTTGAAGATCGTGCTCCCGACCGCACTGTCGGGCATCGTCACCGGCATCATGCTGGCCGTCGCCCGCGTCATGGGTGAGTCCGCACCGATGCTGATCCTGGTTGCAACCTCGCGAATCATCACCTATAACCCGTTCGGCCAGTCGCAGTCCTCGCTGCCGCTGTTCATGCTGGACATGTACAAGGCCGGTAATACCGGTGCGGCATTCGACAAGATGTGGGGCGCAGCGCTCACGCTGGTTCTCATCATTGCCCTCATCAATATCCTGGCGCGCGTCATATCCGCCAAGTTCTCCGTCAAGAGCAGTTAATGCTGGGCGCCTAACGTCCGCTATTTCAAGGAAGGTTTTTGAAAGACCATGGCTAAGCGCCTAGACCTTAACGATGTCAACATCTACTACGGCGATTTCCACGCTGTGCAGAACGTCGACCTGCACGTCCCGCCGCGTTCCGTTACCGCATTCATTGGCCCGTCCGGCTGTGGTAAGTCCACCGTGCTCCGTTCGCTGAACCGTATGCACGAGGTCATCCCGGGTGCCTACGTCACTGGCGAGGTGCTTCTCGACGGCGAAAACATCTATGGCCCGAAGATCGATCCGGTCTCTGTTCGTAACACCATCGGTATGGTGTTCCAGCGTCCGAACCCGTTCCCGACCATGTCCATCGAGGACAACGTCGTGGCTGGCCTGAAGTTGGCCGGTGTTAAGAACAAGGCTCATCTCCAGGAGGTTGCCGAGAAGTCCCTGCGCGGCGCCAACCTCTGGGATGAGGTCAAGGACCGCCTGGACAAGCCGGGTGGCGGCCTCTCTGGTGGTCAGCAGCAGCGTCTATGCATCGCACGCGCAATTGCAGTTGAGCCGGAAGTTCTGCTGATGGACGAGCCGTGTTCCGCACTGGACCCGATTTCCACTCTGGCAATCGAGGACCTGATTCATGAGCTGAAGGAAGAATTCACCATCGTCATCGTGACCCACAACATGCAGCAGGCAGCTCGTGTGTCCGATCAGACCGCATTCTTCTCCCTCGAGGCAACCGGTAAGCCGGGTCGCCTGGTTGAGGTTGGCCCGACCAAGAAGATCTTCGAGAATCCAGACAAGAAGGAAACCGAGGACTACATCTCCGGTCGCTTCGGTTAAACGCTTTGCGTATGCCGTAATAAGCCAAAAAGAGCCCCGTACTTCACGCGTGTTCACGCGAGGTACGGGGCTCTTATTGTTGTTGCAGTTTATGAGATTGCTGTTTGTTTCGGTGTGGGGCCGGGGGTGAAAATAATGTTTGTTTTGGGGCGGAATTGTCTGTTTGTTATCGGGCGGGGTAATCTTCCGAAGACGCAATCGAGCGTCCCCCGGAAAACTGTAGAGGGATCTGGGTAAATATATTTACATAGGAGTTATTCAATTATGGATAACCAGCAAAACGCGCAGTTCAATCCTCAGTTTTCCCCTGTGGGTGAGCAATCTTGGCCAGTAATCGCCGAAGAGAAAGCGCCGAAGCCAATTGTCGGTTACATTGCACTTGTAGTTGCGATTATTGGTTTACTCGGTTGTATCCCGGGGGCTTTGATTATTGGTTGGGTGGCGCTACCGGTTGCATTTATTTTATCGGTCGTCGGACTGTTTCAGCGCGCAACTACCAAAAAACCAGCTCTTATCGCTCTGATTCTTTCTGTGTTGGGATTGCTCATTGCGCCAATTGTATTTGTTTCTTCGGTAGGCAATGCCGTGGATGATGCGTTCAATCGGGATACGACTGCCTCTAGCCCGGATGGAAGCAAATCTGATTCTTCCGATTCTGGTGCTGCGGGCAGTAGTCGGGAGAATCCGTTGCCGATTGGAACGACCATCGAAAGTGAGCAGTGGGCCATTACTATCGATAGCGTAAATCTAAACGCTAACGATGAGGTTCTGGCGGAAAATCAGTTCAATGACCCTGCTCCAGAGGGGTTTGTATACGGACTTGTGCATGTTACTGCAAAGTACAAGGGGAATGACCCTCAGGGGCAGAGTTCCTGGCTTGGTATTAATTATGTAACTGCAGGTGGCCAAACCACGGACGAAACGGAGCTTTGGGCGGTGGCGCCTGACGAGTTTGACACCCTCGAGACGGTGTATGAGAACGGCGAAATCGCAGGTAACGTGGTAATCGTTGTGCCCATTGATGGGGCAGATCAGGGAGTTCTGGCAGTCACCCCAGATTTAATGTCAAAGAAGTCTTTTGTTGCTGTCTCTTGAGTAGCGGCTGTCTCTTGGGCCGCGGGGATGGACACGATATAGGAATCGGCATTCTCCAGACATCTAACGCGAAAAGTAATCGCACAAACAGTTACTGACTAGGTTTATGACAGGTGAATAGCGTTTACAGGCGGTAAAGTGTCATAAACCTAGTCAGTTTCTCGGTTTGAGGCGGTGTTGTGGCTGGGGCAGTGTTTGGCTGGGGCAGTGTTTGGCCTGGTGTGGCTTAAAAACGGCTCCACTCCGGCCTAAAACCCGCGCCCCAGGCCAGCAGCCACCCCCAACATCCCTACAGCTCAGCCGAACACCCAGCCACGCCCAGCAGCCCTACAGCCCAGCCCCCCCCCCAACAGCCTGCAGCTTCACGAACCTACATCCGCAGGTGACGCTCCAAGGCCTGCAGGCGTTGGTTAAAGCTGCGCTGGTCGCGTTCGTCCTCAAGCTTGTCCAGGTAGACATCGCGCTTGTAACCGGTGGCCAGGTAAATAATCCGGGCGGCAACCTCGACGGCGTGATCCGCGTAACGCTCGTAGAAGCGGCTCAGCAGAGTGACATCCACTGTCTGCGCAGGGGAGTGCGGCCAATTATCGTCGTTGGTCAGCGTAAACAGGTGCTGGTGGATGTCGTCGATGCTGTCATCGGTCTTATCCAAGGCCAATGCCTGGTCAACGTCGTAGTCGATGAGCACCTGACGGGTTTCGTGCGTCATCTGTTCAGATACGGAGGCCATCTCGCGGAAGAACCCCTCCACGGGCTCTGGTAGTGCCTTGTTCGGGTGGCGACGCCGGGCAACGTTGGCAATATGCACACTCAATGCGCCCATGCGGGAGATGTCCTCGACAATGTAGAGGCCACTGACAATCTGTCGGAGATCACCAGCCACAGGAGCTTCGCGGGCCAACAGCTCGAAGGCTCGCTGCTCCGCATCCTGGCGTAGGTCCTCGAGAGAATCAATCTGGGAAAGAACTGTTTCAGCCGAGACCAAATCAGCCTCGAAGAGGGCCTTGTTCGCAAGCTTGTGCATGGAGCCAACTCGGTCACACATCACAATCAGGCTGTGGGCCAAGTTGTCCATTTGTTCTCGGTAGACAGTGCGCATGCGTTCCATAGTAGGCAATCCTCAACAACGTCGCGCGTTAGTGGGGAGCCCCCAATTACCCCTCGTAAAGTTATGTAAACACTCGCTCAGAACCGAAGCTTAGCCACCGGAGTGCATAATCTCCGCGCCCTCGGGCACGGTGTCGTCCTCCGGGTCGTCCAGCCAGCCCTCCGGCAAGACCACCTTTGCAGGGGACCCCTGTCGGCCGCGGGCGCCGTCGGAGTCCTCCGGGCGGGCGTGGGCGCTGGGGCCGTCGTAAAGCGGTGCGAGAATCTCGTCGAGCGTTGCCAGCGAATCGACGCGTGCGAGAGACTTGCGCACCTCACTGCCGGCGGGGTAACCGCGCAGGTACCAGGCGATGTGCTTGCGCAGGTCGCGGCAGCCCTTACGTTCGCCCTCGTGCTCCACGAGCAGTTCCGCGTGACGACGGATAATCCCCGCGACCTCACCAAATGTTGGTGCCGGCGGCACTTCTTCGCCACGCAGCTCGGCGGACAACTGCGCGAACAGCCACGGGCGGCCAAGGCAGCCGCGACCGACGACGACACCGTCGCAGCCGGTCTCGTCGAGCATTTTGCGGGCATCGGTGGAGGCAAAGATGTCGCCGTTGCCAAGCACCGGGATATCGCTGTAGCCGGAGTCGACCATGTGCTCCTTCAGCCGCGCGATCTGCGACCAGTCAGCGTGGCCGGAGTAGCGCTGCGCTGCGGTGCGGGCATGCAGAGCCACAGCCTGGGCGCCCATCTCAGCGGCGATGCGGCCGGCATCGAGATGCGTGTGGTGCTCGTCGTCGATACCGACGCGGAATTTCACGGTCACCGGGATGTCCGTGCCCTCAGTGGCTTTTACCGCTGCGGCGACGATGTTGCCGAAGAGACGGCGCTTATACGGCAGTGCCGAGCCGCCGCCCTTGCGAGTGACCTTCGGTACCGGGCAGCCGAAGTTCATATCGATGTGGTCGGCGAGGTTTTCGTCGACAATCATCTTTGCGGCCTCGTAGGTCCACTTCGGGTCAGTGGTGTAGAGCTGCAGGCTGCGCGGGTTTTCGTCAGGCGCGAAGGTGGTCATGTGCATGGTCTTCTCGTTGTGCTCGACCAGTGCTCGCGCGGTGACCATCTCGCAGACATAGAGGCCCGAGACCGTGCCTGTACGCTGCAGCTCCTGCTCGCGGCACAGCGTTCGGAATGCCACGTTGGTGACACCGGCCATCGGAGCGAGTACCACGGGGGAAGCGAGCTCAAAGGGGCCGATGTGCATGTGCGCGGACGTGGCATCGGCGGGCTTGGCGGCGCTGAGTGGACTCGTGGAGGTATCTAACACGTACAGTATTGTGTCACGCTGAACTGCCGTTTTCGAATCTGTTTTGGGCGGCCGGCTGGATTGGTCGTGCGTTTGGGCGTGCTCATCTATTCCACGAGCGTTTCAGCGGTTCCATCGCAAGTGTGGGGGCAATTATTAAAAACAAGCGCGTAATTGCTAGGCTATTTTGTTGCGCGGGCCTTTAGCTCAGCTGGTAGAGCTACGGACTTTTAATCCGCAGGTCGCGGGTTCGAGCCCCGCAGGGCCCACAAGCACGCAAAACCCCAGGTCATCAACAGCCTGGGGTTTTGTAGTATCTTGCCTGTATTTGCCCTCTGTGGCACCTACTTCTCCCGCTTGTGGTAGCCCATCCGTGGCTTGAAGCCCGCCGGGTGCTTAAGCTGCGCCACTGCATCGGCGACTATCAAGCGGAAGCGTGGCTTCATCGGTGGCATCTGTGAGATCTGGAACCATCCGACATCAGTGGATTCATCATCAGCGACATAGGGGACGTCGTCGCCAACAACACTGCAGCGCATGGAGATATCCAGATATGAGGAAACATCGCCGTTGAGGTGTTCGATAGGGCCAACGGCGCCAGTTCCAAGCAGGGCCTCAACTGTGACATCGAGTCCCGTTTCTTCCTTTACCTCTCGCACGGCGGCGTCGTGAGGCTGCTCGTCCGGGTCGATAATTCCGGTGACTGGGGTCCATTCACCATTATCGGAGCGACGAACCAGCAAGACCTCGGGCAAGGCGTACATCGGTGCATTCGGCGGAACATCGCGAATGACGATAGCCGTGACACCGGGGAGCCAGAGCGGAGCGTGGCCCACTTTTTCACGGAGCTGAACAATGAAATCCGGAATTGCCATAGTTGCGAGCTTATCTGAGTACTAGTAGCGTCCGCGGAAATAGTAAGAAACTCCAGTTCAACCGTGGATTTTGGGAAAAGGGTACTTATCCTCTATAGTTCTTTACGTTGCCAAGAGCGCGCGCAAATGCAATGTTCATACACTGCAGGTGTACGCGGAGTGTGCCACTGAGTGGGCAACTCTTTGCAGCGTTAAGTCGGGCTCCCATCGTCTAGAGGCCTAGGACTCCGCCCTTTCACGGCGGCAACACGGGTTCGAATCCCGTTGGGAGTACCACTAAAAATCATGATGGCCCTGTGGCGCAGTTGGTTAGCGCGCCGCCCTGTCACGGCGGAGGTCGCGGGTTCAAGTCCCGTCAGGGTCGCAATTCTAAACGCCAGTTCCGGTTGGAGCTGGCGTTTTTTGCTTTTGGTTAGTGGTGCGCTGGGCGTCGG
>NZ_PDGU01000019.1:0-16368 GCF_014334955.1 Corynebacterium sp. LK33 | reverse complement strand
GGGGGGGGATTGAGCCGGGGCGGCCTCGCAGTCTGTTTCTAAAAAGAACAAGAAGGGGCCAGCCACGTCCAAGTATTACATATCCCGAGGAATCTGCAAATACCTTACAAAGGATTTAATGCCCAATATGTTCGATGTCACGTTTCCTCGATTAATCGCGCCCAGGAAATGCCGCACCCCAATCGCCGCCAAGCCCCCACGACCGCCACCGCCCCAATCGCCCCAGTCCCCCACCCAGCAGTTAAACACTCATAATGCTCTCCCCGAGCCCGACATCCATGGGTAAGCTCGGAGCCTATGAACACCGGCGAGAACAAGGCGTCAACAACGCCGCAGCCTCAAGCTTCTACGGACTGGAGCAGCTCTAAAAATGCCCAAATCGCTGCAGGCCTCCACGCCACCGCTGACTCTCGCGTCGCTGCGTTCTTTGACCTGGATAAAACCATTATTGCCAAGAGCTCGGCATATGCGTTCAACAAGCAATTCCTCGAACGCGGCATCATTTCGCCGACAGACATGCTGCAAATGGCGCTCAGCCATGCCCTGTACATGTCGCAGGGACACGATGAGGCGCAAATGGAAGCCACCCGCGAGCAGTTTTCCGCCCTTATCGCTGGTCACAGCGTCAGGGAGCTGCGCCAGGTCGCCATCGAAACCCTAGAGCAGAACATCACGCCGTACATCTACGCCGAGGCATTGGAGCTCATTCGTGAACACCGCGCACAGGGGCATCAGGTGTTCATTATCTCGGCATCGGCTCGGCAGATTGTTGAGCCCATTGCGCAGGCACTCGGTGTCTACAACGTGGTGGCCACCGAGCTGGAGATCCGCGATGGGCTCTTTACGGGTGAAACGGAATTCTTCTGCCGAGGCGAAAACAAGGCTGTGCAGATGCGTCGGATAGCGGAAAAGCACCAGTTCGACCTGGCCGAATGCTTCGCATACTCGGATTCCATCACTGATGAGCCCATGCTGTCTGCAGTCGGCCATCCCGTTGTGGTCAATCCCGATCGCGCTCTGCGCAAGATTGCGACGGAACGTGAGTGGCCTGTGCGCCAATTCCGGAATCCCGTCCCGCTGTTTCGCGCGCCGTCGAAACGCAATGCTGCAATTCTTGCCGGCGTCACACTGGCGCTTGGCGCGGGTGCGACGTTGTTGGCACTGCGCAAAAATGACGACGAGTCAAAGGCCGACTAACCCACCATCCAGCAGCCGGCCTGCCTACACCGCTTCGGCGATACCGCGTGCTTCCACGGCACCGGCCTTCAGCCCCTCCAGGTGCAGGAGAATCCACGCACGCAGGCCATCCGCGCTTCCCGACGCAAACCCCTCTGCGGCCTCGAAATACTCCTGGCGGTGGCGGGTCCAGTAGACCTCGGGCACAGCCAAGCCACGCGGATCCAGGCCGGTTGCGACAGTCGTCAGTCGCGAGGCGGCGCGGGCGATGATGCCGTTGTGGTACTCGAAGGGGCGCAGAGTCAGCAGCTCACCGTGCACAATCGCCGAGAGCACACCAGCATGGATCTGGCTGCGGCCAGTGATGAAGTCACCGAGCACGTGCAGACGCTGCTCCTTCATCGCGGATGAGAGCTTGTCGTCACCGACCGGACGGCCGGCCTTCATCCGCGGCTCGGAACCGTCTTCAGTTTCACCTGCGGGCGATGCGTTCAGCGCAAACTTGGCCAGCACCTGCTGCGGAGCGCGCTGCCACACGCGAGTGGTCTCACCAATTGACTCCGGGGAAATGGTGTCGGCAACCCGCAGGGCTGCTGCGAGCACGGGGTCGGTGATATTGCCGTCGTCGGGAAGCGATGGCTCGCCGCCTTCTAGCCACGCCGATGCCCGAGCGCCACGCAGGACCGACTCGGAGCCGGTGACGTTGTGCTTGCGCAGGTTGGCCTTGTGCCTATGGACGGACTGGATGGCCTTGGCCGCAACATCAGCCGCGTGCGCAACGCCGTCGAGTTGCCACAGGGGCGCGAGGGGGTCCTTGGGGTCAAGCTGCGGAATAGCAGCGGCGGGAGCACTGTCAGCGCCACCGGCACCCGATTCAGATGCCTTCGCCTGCGCTGCCTCACGCTCTGCGCGCTTCTTCGCCGACACGGAGGACACACCCAGGCTCATGCCAGCTAGGCCACCCTTTCCGACACCGGCGCCATTGCCGTCACCATTGCCAGCACCGGCACCAACTCCATCGGCTCCACGCACGTTCTCAGGCTGATTGTTCATATCCCACACCCTAATTCTTCACCGCTAAGTAAGTGACAAACTTATATAGAAATGGTCAAAGATGAGAAAAACTTCAACGAGTTCTTGGCTTTTTCGCCCTTATGGCGCGCCCTACCCACAATCAGAGGTAGTATGGCAGTTTGTAACTGCAGTTTTAAAGTTTCAAACCATCTTTTCCAACCATCTGCGTAGGAGGAAGTACACGTGAGCAACGACGATACGAAGGGTCTCTTTACCGACGGCACCGAACCGCGTGTTACCGCTATCCCGCTGAGTGATGTGGATAGCAACGCATCGGGTGATGCTAGCGTCGGCCAGCTCGTGTCTAATGCTTCTTCGCAGATTTCCGCTCTGGTTCGCTCTGAAATTGAGCTGGCCAAGGCCGAAATTGCTGGCGAGGCTAAGAAGGGCGCAGTTGGCGGTGGCTTCTTCGCGGTTGCCGGCGTCGTCGCGCTGTACTCCTCGTTCTTCTTTTTCTTCTTCCTCGGCTGGCTGCTGGATGTTTGGCTGCCAACCTGGGCTGCCTTCCTCATCGTTTTCGTTCTGATGCTGGTCATCGCTGGTGTGGCAGCACTGCTGGGTCTGAAGAAGGTCAAGTCGATCCGCAAGCCGGAGAAGACCATCGAGTCGATGCAGGAGCTGAAGGGGGTCGTGCCGTCGGGGTCGGCGAAGAAGTCTTCGCAGTCGAACGGTATGTACACCTAAAGGCTTGAAAGAAATTGGGCGGGACTTTGTTGGTCTCGCCCTTTTGTCTTATTCAGTCCCGGTTTAAGCCCTTCGGATAAGGTATTTTCCCCTCATGACCTCCCTCCGCGATTCTCTCACTGGCCCCTGGCGTCATCGTCTCATTCACGTCCGCGGCCAGCGCCTACACATCGCGGAGTGCGGCCGCCCCTCCGATCCGCTCGTGTTGTTTATTCACGGCTCGACTGGCGGTTGGTTTGAATGGCGCGAGGTTTTGCCACTGCTTAACGACGACTCGGGAGACCCCCTCCCCGTGCACGCTGTGGCTATTTCTATGCGTGGCTACGGTCAGTCCGACCGAACACCGCAAGGCTACGATCCGTTTGAGGCGGCCCAGGACATCGCCTCATCGATTCGCTCGTTGGGGCATTCGACCGCGCTGCTGGTCTGTCAGGGGTTCGGCACCTGGGTGGCGTGGACGTTGGCTTCGCGGCAGCCCAATCTTGTCTCCGGAATTATTGGTTGTGGTGCTGCACATCCGAAAGTGTGGCTGAACCAGTTGAAGAGCCCGTGGTCGGAGGACTTCCGCAGTAGCCTGGCTCCTCTGCTGCGCCGTTCGTGGTGGGACTCGCGGCCACGGGTACCGCAGTTGCGTCGCAATAAGTTCAGCACGCAGGCGGCTGAGGCTCGCCAGCAGCGGCTTATTGACCGCATCGTGCGCGAGTCCATGTCCACCACCGGGCAGGGGTTCGCCGAGACCTCCGAGGGAAAACAGACCGCGGAACTCATGGCTGACAGCCTGGCCAGTGGTGCACTCCGCCCTGCACTGGCTCACATGAATTGGTGGACGCGACCGGCTCCGGCCGCTTTCCGCAAGTGGTTGAGTGCGGTGGAGGGCTCGTCGAAAAGCGATGAGCACACGGTGCTGCTCGTCGGCGAGCAGGACACTCGTACCCCACGTGCGCTAGTGGAGCTCAGCTCGAGTCACGTGCGCGTTGTGCCGGATTGTGGGCACTTCCTGCCGGCAGAGAAACCTCAGGCTGTGGTGCAGGCAATCAGGGATCACCTGCACTGGTTGCCGGAGGGGTCTTAGACTCCGGCTCGGCTGGGGCTGGCGCGCCCCACACAACTTTCCGCTTACCCCGCCACGCACTCTTGCGTGCTGATCGCCCCGTAGTTATCCATCGCCTCATCAATGTGTGGCTGGACCTCGGCGTGCGTCAGCGCGTAACCAGTCTGGTCATTGTTCACACCGGCACCGAAGACCAAGCCCAGGATCTGGCCCTGCGGCGTAATCAGTGGGCCGCCCGAGTTACCGTGGCGCACATCTGCCTTCAGAACATAGGACTGACGCTCGTGCCGAGTCGACGAATAAATATCCGGGCCTCGAATAATGATGTTCTCCGTCACGCGCGCAGGTGTGGCCTTAAAGGGGCCGGACTCGGGAAAGCCCAGCACTACCGCGTCATCGCCCGGACGAGCTTCCTGATCCGCCCACTGCATGGGCTCC
Organism: Corynebacterium sp. LK33; assembly: GCF_014334955.1. Taxonomy (NCBI): domain Bacteria; kingdom Bacillati; phylum Actinomycetota; class Actinomycetes; order Mycobacteriales; family Corynebacteriaceae; genus Corynebacterium; species Corynebacterium sp. LK33. The sequence goes on along the minus strand of NZ_PDGU01000019.1, from coordinate 11,945 downwards.
AGGGGTAGGTCGGTGGTTCGGAGCAGTGCGACGTCGTCAAGCGGATCGTAGTGCACGACGTTCGCGTCAGCCATGCCGACCACGGTTTCCAGCCGAACAGTGGTGGCGCCAGCGACCACGTGCGCGTTTGTCAGAATCAAATCCGGCGCGATGACAAAGCCAGTACCCTGCAGCAAGCGTTCACACTGCGGGGCCTCGCCCAAGACGCGGACGATGGACGGTCGAATACTGTCGACGACACCTTGTGAAATCACATTGGGGTCGGCGGGCTCATCGGGGACGTTCTGCTTGTAGCCGAATGGCGGAGCGATGGCGGGCATTCCATCATCGCGAAGCTGACGGAGGATGCCACTGAAGCCGTCACTCCATTCGTCGGGCGCGACCTGGTCAATGAGGTTCATGCCCTTGGACTCACGCACCCAGTCGGCGAACTGCCCGGGCACGGCGGTGGCCAGCGGCACGGCGATCATCCATGTCACTACCAGCGCCGTCACGGACTGCACGATGGCACCGAGGCTAGAATCCAGGCCGACTGCCAGCGGCGAGCGAATGGTATTCCGCAGCGACTGCCCCGCCACTGTTCCCACCGCATGACCAATCAACGCCAACAGAATCACCGTGCCGAGGCCCAGAAGAACCTTTCCCGACTGGTTCTCGACCTGCGCCATAGCTAGCGGCGCCAAGGGCACACCAATGACCAAGCCCAGGACAACGCCCAAAATGGCCATAATCGACGAGACGGCGCCCTGCTGCCAGCCGACGATAAGCGCGAAAATGAAGACCGCCAGCAGCGCAACGTCAAACACAGCGATTGCAGGCATCATCGTCGGCCTCCCTTCAGTACGGACAGTTTTTCACCATTAGCGGAACGCGCGAGCACCGGCAAAAGTTTCTGCACGTTGGTGTCGTCCCACGGTTCCGACCAGCCGGCCACGTCTAGCAAGTAGGACAGCACGCCGCCGGTAAAGCCCCAAACGACGAAGTCACCAACCTTAAATGCTGGCCCTGTCCAGCCGTGATAGCCCAGCATCATGCGGTTGTCCGGATTCGTCAGATGGCTAATTGGCACATTGAGCACCGATTCCGTCTCTGCAGGGTCGACCACACGCAGCGGATGCGGTGCATGCCAATACGCCAACACCGGATTCACCGCGAAGCCAGTCCGCGAAATGTCAATCGAGTCCAGCACCCGCACCGGCGTCACCGTCTCTCGGTTCAGGCCGGTTTCTTCCTCGGCTTCACGCAGCGCGGTATCGATTTCATCCACATCCTCGGGATCGACACGACCGCCCGGAAAAGCCATCTGGCCTGCATGCTTACGCAGGGTTGTCGCTCTGTGCGTAAGTACCACGCTGGCATCCTCCGGCCGCTGGTGCGCCTCCGCATCACCGCTGATCAGCACCAACACCGCCGACCGCGCCGGATTCCGCAACGGTTTCTCCTGCGTCGAGGAGTCTCGCCGCAACTTCGCAAACGCGCGCTTCACGCTTGACGACGAAGCGGAGCGGCCGGCCACCTGCTGCTCCGAGTGGCCTGTTGTGGCGTGGCTGGCGCTGCTGGCGTGACCTGCCGCGTCGTGATCAGCGCTGACCAGGTGCGGCGGCAAACTATTGGTCAACCACTTCGGCAGATACAGCCCCGAGCTTGCGTCACGATTCCACGACTGTCCCTGAGTCACTTCAATGCACCTCGCACGAGATCAGTAATCTGCTGCGCATCGGTGAATTCACCAGGATGAATAGTCGCCACCGTGCCATCTGCCTTAAACACCACGGTGATGGGCACAACTCGCGGTAGATTCAACGCTGGTCCGACCACGTCGACCGTGTCCGAGTAGGTCGGTAGCTTCACTCCGATTTCCTGCAGGAAGGCCTGGCCACGCCCCGCCTCGCGAGCCGCATGCACCGTCGCCACCTGCACGTCCGGATTGTCCTTGGCCCATTGCTCAATAAGCGGTAGCTCTTGGCGACACGGCGCACAGTTCCACGCCCAGACATTAAGCACCGTCGGCTTGCCCTCGACGACCTGCCCCATGTCCACCAGTTCCACTTGCCCAGCCTCGTTGTCCTGGCCTGCCGAGTCTCCCGACTCCGCCAACAGCGGCAAGCGCACACTGGTCAGCGAGCCGCTACCCGCTACCGCCGCGATCTCATCCTTCGACATCGCTGGCGCTGCCGGTGCACCATCCACTTCACCCTCACTGCCAGCGCCATCACCATTGCCAGCGCCATCCGCACCGACACTCACACCAGATCCGGTCCCACCACCGTCGGCCTCGTCATTGCCACCAGTGGTATTCACAATCGCGAAAATCACCAGACCCACAATGCTAACTCCCGCGATGAGCAGCGTAATCAGCGATGCCGAACGGTTAACGTCCGCCTGCCGATCCTCATAGTGGCCACCATTGTGACTATGACCGCCCTGCTCATTCACGAAAAGTGCTCCTCGACTAGTCCTGTGTCGCTGTGGTGTTGCGCGCGCTATCCCCGTCGTCAAGCGCGGAAAGTTCCTCCCCACTGTAGCCGTCATTAAGACCGGCCAGGTAGAGAAGCCATTCCCTGTCGTCTGACTTAATCAACTTCTCCGCAGTCTCCGGCTCCGCCGGACCCGCGATGCCGTACGACGGGCAATCCGCCGCCAAGAAGCACGCCCCGCACGCCGCCCGGCGCGAATGGCACACCCGGCGACCGTGGAAAATCAGCCGATGCGAAAACCACGTCCACTCCGCGCGCGGCAGCACCTCCATCATCTCGTGCTCCACGCGCACCGGATCTTCCTGCTCCGTGAGGCCCATGCGCCGCACCAGACGCCCAAAATGCGTATCGACCGTCAAACCCGGCACCCCAAAAGCATTCCCCAACACCACATTTGCCGTCTTTCGCCCCACGCCCGGCAGCTTCACCAGCTCCTCCAACGTGCCCGGGACCTCGCCGCCGTGCTGCTCCATCACCCCCTGCGCAAAACCGATAATGTTCGCAGCCTTATTCCTATAGAAACCCGTCGGTCGAACGAGCTCCTCGACCTCCTCCTGATTCGCAACCGCCAAATCGGCCGGGCTGGGGTACCTAGCGAACAACGCCGGCGTGGTCATATTCACCCGCACGTCCGTACACTGCGCCGACAGAATCGTCGCCACCGCGAGCTCATACGGATTACGAAAGTCCAGCTCACAGTGAGCATTCGGGTACGCCACCGCCAGCGTGCGGTTAATCCGCCGCGCGCGCCGCACCATACCCAGGTGCGTCTCCTTCCCCCGCGCCGCCGGATGCGCCCCCACCGCCCGACGCTTCTTCGACGTCAGAGAGCCCTGCGGGTGCGTGGGTTGGGGTTTGCTTATCTGGTGCGTGCTTAACGACGATGCCTTGCCGGTCGTATCCATGGTCGTAGTGTATCGGCTACCCCGGATTGCAATTCGCGTGCGCACTTTTCGCGGGCCGAATCTTTAGATTCGTCCGGGATGCGGATGGAACCGGTAGCAGCTCGGGCATATTCGGTCAAAAACCAAAGAAGTCATGCCCCACCACATCTTGGAACACCGTTAGCGAATTGTTAGTTATAAATACACAGTTCAGCGGCTTTTCACCAGAATTCCCCACAGGCGCAGTGGCTCTTTTGCTACAGTGGTGCTTATCACATCTTGGTGACGGCGTAGTTTTGGGATGCATCTGTAGAGGCGATTTGTCGTGAAATTCGTCCAGGGATGAACCTGCCTTGAAAGCTGGCAGCGGCGTTACCGGGAAAGACCGAAAGTAGTGGGACTAGTGGGACGGGGCAGTTTCTCTTCCTGTTTGGCCACTGCAATCTGTAGTCGAGTGTTAATTTGGTGGCTGCTGGCCTGTATTTACGGTGGTTAGTGGCCAAAGACAGGAGAATTTTACCGTGGATGACGTCAAGGAGATTCTCTCCCGGGCCGGTGTATTTCAGGGAGTTGACCAGGAGGCTGTGCAGGCCCTGCTCGGTGAGCTCGAGACGGTTCGCTTCCCGCGTGGAACCACCATCTTCAATGAGGGTGAGCCGGGCGATCGGCTCTACATCATTATTGATGGCAAGGTGAAGCTGGCTCGTCGCTCAGCCGACGGTCGTGAAAACCTGTTGACCATCATGGGCCCGTCCGACATGTTCGGCGAGCTCTCCATCTTCGACCCGGGCCCGCGCACCTCTTCGGCGGTCTGCGTCACCGAAGTTTCCGCCGCGTCCATGAGTGCCGATCAGCTGCAGGAATGGGTTGGTTCGCACCCTGATGTTCCAGCTCAGCTGCTGCGCATGCTGGCCCGCCGTCTGCGCCGCACCAACAATTCACTGGCTGACCTCATTTTCACCGACGTCCCTGGTCGCGTTGCTAAGTCCCTGCTTCAGCTGGCCAATCGCTTCGGTGTTCAGGAAGGTTCTGCTCTCCGCGTGAACCACGACCTGACTCAGGAGGAAATCGCACAGCTCGTCGGCGCCTCCCGAGAGACCGTTAACAAGGCTCTGGCAGAGTTCGCCCACCGCGGCTGGATTCGCCTTGAGGGCAAGTCCGTGCTCATCTCCGATACGGAGCGTTTGGCCCGCCGCGCACGTTAGCTTGTTGCGCTTGTGGCGCACGTTAGCTTGTGGCGCTTGTGGCGCTGCCCAAACGACTCACATCCCGCAGCCTCTGCTTTTGGATCCTCGGTTCCCGTAGGAGCGCATGAAACGCATGAGGCTCGCGGGATTTTTGTTGTCTTCCCCCGCTGGCCTGGCATGCTGGCCTGGCATGCCGGCCAAGTTTGGCGCACTTATCGATGCTTTTCTGCCACTTATCGATGCTTTCCCGGCACCTATCGATGCACCATTCACCGATTTCTCCTTGCATCAATCACTTATCGATGCGCTGTTCACTTATGCGCGCGCTATAGCTCATCGACAAGTGGATACCTCATCGATAAGTGATTGAGCTGGCCCCGACGAGGCCAACCCACCCAACCGGCACTAGCCCACCCCAACCAGCACTAGCCCAAACAAAAAGCGCGCAACCCGCAAAACTGCAGGTCACACGCTCTTTTCATGCGGTGAGTCAAGCTCAGCTTCACTCAAGCTCGGCTTCAGCCCAGTCTCAATTAAGCCCAGCCCAGACCAGCCCAGCAACTGGCCGAAGCCCAAGCCGAAGCCAAAGCCCAGCAATTACTCCCCGTGATCGCGCAGGTAGCGCAGGGTCACACGAGTCGACTGCTCAGCAGCATGACGCAGCACCGGATCGACATCGGTGTAAATCTCATCCACAATCTGGTCGACCGTAGCTTCGTCGCCCAGCTTGGCAACGGCATCCTTCACCTGCTGAAGGCGCAGCTTACGACGCTCAATGTACTTCTGCGTCATCACAGTGATGTCCGGCAGGTCAGCACCATGCCCAGGCAGCAGACGAACACCCTTGCCGCGCGAATCCAGCATTTTCAGGGTTTCCATGTACTTACCCAGGTCGCCGTCGGTCTCCGAGATCATAGTGGTGTGGCGGCCAGCAATCGTGTCACCGGTAACGATGCCTTCAACATCGTCCTCGCCATCACCAGTGTGAATGAAGAAGCAGACGGAATCAGCGGTATGACCAGGGGTTGCCACGACCTCAATCTGCGGAGTCACTCCGTCGAGGACGATACGTTCGCCGTCGACAAGCGGATCCTGACCTCCCGCGCAGTACTGAGACTCCAGCTCACGAATCGGCGCGCCGGTGAGCTGGCGGAAACGTGCGGCGCCATCAGCATGGTCGCCATGACGGTGCGTCAGCAGAATCAACGCAACGTCGCCGGCATAACGCTGCAGGACGTTCAGGTGTCCCTCGTCCTCCGGACCCGGATCGATGACAATGCTGCGGCTATCCCCCTCAGCCTTAATAACGTAGGAGTTCGTACCCTCCAGCGAAGAATAGCTGGGGTTCGGGCACAGAACGACGCCCACAGACTGAGAAATCTGACGCAGTTGGCTATACGCAGGATGCTCCATGTCCTCTATCCTACGTGGTTGCGCAATCCGGGGAGCGCGCCACGTCGTCCAATTCGGCTCATTTGGGTGTAAGCACGCTTTACGACGCCCCGGAGAACGCAGCATCCCCACTGGTCACGGCAGCAAACACAGCAGCTACTGGGCTACTTCAACGATGATTTCGACTTCCACGGGAGCGTCCAGCGGAAGCTGATTTACACCCACTGCCGAGCGAGCGTGCTGGCCGCGTTCACCGAAGACCTCGCCGAAGAGTTCCGAGGCTCCATTGATAACGCCCGGCTGACCAGTGAATCCGGCGGCGGAGTTGACGAAGCCGACGACCTTCACGATGCGGGTGACGTTGTCGAGGCCAACCTCAGCATCGACTGCGGCCAAAGCGTTAAGAGCGCAGGTGCGGGCGACCTCCTTGGCCTCCTCAGCAGTTACTTCTGCGCCGACGTGGCCGACGTGGGTGAGCTCGCCGTTTACGAATGGGAGCTGACCGGAGGTGAAAACAAGGTTGCCCGTGCGCGTTGCGGGTACGTAGGCCGCAACTGGCGCGGCAACTGCAGGCAGGGTAAGCCCCAGGCCCTCGAGGGCCTGGGAAGGAGTGCGAGATTCAGAGTTGCTCATTTAAGTTAAGCCTTTCCACGGCGACTGGGGGCCGGGCGAATAAAGCCGGCCAAAGAAAGATGGCAGCCAACCGTGAGTCAGCTGCCAATCGAAAGCACAACCGCCGTTGTTAGTTAGGTGCTAGACACCGAGGTAATTAGTCAGCCTTCGGGCGCTTGAAGTAACCGACGTGGTTTTCGCCGGTCGGGCCGGGGAGAACAGTGACGAGTTCCCAGCCGTCCTCACCAAAGTTGTCCAGGATGGCCTTGGTGTTGTGAATGAGCAGCGGTGCGGTGAAGTATTCCCATTTAGTAGTCATGGAAGCTACTTTATCTGTCCCCCAGCCTCGCGCGCTGGGGGTTTAGTTTTACTTCGGTCTAAGTTCGGTTTTTACTTAGCCAGCTTTGCCTTGCGCTGAGCTGCGTACTGCTCAGCGTAGAAGTCGGCCCACGAAGTAATTTCCGGGTGCTCGCGCAGCATTGCGCGGCGCTGACGCTCGGTCAGGCCACCCCAGACGCCGAACTCGACGCGGTTATCCAGAGCGTCGGCACGGCACTGCAGAACCACTGGACAGTGGCGGCAGATAACTGCGGCTTCGCGCTGTGCGGCGCCGCGAACGAACAACTTATCCGGGTCAATATCGCGGCACTTAGCGCGCGGGACCCACTCCTGACGATCGCGGAAGCTCTCTACACCGAGCTCGTAGTCTGGCGTAGTAGCAGTGCGGTTGCGATCGGGAATCGTGGCGGTCATTGTAGCCTCCTCGTGCCTGCGATTTTCGTTATTTCGAAATAGTTTCAACTAAATAGTGCTGAAATTTTGTTGTAAGTCTATTCACACCAACCAAATAATGTCGATTGGGTCACACTGGGAGGGTGGGCGTGGCGCAGCTCTAAATACAACGATGCAGGTGGGGCAACTTTTTCCAACAAAAGCACGGGGGTGATTTACGTCACTATGAAAATCTTTTTCCAGAAACCACCACACGATGAGTTGCCCGGTATTGTAAGGGCGCTCGTAGCACTCCTCCCCCGCTCGCCAGGCGTTTTTCTGGGCTCGCCGGGCATGTCTCTAGGCGGATTTTCGAAAACTCACTTCGGCTCAATCCGCCCTACCTTGTAGTGTGATTGCTGTGAATAAAGGTTCGACGCTGTTCAAGCTCTCCGTTGCCACTGTGTTGGCTGCGTTGATTGTGGCCAGCGCCCTCTTTCCTCTTGTGGGCGGCTCGGCCTACCTCGTCGCGCGCACGGCTGATGAATTCGCGTCGGCGTCGCGGTCGGTGATTTCTAAGGACGCACCGGGGGTCACCACTATTACGGATCGTAATGATCAGCCAATTGCGTGGCTCTATGATCAGCGGCGGTTTAATGTGCCGTCGGAACGTATCTCGCCAGCTATGAAGGATGCGCTGGTCAGCGTGGAAGATAGGCGCTTTTATGAGCACTCTGGTGTGGACTGGAAGGGTACTGCTCGTGCGGCGGTAAAGAACTTCATGTCCCAGTCGGTGCAGGAAGGCGCCTCCACAATTGAGCAGCAGTTGATTAAGAACCACACGCTGCTGGTGGACGCAGAGTCGGAGTCGGAGCGCCGCGCTGCTACTGCCACGGATTATGGCCGCAAGATCCGCGAGATTCGCATCGCGTTGGATCTGGAAGATGAGCTGACGAAAGACGAGATTCTGACTAAGTACCTGAACTTGGTCCCCTTCGGCAATGGCGCTTTCGGCGTGGAAGCTGCAGCTCAGACATACTTCGGCATTCCCGCGTCCGATCTGAATGTCCCGCAGGCCGCTCTGCTCGCGGGCATGGTTCAGCAGTCCTCCGGGCTCGATCCGTATACAAATCCGGAAGGTGCGCATGCACGGCGTAACGACGTGCTTGCGGCTATGGAATCCACGGGAGCAATTGGCCCGCAGGAGGCTCAGGACGCCAAGGCAGCTGATCTCGGTATTCTCCCAGAGCCTCAGCGCCTGCCGCAGGGCTGTATCGCGGCGGGCGATCGGGGTTTCTTCTGTGATTATGTGGTCTCCTACTTGGAGAACCACGGTATTGAGACCGAGAAGCTCAAGCGCGGTGGCTTCCATGTGAAGACCACGCTGGACCCGCGTGTGCAGGACAGCGTGCAGGAGTCTCTGCGTCAGCAGGCGTCACCGACTGCGGATGGCGCAGCCGAGGTTATGAGTTTGCTTGAGCCTGGGGATGACTCCAGGAAGTTGCTCGCGATGGCGTCGTCACGCGTATACGGCCTCGATGCGGAACAAATGCAGACCGTGCAGCCGCAGCCATTTACGCCGGTGGGCAATGGCGCGGGCTCGATTTTTAAGATTTTCGCGGCGACGTCGGCGGTGGAAAAGGGGCTGGGTATTGACACCAACTTCCCGGTGCCGCGTCGTTATGAGGCCTCCGGGCTGGGCACCGGTGGCGCAGAGGGCTGCCCGCCGGGCCTGTACTGCGTGGAGAACGTAGGTAGTTTCCCGCCGTCGATGTCGCTACGTGAGACGCTCGCACGGTCGCCGAATACTCCTTTTATTCAGATTTCGGAGCTGGTCGGCGTCGATGGCGTGATGGACATGGCGGTACGCCTGGGCATGCGCTCATACACGGAGCCGGGCAGTTTTGATGGCGAGTCCTCGGTGGCGGACTATGTCTCGGAGCATAAGCTCGGCTCGTTCGTGCTGGGTCCGACGCCGGTGAATAACCTTGAGCTGTCCAATGTCGCTGCCACCCTGGCCAGCAATGGCCGCTGGTGCGAGCCCTCTCCAATTGAGTCGATCACGGACTCCAAGGGCAATGCGGTCAAGCTGAATGTGCCACCGTGCGAACAGGCAGTGGAGCCGGGTGTCGCGCACGCGATTGCTAATGCGCTCAGCAATGACGCCACCGATGGCACCGCGAAGGATGCCGCGAAAGAGCTGAATTGGGAAGGTCCAGTCGCGGCTAAGACCGGTACCACCGAGTCGAACCAGTCCGCGGCATTCCTGGGCTTCACCGGCGGCCTGGCCGGATCGGTGTACGCCTACAACGACACCCCGACTGTCACGGAGCTGTGCACGTCGCCGCTGCGCCAGTGCCCGAACGGCAACCTCTTTGGTGGTCGCGAGCCCGCGCGGACATGGTTCGGCGCAGTCGGCCCGGTCATCGAGGACTATGGCGGAAAGAACCTCCCACCACTGGATTCGGACTACGGACTGGGTACCTCTATCACCCAAATGCCGAATGTGGTGGGCATGCAGAAGGCCGAGGCCCGGGAGACCCTTAAGAAGGCCGGCTACAAGGTAGAGGAACGCACAGTCTCCCTCACCGGCGAGTCGCGCGGAATCGTGGTCGGGTTGGATCAGCCGCCGCTACTACTCAAGGGTGGCACCGTCACGATCCGCGTGGCCGATGGCACCCGCCGTCCGACCCCGCCACCAGCGCCGTCGCCGCGGCCGGACTCGACGACGTCCCGGCCGGATCCGCTACCGCAGTTCCCTCGCCCGAACACTCCGCCAGCGCCGAGCTTGCGGGATCTGATTCCGCTGCTGCCGTTCTAGTCCGCTTTAGTTCGCTCTGGGAGGCAGCTCCAACCCGCGCCAAAGAAACAGCTCCAACGCTTATCGCCGAAAAGGGAAAACGGCGAAAGGTCGCGCTAGCCCTGCAGGGCAGCCTTAACGGCCTCGGAAAGCCGCTTGCCATCGACCTGGCCAGCGGCCTTTTCCTTAGCCACCTTCATAACCTGGCCCATGATCTTCATGCTCGGCGCATCATCGCCAGCAACCTCGGCCACGGATTCCGCAACGAGGTTCTTCACGGCGTCGTCGTCAAGCTGTTCCGGCTGGTAGCGGGCGAAAACCTCTGCTTCGGCGAGTTCGGCGTCGGCAAGTTCCTGGCGGCCGTTCTCGGCGTACATCTCAGCGGACTCGCGACGCTTCTTGACCTCCCGCTCGATCACACGCAGCACCTCGTCATCGGTGAGCTCGTGCTTGGAGCCGGAAACCTCCTCGGTCTGGATGGCGGCCTTCAGCATGCGCAGCGCCGCGACGGTTTCCTTGTCGCGGGCCTTCATTGCGGCGGTCATATCGGAGACAATTGTGTTCTTCAGTTCACTCATACGCCCTAGATTACCGCTGTAGTTGATAGTGTCTCTGTCATGACATCGCGCGCTTTTTCCAACCGAATTCTGCGGTCTGCCGCAGCTATCGCCACGCTCGGCTTGACGACGTTCATCTACGCGAACCAAATCGAATTGCGCGCATTCAAACTCCACCGTGTGCAAGTTCCCGTGCTGGCACCCGGCACGCTCGCCCGGGCGGGAAAGCGCGAGGGTGAGCCTTTCCGGATTCTGCATGTCTCCGACTTCCACATGCTCCCCGACCAGAAGCTGAAGCAGAAGTGGGTTGCCAGCCTCGATGCTCTGAACCCTGACCTGGTGATTAATACCGGCGACAACCTGGGCAGCGACAAGGCCGTTCCCAGTGTCCTCGCAGCGCTCGGCCCCCTACTGAACCGTCCGGGCGCCTTCGTGTTCGGTACGAATGACTACTTCGCGCCACGGCCTGTCAATCCGCTGAAGTACCTGACGGGCAAGAAGCGCAAGCCCTCACGCGTCGAACTGCCGTGGCGCGGCATGCGCGCTGCGTTTATCGAACACGGTTGGCAGGATGCCACCCATGCCCGGCTGGAGTTTGTGGCGGGTGGCGTGAAGGTGGCGCTGTCCGGTGTGGATGACCCTCATCACGAGTTGGAGGACTATTCGCAGATTGCCGGTGCCCCGAATGCGGATGCCGACATCGCTATCGGCCTGTCGCACTCGCCGGAGCCACACGTGTTGGATTCTTTTGCGGAAGACGGCTACGACCTGGTGCTTTCTGGCCACACACACGGTGGCCAGGTGTGCCTGCCCGGCGGGAAGGCCATTGTGACCAACTGCGGTATCGACCGCTCGCGGGCCTCGGGGTTGTCGCGCTGGACCGAGAAGACGTGGCTGCATGTCTCCAATGGCCTTGGCACTTCCCCTTACGCTCCGGTGCGCTTGTTCTGCCGCCCATCCGCGACCTTGATCGAGGTTGTGGAGCGGGATTCGTAGTTTGTTGTTCGTAGTTCGTAGGGGTGCAGTTCGTAGTTTGTAAGGACGCGGCGGAGACCGCGGCTTGTCCCCACAGCCCGTTAAGCAGGCGTTTTGCATTCTGACTCAGCGTCGGGCTAAAGTAAGTCCTCGCAAGCACAGCACTGAGACGTATGTTCCCAGTTCGTGTCTGTGGCCTCGGGGTATGGCGCAGCTTGGTAGCGCGCTTCGTTCGGGACGAAGAGGCCGTGGGTTCAAATCCCGCTACCCCGACCAAGTAGAAACCCTCTCTCACCTGGAGTTATCCAAGTGAGGGAGGGTTTTGTCATTGGCTTCTGGGCCTACTTTTC
>NZ_PDGU01000021.1:0-17766 GCF_014334955.1 Corynebacterium sp. LK33 | reverse complement strand
TACACTCGGTAATAGCACGGATAATCTGGGACGACTTAGCCAGTGACGATAGGAAAATACCCCAGCTGGAACACTGTTCTAGCTGGGGCTTAATGGAGCCGCCTGCGAGAATCGAACTCGCGACCTTCTCATTACGAGTGAGACGCTCTACCGACTGAGCTAAGGCGGCACGCACATTGCGCTGAGCTTTCAAGCAAGCAGAAATAACTCTGCACAAAATGTACAAGCGGTAATACTACTGCACTGCCCCATCGTGACCAAAATGGGGTCTTCAGTCCGCTGAATTGGGCATAGCTGCTGGCTTACCTGCGGCCAACCTGCCCTGCAATCTGCAGTTTGGCCATCAATTCATCCATCAAGACCGTCAACTTCACTGCGGTCACGAGCATGCCGCGTACCTCGGTTACGGCATCAATGGAGGCCAATATCGCCTCCGGCGGAAGGCGTCGGGCTAGCTCCGTGGCTGTCCGACGACGGTCTGGATTTATGAGGTAGACGGAGCCATCCCCAAACTCGGAACCAGTGCCGGAATCTGAAACAGAAGCACCAGAAGCCGACCCAGCACGTTCCGCCCCAAACGCCAGCACCAGGGCGTCACGGTACAGCCCCATAATGTCAGTCAACGACAGGTCAATCAGATCTGACTCCGCGCGCCTGCGCCGCCGCTTCTGATTATCCTCCAGCTCCTTGATCACGCCCTTAGAGCCGCGCAGCGCCGCCTGCGCACCCTTGCCAGACGCACCTACACCCAACGAGCGCTCGAGATTCTCCAGCTCCTCAGCCTCTAGCGGCTCCATCCGCCGCTTCACCTCGCCAGCCACTTCGTTGGCTAACTCTCGCGCCGCCAAATACGACTTCGCCGGGTCGAACACGGCCTCTACGAAATCCAGGGCCTTGCCCCGCCAGGCACGCGAGCCCTCATCGGAGACAAAGCCACGCGCACGCCCAATGTGACCGTTGGACACCGTCGCGGCCCAGACCGCTTGCTCGTCGGTAAGCTCTGGCCGCTCTGCGCGCAGGAGGTTTGTAACGTCGTCGATATGCGGCGTCGGCACATAGACGTGGCGGCAGCGCGAACGGAGCGTAACGGAGAAATCCTCCGCGTTCGTCGTTGGTGCGCACATGATGATGACGGTGCGCAGCGGCGGTTCTTCCACCACCTTGAGCAGCGCATTTGAGGCGGATTCGTTGAGACGGTCGGCATCTTCGATGATCAGCACGCGACAATCCGCCGTTGTGGGCATCTTGTAGGCCCAGGGCCGCAGCTCGTCCCTCACCGTCGCCACGGAAATGATGGTGCCCTCCGGGCGCACAATCTTGATATCGCCATGCGTTCCCGCCAGCGCCGTCCGGCAGCCCTCGCACTCGCCACATCCGGGGTTGTCATGCCGCGTGCACAGCAGCGCCGCCGCAAACGCCGTCGCCGTCACCGACCGCCCCGACCCCGCAGGTCCCGTGAACAGCCAGGCGTGCGTCATGTCCGAGTCGCGTGGCACATCGCTTAACGACGACCCCGCGTCCCCACCTTCCGGCGAAACCTCCACCCCATCGCCTGCCAGCGGTTGACCGTTGGCAAAGCGATAATGCGCAGCGCGCACAGCAGCCTGCAGCCGCTGGCGAACCCCACCGGTTTCGGGCATACGAGAAAACACGCTGCGCTCTGTCATCGGCTCTGTCATGGCCACAACTCTAGCGCGCCCCACGAGACTCTTGTGAGGTAACTACTCCCTGCAATCCGGGGTTGCCACTAAGGTAGTAATCATGCAACGGCTCTGGCGAAATCTGAAATGGCTAAGCGGGACAATGTGGCCTGCTTATGCCTCATTTATCTTCGTCTGCAACCTTGTCGGAGCCATGATTGTCGGCTTGTTCCTCGGCATGCTGTTGCCACTGAACCAAGAAACTCACCTGCCGCGGTTGGCTAATGGGGTCATCTATGCCCTGGCTGGTTACCTGGTTCTGGCAATTATTGCGGGAATCGGCACTACTTGGATCCTGTTCAAGCCGTTGTTGAAATGGCAGCGTCATCCGGATATGCACGATCCGCGGCGGGTACGATATCTGGTCATGCGCGTGCCTGTCTATCAGGCACTCTTGGGTACCGTCATCTGGTCTCTGGGCGTGATTGTCTTCAGTGGAGTCGCGTTCGCCTATGACAGCAAGATTGGCCTGATGGTGCTGCTCACCTCGGTGCTCGGTGGCGCCATGGTGGCACTGTTGACCTATCTAATTGCGGAGCGCATGGTGCGTCCGGTTGCTGTGGAGGCGCTGGCGCGTAGGGCTCCGGATTCCTCGCTGGAGCCACCGATTGGTCACCGCCTGCGCCAGACATGGGTGTTGACCAGTGGTGTTCCAGTGGTGGCAATCCTGCTTGTGCTGATTGGTCAGCGCCGTGGCCTATTCACAGATGATGCGGCAGATTTGCTGCCCACCATCACCGCGCTGGCAATTCTGGCTCTGATTACCGGCTATTTCGGCACGATGCTGGCCAGCATGTCCATCGTTGACCCGATTCGGGATCTCACGGGCGCAATTAACAAGGTCCGCCAGGGCCAGGTGGATACGCGCGTGCCTATTTACGACGGCTCCGAGATGGGCGTTCTCCAGGCGGGTTTCAATGAAATGATGCGTGGCCTGCAGGAGCGTCAGCGGGTCCGTGACCTCTTCGGCCGCTATGTCGGGTCTGAGGTCGCCCGTAAGGCTCTGGAAGAAAAGCCGACTTTGGGCGGCGAGAATCGCCTCGTCGCGGTGCTGTTTGTGGACGTGATTGGTTCGACCAACTTCGCGGAGAAGAACTCACCAGAAGTCGTTGTCCGTGAGCTCAATGCCTTCTTCGACCACGTTGTTGACTGTGTGCACCGCAATAAGGGCATTATCAACAAGTTCCAGGGTGACGCGGCTCTGGCTGTCTTCGGCGCTCCCCTGCCCCTCGATGACACTGCTGGGCACGCCCTCACAGCCGCCCGTGAACTGCGCGAGGAACTGCTCGACCTCCAGCTCACCGCAGGTATTGGCGTCTCCGCCGGGCACGTTGTCGCCGGCCACATCGGTGCCCGCGACCGCTTTGAGTACACGGTCATTGGTGACGCGGTTAACCAGGCTGCCCGTCTGACCGAGCTGGCCAAGGACACCCCGGGCCGCGTGCTCGCCACGGCTTCTACTATTCGCCTGGCTAACGAGGACGAGCAGGCTCGCTGGACCACCCTGAAGTCTGTGGAGCTGCGTGGCCGTACGCACATGACGCAGCTTGCACGCCCGGTGCGCCCGACGCTTGCCGACGAAGCCTAGGGCTCGTTGGGCGCCCAGTACCCCTAGACTTCTCAGACGGCGAGCACACTTACTCCACCGAGAATAAATCTCCTGGCTGGCAGTCCAACGCTTCGCACAACATAGTGAGCGTCGTGAATCGCACGGCCTTCGCCCTGTTGTTTTTCAGCACTGAGAGGTTGACCGGAGTGACCCCGACCTGTTCGGAAAGGGCTGCCAACGTCATTCCGCGGCTTTCAAGCAGCTCATCTAAGTGGCACACAACCTTCGCCATTTAAATGAGTCCTTCCTGATCTTCCTGCATTCGCGCAGCTCGGAACAACATAACTCCGAGAGTGGAGATGACTATCATAGGCACAAACCATATTCCCAGGTGCTCATTGAAATCGGCATGATCACGCTGGTACCACGTGCTCAGATTCAGGCTACTTGCGACCCAGTTTTCGCCCATATGCTGCAGGAAACTACTTGCCGGATACATCGCTACCAGCCAGGAGATAGCCATAACTCGTCGCGCAGTCTTAACTGTAAAAAACTCGCCTTTCAGGTACGAGAGTGAGAACAACACGCAGAGCACGGCAATCGCGGCGACGATAGCGCATCGAACAACAGTCGCAGCAATAAACAAGGAGAGGACTCCACCACTCATAACCTCGATAGGAACCCCTTTGTCACTTCCCAGCACTTCGGGCAAAAGCAGGGTCAGATCACTGGGGAACTGCTGATGAAGAACCGGATGGCGGAGCTGGAGCAAAATGTAAGCCAGTGCAAACACTCCGGCAAAAAGGCTCACGATTACATCCCGGCGCTCCTTAGTTTGATTGACATACGGGTCCTTTGGCTTCTTGGTCTGTGGAGATGCCATAGCTAACTTCCTTACTGCACCGTAATTGGCGCGGTTAGTGAGATTATTCTGCGGGACGCTTGGAGCTGCAGCCAAACCCCCCCGACACATCGTTATTCGATGTATCGATTTTCGATACTATATCGCTTTTCGATATGCCGCAAGGCTCCTGCAACAATCGCCGTCCACCGCCAACCTGCGCACCCTCCCGCCAATCCTTTACGTTGGAGGAATGACTGACAACCGACCCAGTTCTAGCCCCAACCCCAGACCTCGCATGCTCGTCCCCGACGCTGCGCGCGGGTTCGCTCTCCTCGGCATCGCGATCGCGAACATTGCCACCGCCTGGCTGGTTGCAGATCCCGAACTGCCCGCAGCATTCTTCGGCGGCGTCATAAGCGACAGCATCGCCGACAAGGCCACCGTGCTGTTTACCGCCGTGACCGCACACAATCGCGGGTTGCCAATGTTCGCAACGCTGCTCGGCTTCGGTGTCGGACTCATTGTCCGCAGTTTGGCCAGGAGGAACTTTCCACGGTCGCGGGCGCGGGTGGTCGTCGTAAAGCGTTATGCGTTCCTGGGGCTGTTCGGCATCGCGCACATGCTGTTTCTGTTCTTTGGCGACATCATGTTTCTCTATGGCATCTGCGGCATCATCCTCGGGCTACTTATGGGCCTCAGCAACAAGGTGCTGACGATTCTCGCGTGGATTGCGCTGACGATCAACGCTGCACTGAGCCTGCTGTTTTTGGGATTCGTAATTGCGATGCCCGACGCCGAGTTCGTCGGCTCCGACATGAGCCAGTTCGTCAACGGCGGTGCGATTGAAACAAGTTACCTGGATATGCTCGCCGCGAATCTGCAGGTCCTGACAATGAGCATCACTACCCTGCCGCTGCAGCTGTTCCTCTACCTGCCGGTGATGATGATTGGCTTCGTGTGGGCTCGCAAGGGCGTGCTTGACGACGTTGACGCGCACCGCCCCCTGCTTATTCGGTGGCTCGTGGTGGCTGTGGTCGTGGCTTTCGGTATCGGCATCCCTATGGGGTTGGCAGCGATTGGTGTTCTTCCAGCCGGACAGCACATGGCCTTCGTGGTTATCAATAGCTTTGCTGGAGTCTTCACCGGCCCGGGAATTCTGGCCGGTTTGGCGCTGGCGCTGCAGCCGCTCCAGCGACGTCTGAACGCGGGCGCGGCTGTGCCTGGCTGGTTGGTGCCGATTGTGGCACTCGGTAAGCGTTCGATGACGGGCTACCTGATGCAGTCGGTCATCTTCTTTGTGCTGGTATACCCGTTTATGCTGGACATCCCGCGCGACATGGGCGCGTTCGTGCAAACTCTCATTGCTGTGGGCGTCTGGTTGGTGACATTGTTCGCCGCGTGGGCGATGGAGCGTCGCGGCATGCAGGGGCCGTTCGAGAAAGTGCATCGCCGGCTGTCGTACGGGCCGACAATGCGGGCGGAGTTGGCCGGGGTCGGCGGCCCCAAGCCTGCTCCGCAGGATGCGCCGGGTGCGCCGAGCGCGGCGGGCACGGCGGCCCCTTAAGCCCTACTTGCCCCGGCGGGTCGCCTTCACCACTCGCTTGGTGGTGCGCTTGACCGCCTTCCTGGTGGTCTTCTTCGCAGCCTTCTTCGCAGCCTTCTTCGTGGTCTTGCGAGTCGACTTCTTGGCAGCCTTCTTGGTGCCGCCATCAGCAGCTTCCTTCGCGCGACGCTCAGACAGCAGCTCGCAGGCGCGGGCATCAGTCAGCGTCTCAGGGGTATCCCCCTTGCGCAGCGAAGCATTGGTGACGCCATCGGTGACGTACGGACCGAAACGGCCATCCTTCACCGACATCGGGCGACCGGAGACATCGTTGTCACCCAACTGCTTCAGCGGTGGCTTCGCAGCAGCGCGACCGCGTCGCTTCGGCTCAGCGTAGATACGACGCGCCTCGTCCAAAGTCACGGTGAAAATCTGCTCTTCGTTGGCCAGTGAACGCGAGTCCGTGCCCTTCTTCAGGTACGGACCGTAACGGCCATTCTGAGCGGTAATAACCTCGTTATCGACCGGATCGACACCGACCTCGCGCGGCAGGCTCATCAGCTTCAGAGCCTCTTCCAGCGTGACAGTCGACGGCTCCATGGAGGAAAACAGCGAGGCCGTCTTCGGCTTCAGAGTTTCCTCGATGATTTCCGCGGTGCGCTTTTCCTTCTGCTTGGCGGCGGTCTTGGTTTCCCAGTTCTTCTTCCGCTTGCCCTCCGCAGCGCGCTGAGCGTCCTCTTCGGCGCGTTCAGCTGCGATGATCTCCTCAGCCTTGGCTACGACACTCTCGCGTTCTTCATCGGTGACCAGCTCGGTGACGTAGGGGCCGTAGCGGCCATCGCGAGCAACAATCATGCGGCCATTAGCCGGGTTAATGCCCAGTTCACGACCGCCCTGCGGCATCGCCAGCAGCTTCTCGGCAGCGGCCAGATCCAGCTCGTCCGGAGTCATGGCCTCCGGGATGTTGGCGCGCTGCACCTCGTCGGCACCGTTTTCACCGGCACCCGGGCGCGTACGCTCCAGGTACGGCCCATAGCGGCCAACGCGAACGATGATCGGGTTGCCCTCGGCATCGTCGAAAAGGTGGAGCGAATTGACCTTCCGAGCATCAATCGATTCCAAGTTCACGTCGATGATGTTCTTCAGACCACCGTGGGTCGCAATAGCGTCGGCTCCCTTGTGGCGGTGATCCTTGTCATCGCCGAAGTAGAAACCGGTCAGCCAGGTCGTGCGATCCTTATTGCCCGCAGCAATGCCGTCGAGCTCATCCTCTAGCTCGGAGGTGAAGTCGTAGTTGACCAGATCGGAGAACGCTTCCTCCATCAGCCCCACCACGGCAAAGGCCACCCACGAGGGCACCAGAGCGTTGCCGCGGGAGTAGACGTAGCCGCGATCCTGAATGGTCTTGATAATCGACGCGTAGGTCGACGGACGCCCAATTCCCAGGTCCTCCATCTTCTTCACCAAGCTGGCCTCGGTGAAGCGCGCAGGCGGGTTGGTGGAGTGACTGTCGGCACTGAAGTCCGTGGCCGTCAGGCCCTGGCCTTCCGTCAACTGTGGCAGACGCTTCTCGGCGTTGTCGGCGACCTTGCGGCCGTCGGAAAGCGCGGAGACCTCGACGTATGCCTTGAGGAAGCCCGGGAAACGAATCGTGCGTCCAGTGGAGGCGAACTCGACGGCGTGTGTGTCGGTAGCACCTGCGATGGTGACCTTCATGGACGTGCCGCGCGCGTCGGCCATCTGCGAGGCGACGGTGCGCTGCCAGATCAGTTCGTAGAGTTTGAACTCCTCGGCATCCAGCGAGCCAGCCAGCTGCCCCGGTGTTGCGAACGTCTCGCCCGCCGGGCGAATCGCCTCGTGCGCCTCCTGCGAGTTCTTCACCTTGCGCGAGTACTGGCGCGGCGCATCGGCGACGTATTCCGAGCCGTAAAGCTCCAACGCCTGCTTACGCGCGGCGTCGATGCCGGCCTTGGACAGCGTCGTGGAGTCGGTACGCATGTAGGTAATGTGACCGTTTTCGTACAGACGCTGCGCCACACGCATCGTGCGCTCAGAGGTGTAATGCAGCTTGCGGCCGGCCTCCTGCTGCAGCGTGGACGTCATAAACGGCGGGTACGGCCGGCGGGTGTACGGCTTCTCCTCCACCGACGCGACCTTGAGCTCAGAGCCCGCGAGGTCCGCCGCCAGAGTTTCGGCGAGCTGCTTATCGACGACCCGAATGCCCTCAGACTTCTTCAGCTGGCCACGGTCATCGAAGTCCCGGCCCTGCGCTACGCGCTGACCATCAACGCTGGTCAGGGTTGCGACAAATTCCTTCGGCTGGTTGGCATCAGCAGAAGCCGAACCGGTGTCCAAAGTTGCGGCGACGTCCCAGTACTCAGCGGAGATAAACGCCATGCGCTCGCGCTCACGCTCGACGATGACGCGCGTTGCCACCGACTGCACACGGCCTGCCGACAGGCGCGGCATGACCTTCTTCCACAGCACCGGGGAGACCTCGTAGCCGTAGAGGCGGTCGAGGATACGGCGACCTTCCTGGGCATCAACCAGGTTCTGGTCCAGCTCACGAGTGTTGGCCGCGGCCTCCAAGATGGCCTGCTTGGTGATCTCATGGAACACCATGCGGCGCACCGGCACCTTGGGCTTCAGAACCTCCAGCAAGTGCCAGGCAATAGCCTCGCCCTCACGGTCGGGGTCAGTTGCGAGATAGAGTTCGTCGACTTCCTTGAGCTTGGCCTTCAGGTCAGCGACTTTCTTCTTCTTATCAGCGCTGACGACATACAACGGAGCGAATCCGTTGTCGACATTCACACCCAGACGAGCCCAGGGCTCCTTCTTGTAACGAGCCGGAACGTCGGCTGCGCCACGGGGCAAGTCGCGAATGTGGCCCACCGACGCCTCCACGATGTAATCATCGCCGAGATACGGCTGAATCTTGCGAGCTTTCGTCGCCGACTCGACAATTACAAGGCGCTTGAGGCCGTCTGAATTCGCCATAGAAGTTTTTCTATCCTGCAACGTTGAATGTTTTTGACTGTTTAGATTCTGGTTTTCGTTTAAATCTTGGGGTTCTTGGCCGGACTCTGGCCGGGCTTCAACTGTGAGAAGCCCGCAATCGGTTCCAACCGGTTCCGATCAGTGCAAATCAGTTCCCGGCCGCGTTCTCCCCGGAAGATTATCTGGAAAGAATATGAAGAATATAAGGAATACCGTACACACAATCTAGTTTGTCGCGCGGATTCCTCAAGTATCGGGCGGATTTTGGGTGTGACTGAAGGGGCTGCTGTGGGGGATCCCCGGTGGCCGGCAGTTGCCGACCCGACGGCTGCTGTGCGGCTGGCCATGATCATCCCCGTGGCTGTCAGTGGCTGGCCACGACAGGCCGCAGCGGGCGCAGCCGCCGCAGCGGCCGCGTGATCGCGGGCTGCAAATGTGAAACTGTATGAGTTTATGACACTTTCAAGCCATTTTTCGGGCCATTTTTGTCATAAACGTAGTCAGTAACTCGGATTGACCCACTGCCCCCAGAAATGCAAAAATCCCACGCAGAAATTACTTTCCGCGTGGGAGAATCAAGGCTCACCCCATGAACACAACATGGACCTTGAAAAGCCAAAAATTCCGTGCGCCAAACCAGACAATAGCCCAGTTCAACCCGGAAACGGTTGACTTACAGAGGCTTCACGTCCAGAGCCTGCGGACCCTTCTGGCCCTCACCAATCTCAAACTCGACTGCCTGGTTCTCTTCCAGCGTCTTGAAACCAGTGCCCTGGATCTCGGAGTAGTGAACGAACACGTCGTTGCCACCGTCAGCTGGGGCGATAAACCCGAAGCCCTTCTCCGAGTTGAACCACTTCACAGTACCCTGTGCCATTACAAAACTTCCCAACTTCAGGATTCGATAAAACAAGTATTCGCCACGCACATCCGGCCACACACGATGGGGTAAACACGGCCAAAGCACCCTTTCGCCTCGTGCGAGTTTTTGCTGGGTGCCCGTTGGCGGGCGATACACTCAAAAAGTCTGCCACGTTTGGGGCGCGAGCGCCGATTAGGAACAGCTTCTTGCCACCCCCGTAAACCCGTGTTCGAGACCCTGACAAACTGGGGTGTCGAATAGCGAGAATGTGGCTGATAGGCAGCGTCGTCAAGCATATGAAGTGCGCGTTTACAGGAAAGGGTGGTGTCGGTGGAGTCGTTTGGGCGGGAGCTGCTGGGGCCGGTTATTCGTGCGCATCCGCGGGCGACGGTGACGCACATTGCGGATCTTCCTGCACGCGCTGGCGTGACTGCGCCTTGGCCTGAGTGGGTGCCAAATTGGCTGAGAGAAGTGCTGGTAGATCGCGGAATTGAGAACCTGTGGACTCATCAGGCGACAACCGCGAACCTTGCCCGCGAGGGCGTGCACTGCGTCGTCGCGACGGGCACGGCGTCGGGTAAATCGCTCGGCTACCTGCTGCCCGTGCTCACAGAACTGTCCGCCACCCCCGCGGCCACCGCGCTGTACCTCTCTCCGACCAAGGCGCTGGGCGCCGATCAGCTGGACACTGCACGCGCGATGGCGCCGGTGTCGCTGAGTTCACTGATTTCGCTTTACGACGGCGACACCCCACAAGATGCCCGGCGCGCCATTCGCGACCATGCCCGTTGGGTGTTTACGAACCCCGATATGCTGCATGTTTCGGTCCTCGGCAACCATGTTCGGTGGACGCGGATGCTGCGCAACCTGCGCTATATCGTCGTCGACGAATGTCATGCCTATCGAGGCGTGTTCGGCGCCAACGTCTCCCAAATTCTGCGTCGCCTCCTGCGGCTATCCCGCGAGTACGGTGCCTCGCCGACCGTGATTTTTGCCTCTGCGACGACCAACGACCCCGCTGACCAGGCTCGTCGCCTCATCGGCGAGCCTGTCGAGGCCATCACCGAAGACGGCGCCCCGGTCGGCGAGCGGACTATCGCCCTGTGGGAACCCGGCCTGCTCCCCGACCTCCAAGGCGAGAACGGCGCCCCCGTGCGCCGCCCCGCCCCGACCGAGGCCGCGGACATCATGGCCGACCTGCTTGTCGAGGGCGCCCGCACCCTGACCTTCACCCGTTCGCGAAGCAGTGCCGAGAAGGTTGCACTCGGGGTGCGCGAGCGCCTGGAAAAGCGCCGCCGCAGCGATATCGCTGAGCGCATCGAGTCTTACCGCGCCGGCTACCTGGCCGAAGAACGCCGCGACATCGAGCGCATGCTCGATGACGGCAACCTGCTAGGTGTCGCCACCACCAATGCCCTGGAGCTGGGCATTGACGTCGGTGGCCTCGACGCGGTGGTACAGGCCGGTTTCCCGGGCACGGTCGCTTCATTCTGGCAGCAGGCCGGCCGCGCGGGTCGTCGTGGTCAGGGCGCACTGGTGGTGTTGGTGGCTCGCGATGACCCCATGGACACGTACTTGGTCCACAACCCGTCCGCACTGCTGGGCAGGCCGGTGGAAAAGACCGTCTTCGATCCCCGCAACCCGCATGTGGTGTGGTCACACCTCTACTGCGCGGCTGTGGAGAAGCCCGTCACCACCAGCCAGCTTCAAGCGTGGGGAACTTTGCCCGTAGCCGAAGACATGGTGTCCGCAGGCTGGTTGCGCAAGCGCACCTGGGAAGGACAAGAGCCCGTCTACTACCCAACCGACCGCGATGAAGGGCCGCGTATCGCCACTGCTCACGATGCCGTGAACGTCCGTGGCGGCGATGGCCAGGAAGTAGCTATCGTCGACCAGACCGATGGTCGACTGCTTGGCACCATCGATCTTGGCCGGGCGATGCAGCAGGTCCACGACGGTGCCGTCTACTTGCACCGCGGCGAGTCCTACGTTGTTGACCAACTGGACTTCAATAGCCTCGTCGCCCTAGTCCACCCCGAGCAGCCACGCTATTCCACCAGCTCGCGCATGGACACCACCATCCGCATCCTCGATATTGACGATATGCGCCACTACCAGGGCTTACAGGTCGCCTCCTGCCAGGTCGAGGTCTTTCACCAGGTCACCTCCTATCTTCGTCGCCTGGATACCGGCGAGATTCTCGACAGTGTTGAACTTGACTACCCTCCACAGCGCTTGGTCACGCGCGCCGTGGCCTACACAATGCCCGAGTCCACCCTGCGCTCGTGGGGCGTGGGCTCCGACATCGCGCCGGGGGCTCTTCACGCAGCCGAGCACGCGGCTATCGGCATGCTGCCACTGATTGCCACCTGCGACCGCTGGGACATCGGCGGTGTTTCCACGGTCATGCACGCCGATACCCAGCAGCCCACCGTTTTTGTGTACGACGGGCACCCTGGTGGTGCGGGGTTTGCCGACCGTGGCTACGAGGCCTTCGCGCAGTGGATTCGCGCGACCCGCGATGCCGTCGCCGCCTGCGAGTGCGAATCCGGCTGCCCATCGTGCATCCAGTCGCCCAAGTGCGGCAATGGCAACGATCCGTTGGACAAAGCC
The DNA here is from genome assembly GCF_014334955.1 of Corynebacterium sp. LK33. NCBI lineage: Bacteria > Bacillati > Actinomycetota > Actinomycetes > Mycobacteriales > Corynebacteriaceae > Corynebacterium > Corynebacterium sp. LK33. Next base: position 5,658 of record NZ_PDGU01000021.1, on the reverse strand, counting down.
GGCGCAATCAAGGTGCTCAGTGGGGTGTCGCGCGCGCTTAACGACGGCCAGTAGCAGCATCCTCCACCGCTACCGGCCCTGCTCTGGACGTGGCTTTTCTCTCCTTTCGTTGGACGCTGACCTGCACGTCCTCCCCATCAATCTCACAGGTCACAAGGCGTGCGTGGTTAGCTTTTGCGATTGACCCCGCAGCTTTGCAGGCGTCGTCGCTCTCTTGCGCTGCCACGGCGCCGGCCACCGCGGCCAGGTCCGCTGCTACCGCTGCCTGCCGAGCCTGCACCACCCTCACCCCGGCCGTAACTCCGACCAAAGTCAGAACGACGAAAGCGGCGATGAACAGTGCGGCTGCGACTGTGGTGGAACCTTCTTCTTCGCGGAGAAGGCGGGCTGTCACGTTTCTCATGACGATGCCGCTCTTTCCCGCAGTGCGACCGCGCGTGCTTCCAGCGAAAATGGCCCCGCTGAGCGCCGAATGGTCACGCGCACGGTACCGGAGGTTTCCGATATCGCGACCTGCCCATCCGCGTCGGCGCGGAGCTCGGCTACTGTCTCCACATCGCCCCGCGCCTCAGCCCGTGCGATGGCTCCGGCTGCGTCGGTAAGCCCTAGGTACATTGCGATGGTGACCAGCCCTGACAGAGCCGTGACCATGACCGTGACCAGCGCCGCGAGACCGAAAGCGGTTTCTACCGTCGTTTGGCCTTCGTCGCCGACGCACAGGCGATGAAGCGTAGAGCGGATGCGGCTAGACATCGGTGTTGAGCGCCCTTTCGATGATGTCGGTAAGCGCCTGGGTGATATCGCCGCCGGTCACGATGGTGTAGAGCAGGGCTCCGAAAGCGGCGGCAGCGATCGTTCCGAGAGCATATTCCACGGTTGACATGCCATTTTCCTCGGTTACCAGTGCGCGCAGACGCTTGTGCAAATACGAGCGCAGCTGGGACTGCGCAGCGGTCAGCGGATTGGTTGAAGAGTTGGTTGGACGGTTGGCTGGATGGTTGGAGTTTTGAGTGGTCATGAGTGTTTCCCCCTATGTGGATGTCGAGTGACAGGTCAGTTGTGAGGTGTGGTGCGTGTTGGATTGCGGCGCGGCAGGCGGCCCGCGCGCCCGAGCGAAGCCACAGCTGAGAGCGCAACCAGCACTACATTCGGCGCGTGCCAGCGCGCGAGGCTTGGCGCAGAAGTGTCCACGCTTCATGACGGCATCAGTCCTGCAAACATTTCGTCGGCAAGCCCAGCGATGGTGGGCACCAACCCCAGCACCACAAACGCGGGTAGAAAGCACAATGCCAGCGGCCCGGCAATGAGGACACCTGCCTTTTCGGCGACGGCTTGCGCCGCATCGTGCGCTTGACTGCGGTACGTGGCAGCGGTGTCTTCCAATGCCTGCGCCAGAACGGTGCCGGATTCGCTTGCGCGGCGCCCAGCTGTCGCCAGGGGTACGAGCGCGGGTGTGGCAGCAAGGCTGTCCCAAGCTGAGTGCGCGCCCACGGACAACCTGGCGGAACACTGTCGAAGTGGCTCGGCCAGCTCAGGGTCTGCACCATCGGCGGCTTCCGCCATGGCCTGTGACAACGGCATGCCAGAGCTCAAACAAGCGCCAATGATGTCGAGGGCTGCTGCGGCATCGAGCAGCACAACCGGGCTGATGCGCTCACCGCCAATGACAGTTCGCGCACGTTCCCGCACCTGTGCGACAATTTGCGACACCCGATTGGCCACCTGCCGGCGTACGCTTCCCCGCGCGCGAGCATCCGACTCGGCTACCAATTCGGGCAGTCGGCTGCGGACGGGATTGAACGTCGGCAAGCAGAGGTAGACGGCGATGAGAAGTGCGGCGGCGATCACTGTCCGGCCTCCGCGCGATCGATGATGGCGACGGCCCATTCGATGCCCGCGCACACCAGCCCGACACCGATGACCAGCACGATTCCTCCGATGCCGCGACTGAGGAACTCGAATGGGGACGCTCCGAACGCTTGCCCCATGACCAAACCGAACACCGGCAGTGATGCCAAAATGGCAATCGTCATGCGTGGTCCCGCCAGCGCGGCAGACGTCTGTGAGCGATGCGCCTGACGAGCCTGCAAATCACCCCGCGCGCAGTCCAGCAACCCAGCCAAGCTCAGACCGTGTTGCTGCGCCACCGTCCACATACGCCCAATCCGGCGCAGTTGCTCCGAAGATTCTTCGCTCTCCCACGGGTCGGCGAAGTTCGCGCGATGCGCCGCGTGCGCGAGATGGTCAGCCAACACAGTCTCATCCCCTGACCTGCGCAATTCCGCCGCTGTCGCGTTGAGCGCTCGTGATGCCGCCGCACCTGCGCGCAGCTGCGCGGTCAAGGTTTCCAGCGCTACCGCAGCGCTGTCCGCTTCCCGACGTTCGCAGCGCCTCTCCCCCACAGCGTGCACTACTGCCCCTGCGGTGCGGCCCAGCAACAGCCCGGCTATGACACCTGGAATCCCGGCGAGCCACAACAACACGAGCGCCGGGCCTGCAACGATGAGGATTGATAGCCCTGTAGTTCGATTCGCACTGCCAGTGGTTGCTGCACTCGACCCCGTGGAACCAGCACCAAGTCCAACCATGCGCTGCAACCACTTCAGCCCGCCGGACACCTCGCGGGCACGGCCTGCCAGTGCTCGCGAGCGCACCGCCGCCGAGCTGTCCGGCCAGATAGCGACTGCTGCAGCCGCGCCCCCAATGAGCATCGCCACGCTAAATCCCTCCCCCATAGCTGTTAACCTCCCCGTCTAATCCCCTGGCTTTTCCTCTGGTCATTCCACCGGTTATTCCCCGCCGACCAGCAACTTCTGCAACGCTTCCCAACCCGGCCCAGGCCCATCCCGAGCAGTCCAGACCTCCACAACCTCCGGTGGGTTACCCCTCAGCAGCCCGATCTGAGCCAGCCGGCGAACATCAGCGCGTTCGACCACCAACACCACCTGCACCGCCGAGACCAACTGCGCATGCAGCCCGGCGCGACCAAGGCCACCGATCAGCCCCAGGGCCTCAAAGCGCGCGACGACATCCCCGATGCGGTTGGCGTGAATTGTTCCCGCCCCACCGCGATGCCCCGTGTTCAACGCTGCCAGCAGATCCACCACTTCGGCGCCTCGAATCTCCCCGACGACAATGCGGTCGGGACGCATGCGCAGCGCCTGCTTCAGCAACTCCTGCTGCCCAATCGCACCGGCACCCTCCAGGTTGGCGGCCCTGGTCACCAGCTTCACCACATGCGGATGCTGAGGTTGCAACTCCGGAGTGTCCTCGATACACACAATGCGCTGGTCAGGATTAACTTCTGAGAGCATCGCCGCCAATAGCGTGGTCTTTCCCGCACCCGTGCCTCCGGCAACAATAAATGACAGCTGTCCCGCCACGATTCCCCGGAGCACCGGCAGAATCTCTGGTGGAAATAGCCCGACATCGCATAGCTCCGCAAGTCCGCGACGAGCCGGACGCAGCACCCGCAGGCTAATCTGAGTGCCGGTCGCCGACGGTGGTGAAAGCACCGCATGAACTCGCACACCACAGCCGCCGACACCGCCAGGAATATGGCCGTCGGCCCAGGGTTGCGCGTCGTCAAGCCTTCGTCCACACCGCGAAGCGAGCCGCACCGCATACGCGCGCACCTCGCCCTCGTCCGCGAAGGAAATCTCGGCGCGCTCCAGTCCGTTGCCGGCGTCGACCCAGACCTCGCCCGGCGCGGTGACCAGCACATCGCTGACACCCGGGCGTCGCAACAGCGCATCCAACACACCCGCGCCCACCGTTTCCTCGCGAATCGTGCGCAGAATCTCCAGCACCTTCACATCGGAGACAACCCCCGAGGTCTCTGCGCGAATGATGTCGGCGACCTCGCTATGCGATGCCACCCCAGGCCGCTCCGCAAGCGCCGTCCGCACCGCCGCCAACAGCCTGACGTCATCCATCGCCACCACCGCCGACAAGGGCAAACATCGCTTCCAATCCCCGCGTCAGCTTGCCGACGGCCCCAGCGAGCCCGCCCACATCTATCTCGTGAGCTACCTTCTTGCAGTACTCAATCTCACCAACAATAGGCAGGTCGAGAGCGTATTCCACCTCTTCGACACTGATATCGCGGTACTGCTGGTACCTCACTGCAAGATTTGGGGTGAACCCCGCTTGTGCACAGATGCTCGCCAAGGGGCCAGCGGCTGCGATGGCTCGAACGGAGGTGGGCAGGACTATGACGGTGTCATCGGCAAGCGCGCCGAGAGTGGTGACGTACTCCACCTGCTTCGGGCAGTCCACGATGACCGTAATTCCGGCATGAATAAGGCAACTAATGGTGCTGGCAATGTGCCGGACATCGTCGGGCCTGTCGATTCTGTCGGTTCTGTCGGCGCTATCGAATTTGTTGTTCGCAGAGGCGTGGTTGTAAGTCGTCTCGGGCGTGCGACTGCGAGTCCACGTCAACACTTTCAGCGCGGGCGATCGCGGGCAGGATGGCAGTGCTTCGTAGAGTGCCGCCCCGTCGAGACGGCCATCAGCAGCCGAGAAATCTTGCCACCTCAATCCCGGTTCCGTTTCCATCCCGAGCACCAGATCAATGCCTCCCGCCAGCGCGTCCGCATCCACCAAGCAGATGGGCCTTTCGCGGGAAAGAACCAATGCACTCGCTGCCGCCGCGATGGAAGCACCGGCACCGCCGACCGCAGGAACCAACATCAGGCACGTTGCCGAGGAATCGGTTGTAATTGCCGGCACGTTCGGTACGGGTTCTGTACCTGGCGCTGTAATCACGTCGGTGCTTGCAGGTGACGCTGGGTTCTGATGGTGGTTCAGGAGGCTCGAGCCGTTTTGGTGATCGGTGGGATTCGGAGCATCCGGGCGTACGTCGCCACGACCGAGCAGTTCGACAATATCGACGTTATCCGCGGGCAAACTGGCGCTGTAAACAGGCGCTAAAACCTTCGCTACCTGCACATCTTCCGCCTCAGTATCACTGCGGACCAGGAAGATCGCTCCCTCACTATGAGGCCGTCCGGTCAATCTTCGGGCTGCCGGTGCATCGACGAACACCGCTGGTGCCCGACGCCACAGGGCCGATGACACTCCCGCTCCTGTCGATACTGACGATGGGGAAGGCTCTGGGGCTGATGATGATAGTGATGCTGGCGGCGAAGCAAATGTTTGTGCGGCCACTGACGCTGCAGCCACAGGTGGCACGGTCTCCTGCACACAGTCACGACCGGTAGCAGCGACTATGAGCGCAACCTCTTCACGCAGCGCTTCATCATCGACGGCGTTGACTACTGGATTTGTTGGAGCCTCGGTTCGCTGAGCCATGGACAGTTTCTTGATCGCCATGGCCATAGCGTGCACTACAGGGCGGATTCAATGATGCCCACAAGGGGCCAAAACCTCGCTGTCTGTGGATAATTTTCAGACTGTGGATAACTGCAGAACGCCACGTCGCCTTTGCCTTATGGCTACTGCGCGACCTGGCTACTGTGCGGCCTGGCCAATGCAAGTTAGTGACTGCGTTTATGTCAGGTGGCGTTGGGTCGATGCGAGTTAGTGACTGTGTTTATGACAAAAATGGCACGAAAAATGACTTGAAAGTGTCATAAACTCATACAGTTTCACATTTGCAGCCCGCAATTTTTACTACATACCCCTCAACATTGG
>NZ_PDGU01000009.1:0-20267 GCF_014334955.1 Corynebacterium sp. LK33 | reverse complement strand
TTTTGTGGGTCGTGGTAGCCAGTTCCTGTGTGGGGTGGGCTGCTGCGGCCCACTTTTTGTTACCCACAGGTAAACGGAATTAACTAAGCGTCGATCGGATCCTCGGTTTCCTCTTTTGGTGAATCCTCGTTGGCTCTCTGTGGCAGACTGTCTCTATGACTAATCAGACACCTAACTCCGATGTGGTTAACCTCGCTTCTTCTGAGGACGAGGCTCAAGACAACTTCACTCCCGTAACGACCGAAGAAGGTAAGCTACAACAGCTTATTGAATGGCTCGAAGAACACGTCTCGGCCTATTCCTACTTGAGCGAGGTTGTCCCCTTGGGTGCCTCTGAGGAAGACATTAAGAAGGCTCGTGCTTCAGTCAATGACCGCGGCGCTCGTATGCCAGACGCCATCATTCACGGTTCAATGATGGTCCTGGGGGCGGCCGTCAACCATTCCTCGCCATACCTTGCGTATGCCGACGGCAAAGTAGAGGTGACGGATACGACGGTGGGGGATAGTCCTAGCGTTCCGGTGCGGGTTTTTGTCCCACAGGATCCAACCGGGTCTGTGGTAGTTGCCGCACACGGCGGCGCTTTCTGGATGGGCGACGGCAGTCTGCGTGAGAATTCCTTCGGCCCAAATATGGCTGCCCTGGCAGCCCGATCGGGCGCAATTGTTGTGGACGTGGATTACCGGCTCGCACCAGAGAATAAGGTATCTGAGGCCGTCTATGACATTGCGCGGGTAGTCGCATCTGTCGCAGATGATTCGTTGCAGCTTCAAAAATTGGGTGCAATGCCCATCAGTGATCAGAACCCGTTAGTTCTTTATGGTGTCTCTTCAGGCGGCCACAACGTTGTTTCCGCGGTAGACCAGATTAGTCAAGACACTCCGGTTGCTCTGTTGCTCGTTGCCCCGGCTCTAGACCTGCGTGGTGCTCCTGCGGTGTGGTTGCAGGCATTCTTCGGCACCTCTGATGATTCGGCAAAGGAAGTGTCACCGGGATTGCATGAGCCGTCGCGAAGCATGCGTGTCCACGTTCAGGCGGCCTCCCGCGATACTGTTGTTCGGCCAGCTACCGAGTACCTGAAGAAGGTCGAGGAGGCAGGTGGAGACGCCACTCAGGCGGTATTCTTGGCGACTCACCAGATTGCGGTTCCAAAGGTTCAGCGAGAGCAGATTACGGACGCGGCGCGGTTCATTCTAGAGGCCACTCACACGGAACGTGAGCTGCCAGAGGACCCGGCAGGTGAATACGATAAGGAAGCGATTGACCGGCAGAACGAAGAGTCCTGGGGTAAGAGCTAGTCAACCCGTTTCAGTTCCTAATGGCGCTCTCGCCGTGCATGTGAGCACCGCGGAGGGGAGCGTTGCTAAGGGAAATCGGGGGCGGGTCTAGAACAGTTCAGTGCCAAAATGTCGGGGGCTAACAGCCCCCCCCCGGACTAGTTCAGCGGCAGGAGGTTGCGCTTCGTTGCGTGTACCTCTTCCACCCGGTCGATGTTGCGTTCGAGCACATTCCAATCGTTGACCGGAATATTGCGCTGGGCTTGGGCAATGACTGACTTGTCTGGAGTGGACCAGGCGAGCGGCACTGGGGTGATCTCGTCGTAGAACTCGGTGCGGCTCTTGTGTGTACCGGCAACAGCAACAGCTGGCACCTTCGCGCCCACGCGGCGGGGGACACCGGAAATCGTGGTGACAGTTCGTGTAGCCAGGGCCGGGACGGGCTCGCCATCGGAGGGGTTTTTACGCATGTCCACCAGGGTCATCAGCACCATGGTCCGCTCATCCACACGCGCAATCATGGCCGGAACCAGCGGGGATTCGTCGTAAAGCTCTTGCGGATCCTTAATTGCGCGTCGCACCTGGAAGGTAACGCCGACGTAGAGAGCCGCGAGGGCGAAAAGCACAACCGCGCTGCCGATAACAAACGGCGTGCGGTCGAAAACTATTAGAACCAGCACAGCGCCGACGAGCAGCAGAGCAGAGAAAATGCCGGAGGAGATGAGCAGTCGGCGGGCATCGCGGTAGTACTCGTTGTTGGCGTTGGTGTGCTCGCGGTTGACGGGGAAGTGAAAGTTCATGGCAGTCCTTTAGTTATCCAGTTTTCTAGGATTCCGAGCTAGCGGTGGAATCACCGGGCAGGGAGGGCCCGAGGTACTCATCAGCGTCGACGATTCGGTAGGCGTAGCCCTGTTCCGCCAGGAAACGCTGGCGGTGAGCTGCGTATTCGGTATCGAGCGTATCGCGAGTCACCACCGAGTAAAAGACGGCGCCACCACCATCGGACTTCGGGCGCAGGAGACGCCCCAGGCGCTGTGCCTCCTCCTGTCGGGAACCGAAGGTGCCGGAGATTTGCACGGCGACAGAGGCTTCGGGAAGGTCGATGGAAAAGTTCGCAACCTTGGAGACCACCAGCGTGTTGATCTCGCCGCGCCGGAACTTCCCAAAGAGCTCCTCGCGTTTGGCGTTGGACGTCTTTCCTTCGATGACGTCGACGCCGAGCTCTTCGCCGATCTCTTCGAGCTGATCCAGGTAGGCACCAATCACCAGAGCGGGTTCGCCCTCGTGTCGGGCAAGGATTTGCTTGACGACGGGAATCTTCGTCGGCGTCGTTGCGGCCAGACGATACCTGTCGGAGGCCTCAGCCGTGGCGTAGAGCATGCGCTCGGACTCGGTTGGGGTCACGCGGACCTCAACGCAGTCAGCCGGTGCGATCCAGCCCTGGGCTTCGATGTCCTTCCACGGGGCGTCGTAGCGCTTCGGGCCAATCAGGCTGAAGACATCGCCCTCGCGGCCATCTTCGCGCACCAGGGTAGCGGTGAGCCCCAGTCGACGGCGCGACTGCAGATCCGCGCTCATTCGGAACACAGGAGCGGGCAGGAGGTGGACCTCGTCATAGATGATGAGGCCCCAGTCGCGGGAATCGAATAACTCGAGTGCGCGGTATTCTCCCTTAGTCTTGCGCGTGACCACTTGGTAGGTCGCAATGGTGACGGGGCGAATTTCCTTCTTTTCGCCGGAGTACTCGCCGATTTCGCCCTCGGTCAGCGAGGTGCGTCGCAGCAGCTCGTCGCGCCATTGCCTGCCGGCGACGGTGTTGGTGACCAGAATCAACGTGGTGCGCTGCGCGTCTACCATGGCCGCTGCACCGACGATTGTCTTGCCTGCGCCACAGGGCAGCACCACGACGCCGGAGCCACCTTCGCGGAAGGAATCGGCCGCCATGCGTTGGTAGTCGCGCAGTTCCCAGGTGTCGTGGCCTCCGGTGCCCTGATCCTGCCAAGCGATGGCGTGTGCCTCACCATCGATGTAGCCGGCGGTGTCATTGGCCGGCCAACCGACCTTCAGCAGCTCCTGTTTGATTCGGCCTCGCTCGGAGGGGTGCACGGTCCAGGTGTCGGCGTCGATTTGCTCGCCGAGCATCGGACGAATCTTTTTGTGCTTGGTCACCTCGGCCAGTACCGCAGGGTCGTGTGAAACCAGAATAAGGCCGTGAGCTGGATGCTTGGTCAGGCTCAGGCGACCGTAGCGGTCCATGGTCTCCGCGACGTCGATAAGCAGCGGCTGTGGGACGGGGAACTTGGAGAAGCGCTCGAGGACATCGACCACCTGCTCCGCGTCGTGACCGGCGGCGCGGGCATTCCACAGCGCCAGCGGGGTGATGCGGTAGGTGTGCACATGTTCAGGAGCACGTTCGAGCTCCGCGAACGGTGCCAGCGCCGCGCGTGCCGCATCCGCCTCCGGGTTATCGACCTCCAGCAGCACCGTCTTATCCGATTGGACGATCAGCGGACCCGTACCGAAACCCATTATTCCCTCGCCTCGCAGACATTCGACCAAAAATAAGCTAAAGGTCAATTCTGCCACGATTACGCAGAAGATGCGGCACGGGCTCGAATTATCCCGAACCGCCACATTCGCTTCTGCATCGCTTTACGACGGTCCGCGCGCCCGCCGCCTAGTCGACAGGATGTACTTCGGTAATGCGATGCAGCAGGAAGCGCAGCACTTGACTGGTGGCCGGGTCGATAGCATCGACCTGCCCACCGGAGACGGTGACTGGGCGCACGCGCTTGCGGCCGGGTTTGCCGTTGCGGTCAACGTAGCTCAAATACAGGTCGTCGCCATGGCGAGCCGCGCGCTGCAGAAGCTTGAACGCTTCGGTGCCGGAGGCGTAGTCGCTCGTGCCACCGGTGCTAGCGCTGGCACCGGCAGCCGTGCCCGTACCTGTCGCCGAATCCGCAGCCGAGCCAGAGACCCCAGCAGTGTTGCCACTGGCTGCAGTGCCACTGGAACTACCAGCGTGCTCAGCAGCACGGTTGCCATCGGCAATAGCCGTCAACGCCTGGCTGATGCGTTCCGGTTCGGGCATCGTTGTACGCGCAGTAGGCACCGGAGCTGGCGCCTCAATGCGGCAGGGAGCGCGACCGAGATCCAGCACCAAACCCTCTGCATCTTCGGCGATGATGGAAAAGCCCGCATTTCTAGCGGTCTCAATCACCTGGGCAAGCGGGGCCTGGCTAATTAGCACCGTTTCGGCAATCTTCCGCAACGCCAGGCTTTGCCCAGCCTGGTGACTCTGGAATGAGGCCAGCAGGGCCGGATCGTCACAGCGGATAAACGAAGCTGCGGGGCCACCGCGGAGACGACCGTGGCGGCGGGCGACGTCGTCAAGCAAATAGGTAATGGACTGCGGCACCTCGCCGACGGCGTAGCGCGAAAGAAACTCCGAGATATCGGCGGCATTGATGCCGGCGTCGAGGGCATCGCGAAGGCTGTCTTCGGTCACGCGGTAGACGCTGGCGAGGCCGGGAGATTCCAGCTGCGCAATCGAACTGAGCATGCGTTCCATCTCCGGGGATGCGGGGCCCGGTACGACGATGGTGTTGTCCGCCTGAACCATCAGGTACGAGGCGTTCGGTGGCAAGAGGTTGTTACAGGCGGCACGCAGATCGTCGAAGGCCTCGGCGGTGCCGGATTCGATGAGTGCGACCATGGCTTTGCCAACCTCGCTAAGGCCGACGGAAATCGTTTCCACGCCCGGGTCCCGCACGACGATGCCGAGGGCGACCAGCTCGTCGACCACGCCACTGAGCGTCTCGTCCGTGCACCTCGCGTTGGTAATCGGGTAGTAGTAGGCGGCGCATTCACGCAGGTCAGTCAGAGCAACGATGTCGTTGTCGCTTGCCGACGACGCCACCTGCGCACAGCAGGCCAGCACCATTTCCCGGATTGACGGTACCCCGGAGAGCCGAGCTTGTGGGGAGAGTAGAGCAATGCGCTTGCCTTCCTCATTGAGCTGGTCGACCCGCCAGGGAGCTGCGTCGCTAGTGCGAGTGCCGACCGTCAAACTCACCCACCGGTCAACCAGATCGGCGTCGAGGAAGCCGTCGGCTGCCAGCGTGGGGGCGAAATAGTCACCACCGGTGTCATGCAGTGGCAGCGGATGCGGAGTGCCGACATGAACCAGCCCCGCTGCACTGAGGTTAGCCACGCCGCGAGCCAACTCCGAGATGTCGACGCCGAGCTCCTCGATGAGACTGCGGGTTTCCCGCACTCCAATGACACCGTTTTTCAATGTCGGCGCGGGGTCGGTTCCCAGCAAGTCCAGCAGGTCAGTCGCCTGTCGCAAAGTTTCCCAGGCAGTGGCGGCAGCACGGTCGTTACCGCTGGCAATCACGTGGGTAGCGGGGGTTTCGGGGCGCAGGGGGACGTCGTCGTCGGCAAGCCCGACTCCACGCATAAGCGCGCGAACGGTGGCGGGCAGGCGGACGGTGCCCTCGTCGATGCGTTCGAGCAGGCCGGCGTTGATGAGCGCTGGGACCGGCAGCGAAGGGTCGGCATCCGGATGAGCGTCCTTTGTAACGCCGAGACCTCCGGAGTTGGCGAGGGTGTCCAGAAGCCGCTGCTGTCTGTCTGTAACCTCGGTGAGTGCCGTGCGTAGCTGACTGCGGCTTGGGCCATCGGGATTGGGCAGAAGATACCAGCCAGGTGGCAACGAGGTGGCGACCTCATCGCTGAGGCAGAAGTAGTCCTGCCAGGGCAGAGGCTTCTTGCGGGTGGACTTGCCGGTGAAGGTGCCGCGGGGGCCGGGGCCGTTGCCCCAGATGAGGCCGTATTCGCGCAGGGTATCGAGGCTTGTCCGAATATGCGTGGCCGTGGGCCGTTGATTGGCGGGAACCTCTGCTCGAGAGAGTAAGTCGAGAATGTAGTCGATGAGGGCGTCCGCAGTGACGGGTTCGGCGTCGGCACCGAGGTCAGCGGCAGCCTCAATGCAGGCGAGCTCCAGTGCGGGCAGTCTGGTCAGCGCGCGGGAGACAGAAGCGCGGAGCTGGAGCCTTGCCGCTAGGACCTGGGAAGACTTCGGCGGTGGCGACAGCGCATCGGGGCGATTGCTGAGGATAGTGCCCACAAATTGGTCTGGTTGACCTGCCAGCCAGTCGGAAAAGAGTGCAAAGGGGGTGGTGCTAGTCATGACAATCCCCACTTTAGTGAGATTTAAGGAGGGGAGAAGGTGACTGGGGAGAAAATTTTTGGGATAATCTCAGCATGGCTAACGTTGCAAAGAAATCCTATGTCGATCCCGGCTGGCCGAAGGACCTCGAGCCTGGTCAGCACGCTGTTACTGAACTGATTGCTCACCACGCTGGTGCAGATTCGCCTTTCGGCGACATTGAGTTCCCGGTTGATCCGGAGACTCTGGGTTACGTGCACCCGACCACGGTGATTAACAAGTAATCTTTTAGATTCTTAACAGAGCTACTTCTGCTGGAGGCCCGCAGCCGTGACTGCTAGTTCAGTCATGGCTGCGGGTTTTCACATCAGTGGCCTCGGGGCGGGGGCTTGAGTAGGGGCGCTTGAAGTGGGGGGCTTGAAGTGGGCGGGGGGCTTATTCAAGCCCGTTTCCGGTTAATCCACCGGAATGGCCCCATGGATGCGGGCTGCAAATGTGAAACTGTGTGGGTTTATGACACTATCAAGCCATTTTTTGAGTCATTTTTGTCATAAACGCAGTCACTAACTCGCGTTGGTACGCCGTTGCCAGCCATAAACGCAGACAGTAATTCACGCAGTCACTAACTCGCGTTGGGTCGGCACCGCCAATCTGCGGAAGGCAAAAAGTAGCCCCGAGGGGATTACCCTCGGGGCTACTGTGATGAGCTGGCTAGCTCGAAAGTCTTAAATCAGACCCTGCAGCTTCGACAGGTCGAACGGAATGGCTGCGACCAGTTCCTGCGGGAGCTCAACTTCGCCGGTCAGTGCACGGAACTCAGCGATGAGTGCCTGAGCGTCGGACAGGCTGTCGACGTTGGACAGGCGGTCAGCGAACTGCTGAACCAGGTCAGTCTTGGAGTCGGAAGCAGCAGCTGCCGGAGCGGCCTGTGCGCGAACAGGAGCGGAGCCCTGGCTCGGGTGCGGACGATCGGTCGGGCCGGAGGAGAGACCCAGGCTTGCGGAGCAAGCCGGCCATGCGCCCCAACCCTGCTGAGCCAGGACCTTCTCAGCAACGTAAATCTGCTGCTCGCGGGAAGCCTGATCAGCGGTCGAAGCGAACTCGTTACCACCGAAAGCGTTCCAGGTGCTTGCGGAGAACTGCAGGCCGCCGTAGTAGCCGTTTCCGGTGTTGATGTGCCAGTTGCCACCGGACTCACACTGTGCCAGGCGGTCCCAGTCGGAGTCCGGAGCTGCAGAAGCGGTCGGTGCGAAGATAGCGGCACCGGCACCGAGGATTGCGCCGGTCAGTGCAACCTTTGCCGAAGTGGAAGCGAAGGTGTTGGTCTTAGCTGCGTGGCGAGCCATATGAAAATTTCCTTTTCGTCGATTTTCTTTGTGGCGCCAGTGGGGCTAATGCAACCCCATCTCACTCTTATGGAAAGTTCTTCACGTTATTGATAACGGGCCGATGTCATCGCACTGGAGTGAGATGAAGGCGATCTATGCGACTTCGTCCGTTAAACGCGTCGATTGCACACCGTAGCGGTTGATAACGAAATAGTCACGCGAATCGCCGGATTCTTAATTTTGAGCGCAGGTGGGAAATATGCATAAAAGTAGGTGAAACTGCAGGTAAGAGACGTGACTGTTATTGGTGATGTGTAAGTTAAAACTTCAAAATGTGATAAAGCTCACGTTATCGTCTTGTTATTTTTCCTGTTTTGGCGCGTCTCCGGTACTTGAAAAGAGGCCATAAGAGATAGTCATAAAGAACCAACGCTGGCAGTTAGTTGCCGTCTCGGTGCGTCAATCCGCGAGAGTGCTCGCTTCACACAGATCCGTCTTCCCTTTATGTCCCCATCTATGGGTATAATTGAGTTCTTTAGGTAATCGGAGGTGACGTGCACATGCACGCCGCTACCGCTGCCGCCACTTCGCACTAGTAAGCAGTAATAAATAATGTGTTCCCGGTTGGAGTGCGTCCTGTTTTGGTCGCACCTTAATTAAAGGAACACCATTAAGACAGCACCCGGCCTGGCATATCCTCGCGGTCCTGTCTGGCCAAGCTCGCCCCGAGCGAGCCTCTAACTCTGGCCATTTGTGCGTGCGAGGACGGTGGCAAATGCGGAAGAATTGCATCTCCGATCCGAAGACCCCGAAGGGCAGTCACCGCTGCACAAGGGGAACGAGGTTGAGTGCCCCCAGTCACAGGGCACGGGAAGGTTAGGTGGAAAGTGCCCATCGGTAAGGTCAGGTGGTACGACAAGGATCGCGGTTTTGGCTTCGTTTCGAATCCGGACGGTGAAGATGTCTACATCGGCAGGAACGTGCTGCCGAAAGGCGTGGAAGAACTCGTAACTGGTCAGCGCCTGGAGTACGACTACGCTGACGGCCGCCCAGGCCCGCAGGCTCTCCGGATCAAGGTGCTCGACGAGGGACCGCGCGGTGCCCGTCACCGCCGTGGCGGGGCAGGTGGGGGCGCAGGAGCCCGTCGTCAAGCAAAGAAGCACAGCCCCAGCGATCTCAACGGCATGATTTCGGACATGATTTCCATGCTGGAGTCGACGGTGCAGCGTGACCTGCGCGCCGGGCGTTACCCGGAGCGTAAGGACGGCCACCAGATGGCTGAAGTCCTGCGTGCGGTCGCGCGCGAGCTGGACTCGTAAGTCGGTAGAAGATGTGAAAAACGCCCGCTCACGAAGGTGGATAACCTCAGTGAGCGGGCGTTTTGCTGTGCTTTACGACTGTTCGTTGACGATCGACCAAGTAATACCGTAGGTGGTCTCTTCACCCTCGGAGTTCTTTCCGATGAGCGCGGTGGAAACCTCCACGACCCCGAGTGGGGTGCGTTTGCCGGCAACAGCTGCGGAGCCGGCGATGGTCTCGGTCGTGGCTTCGCCCGGATCCTTGCGAGAGGTGGAGTTGACCGCATCGTCGGAGAAGAAACGCTGCAGAGTCCAAGAGTTAGAGCCAACAGTGGAGCCGACGTTAACCTCAGCTGTCTCCTGCTCGCCCAGGGAGATCTTGGCGGCGTTGGCCTCAGTCGTGGTGCAGGCATTCTTCTCAAAGAGGTCGCAGACACGGTAGGGAAGAACCTCTGTGGTTTCGCCGTCCTGAATGACCTCGATGGACAGCGCGTGCGGGTCGTCGATTGCCTGGTTGGTCCACTTATTGACGGCAAGGACAATGCCGGTGACGACAAGACCCACCACGACAATAGCGCCGACAACCATGAACGCCTTACTATTCTGTTGCCAGCGGCGCCTACTCGATCCCATCAACTCTCACTTCCCGACATTCGTAACGGAATTGAAGCTACGTTCAGTCACACTAGCCGTTCTCGGGCTAGATACTGCTATTCACTCACGGTAACACGGTAGGCCGTGGGCCATTTCTTCCCTGTGAGCAGGAACTGGCGGGGGCCATTGGGGGAGGTAGAGGAAGAATCCGGCAATAGAGCAATGCCGTTGAGCACATCAATACTGTTTTGCTCTGCCGGGGAGAGCTGCGCGTACAAGTCGCGGAAGAGCTCGGTGGCATCGACGATGCCTGTGACCTTTCCGTCTTCCGGGTTGATGCGGTAGATGAATGGACTCTGCCAGACGTTGGCCCAAATCTCGCGGTGCGATTGCGGGGAGTTTGGTCCGTCCGCGTTGCTCTGGTTGTTTGAATCGCTCGTGTCCGCTGGTGCTTCGTCCGGAGCTGCGTCCGGGGCTATGTCGGTGTCGACAGTGACGCACTCGAGTTCGTTGAGCCACGTTGTCTCTGTACCTGCTGCAGTGACGGGCAGTTGACGCTGGGAAGAGAGGTCATCGGGGGCGCGGAAAGTGAGGGCGCCACTGCCGTCGGAGGTCACGATGGTGTCCTCGAAGGAGCACGCGCCCCAGCCTTCGGTGTCGAAGGGAACCTCGCGACGCTGCTTGAGAGTAGCCGCGTCGCGTTCAATGGCGCGTCCTTCCTTCCACGTCAGCTGCCACACGGTATCTCCATGACGGGTAATCCCCTCGCCGAAGAGTTCAGGCTGTAAATCTTCCACGTTGGTCGGCTCGGCTGCAGAGTTGTCGAGCCACTGCGGTAATCGGTAAATCTGGGACTCGCCGTAGAGGCCGGTGCCCATCAACAAAGAGCCATCGGGTTCGAACTCAAGGCCCTGGACAAAAGGCGCAGCGACGTTCTTCTCCGTGGGAAGTGGTGGAGCCGAGACAGGATAGGACTGCTCGATGGCCAGTTTCAGTGTCGGAACGTCACCGAGCCCCGGCACCTTATCGGCACCGACCAGTTCGGAGGGATTAACCGATGCTGAAGTCGACCTTGGGGCGGTGCCGGAGTTCGAGCCGGCACTAGCTCTACTAGTAGTGGCCTCGCCTGAGTGATTGCCACCTGAACCAGTTTCAGCCGCACAACCGGCCAATAGGGCGGCAGTTGCCACGGAGAGGATGGCAGCTCGGGCCGTCGTAAAGCGTGATGAGTGGAAGGGGCGGGCGAGTTTTGCGTCGCCCGACGGGAATCTGTCCATAGCTTCACTCTAGGATAGGAAACGTGACTGAAAATCGACGACGTTCCCGAAACAGCCGCCGACGGGGGAAGGTGATGAATCACCAGGCGGTCGACACTGCCCGTACCGCGATTGAAGAGCTCGGGGAGGGGCCTGCCGGCGCGCACACCGGTGTAAGTGTCGTAGGCGAGGGCGTTGCGGTGCATCGTTTTGCGGCTGACCTGCCCGGATACAGGGGCTGGGAGTGGCATGTGGTGGTCGCGTGCGCGCCGGGTACTCAACAGGCGACGGTCAGTGAAGTAGCTCTTGTTCCTGGCGAAACCGCGCTGCAGGCGCCTGAATGGGTGCCCTACGAGGAGCGGCTGCGCCCCGGTGACCTCGGTCCGCGCGATCTGTTGCCGGCTGCAGTGGGAGATGAGCGACTCGACGGCGATGACTTGCAGACCCGCACCTTGTCGGCGCGTGGTGTGGAAGATACCGAGCAGCGTTGGGAAGAGGGCGATACCGGCCCCGAGAGTGACTTTGCTCGGGAAGCATTGCACCGCTGCCGAACTTGCGCCTTTATGGTTCCGTTGACCGGGCCGCTCGGTAAGAACTGGGGTGTGTGCGTCAACGAATGGACATTCGATGCCACGGCCGTAAGCTTTGACCACGGCTGCGGTGCTCACTCAGCCATCCCGGAAGTAACGGGGCAGGGCGCTCCGGTGGCGGAACCCTACCAGGATTCGCACCTGTAGCTTTCCACCTAGGCAAACGCGATGACGAAGACGGTGCAGTTTCGACACCGCTGTGGTCCCAGAGACTGCACTGTGACGGCTTTCGGCACAAAAATTCCGCTCTGACACGGATAAACACGTGACACGGATAGTAAAGAGACTCTAGAGAGGCATAAAAAATGGACAAAGGTACGTCCACCTCTGCAACATCCTCAGATGAGGCGAAGGACTCCAAGCCTGCACGGAAGGGGAGCCATCTTTCGGCAGTGGACCGCTATTTTCACATCACGGAGCGCGGTTCGACAACCGTAACCGAGATTCGCGGTGGCGTAGTGACCTTCTTCGCGATGGCCTACATCATTCTGCTCAACCCGCTGATCCTCGGCAATATCGAGGATGTCAACGGCAATAGCCTGGGGATACCACAGGTCGCTGCTGTCACCGCGCTCGCCGCGGGTGTCATGACCATTACTTTTGGTCTCTTTGCCAAGTACCCCTTCGGCATTGCGACGGGCCTGGGCATCAACACCCTGGTTGCCGTGACATTCGTTGCTAACGAGGGGCTGGCCTGGGAAGAAGCGATGGGCCTGGTCGTGCTGGACGGGGTGATTATCGTGCTGCTGGCGCTGACCGGATTCCGCACAGCTGTCTTCCACGCGATTCCGTCCGATATGAAGGCCGCGATGAGTGTGGGTATCGGCCTATTCATTGCCATGATTGGTCTGGTCGACGGTGGCCTGGTTCGCCGTATTCCCGATGCCGCTGACACGACTGTTCCGGTGCAGCTCGGCATCAATGGTCAGATTGCCTCGTGGCCGACCGCCGTGTTCGTCCTCGGACTGATTATCTGCGGCATCATGGTTGTCCGCAATATTCCAGGTGGCCTGTTCATCGGCATCGTGCTGAATACCATCATTGCGCTCGCAGTCGAGGCCTTGACGGATGCGGGCCCCTCCTTCGCTGATGGCAAGCCAGTGCCGACCGGTTGGAATCTCGCGGTACCGACTCTGCCGGACCGCGTAGGCGGCATGCCGGACTTGTCCCTCGTTGGAGCTGTGGATCTTTTCGGATCCTTTGCCCGCGTCGGTGCCCTCAGCGCCACCATGCTGTTGTTTACCTTGGTCCTGGCGAACTTCTTCGATGCCATGGGCACGATGACTGGTCTGGGCAAGCAGGCCGCACTTGTCGATGAAGACGGTGTGCTGCCGGACATGAAGCGCGCACTGGTTGTCGAAGGCACCGGTGCCATTGTCGGTGGTGCAGTCAGCTCCTCGTCGAACACCGTCTTTGTGGACTCCGCAGCGGGCATCGCCGATGGTGCACGCACTGGCCTTGCCAACATTGTCACCGGCATCCTCTTTCTGGCAGCGATGTTTTTCACCCCGCTCTATGAAATCGTGCCCATCGAGGCTGCCGCGCCAGTGCTGGTCATCGTCGGTGCCATGATGATCGGGCAGATTACCGAGATTGATTTCACCCGTTTCGACATCGCACTGCCGGCATTTTTGACTATTGTCGCCATGCCGTTTACCTACTCGATTGCAAATGGTATCGGCATCGGTTTCATCACCTTTGCTGCGATGGCTATCTTCTCGGGTCGTGCCAAGTCCGTACATCCGCTGATGTGGATTGTCTCCGGCCTGTTCATCATCTACTTCGCAGCCGATCCGTTCACCGCTCTGCTGGGCGGCTAAAGAGTTTCCATGAGTACCACCACATCCCTCGAACGCTTTGCGCCCATCGTCGTCGACGATCCCGCCGACAGCCGTCTCGATGACATCCGCAACCTCAACAAGTCCGATTCCCGCCCCGATTTGCCCGGTGGGAAGGGGCTGGTCATCGCCGAAGGCACGCTCATTGTGCCGCGGTTAGTGCGCTCACGCTTTCCGCTCCGCGCAGTCTTTGGTACTCGCCAGAAGCTCGCATCGCTTGCCGACGGACTGACCGCGAGCGAGGCCGCTATTGCGGAAACGGTGCCCTGGTTTGAACTCGACCGCGAGGTTCTGGCCGCAGCGGCCGGATTTGATCTTCACCGCGGCCTTCTGGCCACCGCTGACCGCGCGCCGGAGCTATCGGTGGACCAAGTTCTGAGCGGAGCCACCACCTTGGCCGTGATGGAGGGCGTCGGCGACCACGAGAACATCGGAGCCCTGTTCCGTAACGCGGCGGGCATGGGCGTGGATGGGGTCGTCTTCGGCGCGGCCTGCGCCGATCCGCTGTATCGCCGCAGCGTGCGCGTTTCCATGGGGCATGTGCTGACAGTCCCATTTGCGACTCTGCCCGGTACTACGACCACCTGGCAGCGAAGCTTGGACCAGCTCAAAGAGCAGGACTTCCGCGTGGTGTCGATGACCCCTGCGGGCACGGTGGACCTGTGGGATGCCATGGACACGGACAAGGTCGCGATTCTCGTTGGCGCTGAGGGGCAGGGGCTTACCGAGCACGCGATGGCAGCCACCGATGTGCGTGCTCGCATTCCCATGTCACCGGGAACTGACAGCCTGAATGTGGCTACCTCCGCAGCGATCGCGTTCTACGAGCGACTGCGCGTTCAGTCACAGCGCGCCGGACGGTAGAAACTATTTCCCGAACTTGCCTCGCGCCCGCCGCCAGGTGCGGCCAGCGAAGTTCTTGGCCTTAGCCCCAAAGCGACTGAGCTCCTCCAGAAAGTCTCGGTTCGGCTCTGCGTTGTGAACTTCGTAGTCGTCGTAGGCGCGGTCAAGCTCTGCGCCAGACTCGGACGAACCCGGCTCACCCATTAGCCCGCGTGGACTACGAGACGTCGAATACGAAGCTCCGGGAGCCGCACGACGGCCATCCACCGCAAAACCACTAACAGGGATATCGGTAGCGGGCGAATGCGGGTCGAATCCGAGCCAGTCGGTGATGACGGCGTCGGCAAGCTCTGCCGGAACGAACGGCAAACCGACCCCCTCGCGTGGACGTGAACCCGTATCTTCGAAAGCGTCGGGCAGCGGGCGGTGCTTGCCCGCCCAGAAACTGCCCTCTGCGGGGCAGGGAAGACCGATGTCTTCCAGTGTGCGGTAGCGAGTAGCGGAGAAAGCGCGCTTGAGCTCACCATCGTGCCAATGCGCAAAGGCACCGAAGCCCGTGGATTTATTCGACACACTCGCGTAGACGTCCGTGGCGGCAATCTCCTGCCGTAGACGAGGCGACAGCTTGGACAGCTGCGAGACATCATCGAGAACCGTCTGCAGTACGGCAACGCCCTCAAAGCCACCGATGTAGTATTCACCGTCACCGGTTTCCGCCGAGCGGTTGAGCGGGAAATCACCAATCGGTGTTACCGGCAGCGTTGAGTCATAGAGAGCTAGGAAACGACGCCCGAAACCGCGGTCGTGCTGAACACCTGTCTCCAGGGTCGCAGCAGGGTCATTGGTGCTGATAAACCAAATCGTGACTACACCGCGGCGAATCGCGGAGAATTCGAAATCAGAAGCGTTGCCACTGGTCATGGAGCTCATTGTCGAGGGAAACTCCTACTTCTTCGGGCCGTTCGGACGTACGCCGAGAAGCACATCCTCCCAAGACGGCATGACAGTCTTCTTCTTGCGCTTCGGCTGCTCCGCGTCCGGGTGCTGCAAGAACTCCGCCTCGTCAATATCGTCGTCGGCGGCATCGCTTTGCGACGGAACATCCTGCTCCCCGTGGCCTCGCTGCGGCTCCGCCGAAGACTGCCATGCGGCTGGCATCTCAGAGGTATCCGCGGTATCAGCAGCTCGATTGGCCTGCGGAGCCAAGTCTCGGTTGCGGCGGGCAAAGTCGGGGTCAATCAGCTCTGCTGCCAGCTCATTGCGAGCAATGGTGAGCGCGGAAAGTCCCTCCGCCTGGTAACTCCACTCGGCCACGTTGGTGGTATGGCCGACATTCCAAGTAACCGTCACAATCCACTGTCCACTCGGGTCGCGGTAGGCGTCCCACGAGGCATCGGCGAGTTCCTGGCCACGGGCGGCAAAAGCGGTGGCGAGAATCTCCCACAGGGACAACTTGGCCGGGCCATCAATGCGACGTGGCTTCGACTGCTTGCCGAGCTCCGCAATACGTGCACGCTCTGCAAGCACCGGGTAGGCGAAGGACTCAATCTTGCGCGGCTGCATGCCGCTGTACTCAATGAGCTCCTCCACCGTCTGACCGCTGCGAATGCGGTCCTGAATTTCGCGCGGCGACAAAACTACGCGAGGCTCTTCCAGAACAGGCTTCGGCGCCGTTGGAGTCTTCTTCGGTGCCCCGCCTGCCGTAGCGGAGTTGCCGGCCGCCTCGCTGCCTTCGGCCGAGTCGCCGCTTGAGGTGGTGGCTTCCGCTGTGCTGTCACTAGTGGAACTTCCGTCGGTGGAACCGCTCTCTGCGGTAGCACTCTCCCCAGAGCTACCGCTGGCAGTGGCGGTGGCGGCGCTGGATCCGTCGGCAAGCGATGCGGAATCAGCTGCAGCAGGGGAACCGGCGGCATCGGCGAGCTCGAAGTGCTCGACCAGGAAAGTGCGCAGGTTCTCGTCGAGAGGCAGCGTGAAGCGAAGTCCCTCCTGCCGTTCCTGCTCGGTGATATCGGCGGGAACGAGAATCAGTGAATCGGTCACATCGCCGTCCAGAACGGGCTTCAGCTCCCTCATGCGAGAACCTCCTTGTTGGTCGACGTTATAAGTAATGCTCACTAATCATGGTAAACGACAAAACTCCCGCGTCACGGACAAATGGGGCAATGCCCTTGCGCGTGGCGCGGGAGTTAAGCGGCTGAGGCCGGTATTTGACTGTTACTTTGCAGCGTAGCCGTTGTCCAGAACCCAGTCGATAGCGCCAGTCAGACGACGGATGTCCTCCGGGTCGATGGCCGGGAACATACCGATGCGCAGCTGGTTGCGGCCCAGCTTGCGGTACGGCTCGATGTCGAGGATGCCGTTGGCGCGCAGAACCTTGGCAATCTGTGCGGCGTCGATGTTGTCCTCGAAGTCGATGGTGCCGACGACCAGCGAGCGCTTTGCAGCATCGGTGACGAACGGAGTTGCCTCCGCGCGGTTCTCAGCCCAGTTGTAGAGGTGGGAGGAGGACTCGGTGGTGCGGGCAACCATGCCGTCGAGGCCGCCGTTGGCGTTCATCCACTTGACCTGATCAGCCAGCATCAGCAAAGTGCCGACGGCCGGGGTGTTGTAGGTCTGGTTCTTGCGGGAGTTATCAACGGCAGTCTGCAGGTTCAGGAAAGCCGGGATGAAGCGGTCGGAAGAATTGATCTTCTCAATACGCTCGATGGCAGCCGGGGACATTGCAGCCAACCAGATGCCGCCGTCAGAAGCGAAGCACTTCTGCGGGGAGAAGTAGTAGACGTCAGCCTGGGACATGTCGACCGGGAGGCCGCCGGCACCGGAGGTGGCATCGATAGCCACGAGCTGGCCCTCGGAGCCTGCCGGGCGGGTGACCGGAACCATGGTGCCGGTGGAGGTCTCGTTGTGAGCCCAACCAATAAGGTCAACGCCCTCTTCGCCAGCGACAACCTCAGGTGCGGAACCCGGCTCTGCTTCGATGATCTGCGGAGCGTCGAGCCACGGAGCCATCTTGGAGGCCTTGGCAAACTTGGAGGAGAACTCACCGTAAGTCAGGTGAGCGGACTTCTTCTCGATGAGCCCAAAGGTGGCAGCATCCCAGAAAGCGGTTGCGCCGCCGAGGGACAGGACAATCTCGTAGCCGTCCGGAAGCTGGAAGAGCTCAGCCAGACCCTCGCGAACCTCACCAACAACGTTCTTCACTGCCGGCTGACGGTGGGAGGTACCCATGATAGAGGTACCGCCGTCAACGATTGCCTGAATCTGTGCCGGGCGAACCTTCGACGGACCGCAACCAAAGCGGCCGTCGCCGGGCTGGAACTCTTCAGGGAGGACTGGGAATTGATCGCTCATATGAGGCGCAACCTTTCAAAGTGCATTCAAAGTGAAGCTTGATATACAGCCGTTGTCTTCAAACTCTAGCGGTAATCGGGGGTACTTATAGCAAAAGGGTGGGGTTCAATTGCCCCCGCTTCCGTACTTTGCATAACAAAACAGGGTGGATTGGCGTATTTGCAAAGTTTGCGAAGAATTTTTTCCAGTTTTGTTGGTGCTGAAAACTTGGCGGTGTGGGGCCTCGGGCGGGCGGCGAGGGGTGAATTATTGTGGATTTAGTCGATGTGTTTTCGGGCGTCGGCTCAATGACTTTTGAACTTTTAAAGACATTGGCTGTTGAATGGGCTCCTGACCTCCTGATTAGTAAATGAGCAGTGACAACGTAATAAACCCGTTTTTTCCATTTGCATTTCGGGGTGAAGAAGGGTCAAGATTGGGTAAGCCCAGGCTGCCCGAATGGGGTAGAGGGTGTTGCACTGCTCACACTCTTTGATATTGTGTGTTCTAATCCACTGTAGGTGTCGGTTCTTTATGGTTACGACACGGTCGATGTGAACTAAGCAAACTTTTTTCACTGGGCAAGATGCAATGGAACGCAAATGTCGCGCATAATTGAATCATTGAAAACAATGCGACCCCGAAGGGGTGGCGTGGAGTTGGGAGGCAGCATGCTGTTTTCCGCTGTGCCTGCTTCCCCCGCACTCTGGAGTCGTTAAGAAGAATTTTTCTGTGAAAGGGAAGTTGTGGCTACTAAAGACGGCAAGGCTGTACTCCACTACCCGGGCGGCGAGTTCGAGATGGACATCGTCAAGGCAACCGAGGGTAACGACGGTATCGCACTGGGCAAGATGCTCCAGGAAACTGGACTGACCACCTTCGACCCGGGCTACACCGCCACCGGTTCTACCGAGTCCAAGATCACTTACATCGACGGCGGTAACGGCATCCTGCGCTACCGCGGTTACCCGATTGAGCAGCTGGCTGAGAAGGCTACCTTCAACGAGGTTTCCTACCTGCTGATTCACGGCCACCTTCCGTCTGAGGAAGAGCTTGCGCAGTTCAACCACGACATTCGTCACCACACCCTGCTGGACGAGGACTTCCGTCGCGCATTCAGCATCTTCCCGCGTGGCGCACACCCGATGCAGACCCTGGCTTCCTCGGTCAACATTCTGGCTTCCTACTACCAGGACGAGCTGGATCCGCTGAACGAAGAGCAGCGCAACCTGGCTGCGGTTCGCCTGATGGCTAAGGTCCCGATGCTGGCTGCATACGCTTACCGCGCATCCAAGGGTGAGCCGTACATGTACCCGGACAACAACCTGAACGCTCGCGAGAACTTCCTGCGCATGATGTTCGGTTACCCGACCGCTGACTACGAGGTTGATCCGGTAGTGGTTGACGCTCTGGACAAGCTGCTCATCCTGCACGCTGACCACGAGCAGAACTGCTCCACCTCCACCGTCCGCATGGTCGCTTCCTCTGGCGCTTCCATGTTCGTCTCCATCGCTGCTGGTATCAACGCTCTGTCTGGCCCGCTGCACGGTGGCGCTAACCAGGCTGTTCTGGAGATGCTCGAGGACATCCAGCAGAACCACGGTGGCGACGCAACCGAGTTCATGAACCGCGTGAAGAACAAGGAGCCGGGCGTCCGCCTGATGGGCTTCGGTCACCGCGTCTACAAGTCCTACGACCCGCGTGCAGCTATCGCTAAGAAGACCGCTCACGAGGTGCTCCAGCACCTCGGCGGCGACGAGCTGCTGGATCTGGCTATGAAGCTGGAAGAGATTGCACTGGCTGATGACTACTTCGTCTCCCGCAAGCTCTACCCGAACGTTGACTTCTACACCGGTCTGATTTACCGCGCCATGGGCTTCCCGACGGACTTCTTCACCGTCCTGTTCGCCATCGGCCGCCTCCCGGGCTGGATCGCTCAGTTCAACGAGCAGGTCACTGACCCGGCATCGAAGATCAACCGCCCTCGCCAGATTTACACCGGCGAGACCGAGCGTGACTTCGTTCCGCGCGACCAGCGCTAAGGTTTCTAGCGATTACTGCGTAGGGGGTTCCTCGCAGGTAACTCAGCATAGAAAAGTCCAGCGTTGAAAAGGCGAAAAGGCGCGTACTAGCCTTCGAAAGGTTGGTACGCGCCTTTTATTTTTCCTAGAATTCTAAGAAACCCCATTTAAGTTGGGTCCATTTACGTTGGGCTGAATACCAACTGTGAAAAAGCCAACTGTGATAGGAGATTGTCTTGTCCAAGCCAGAACTCACTGCTAAGTCCGGTCCGGCTCCGACGGAACTCGTCATCAACGACCTCACTGTCGGTGACGGCAAGGAGGCCACCCCGGGTGCTCGTGTCGAGGTCCACTACGTGGGTGTTGACTACGAAACCGGTGAAGAGTTCGACTCTTCCTGGAACCGTGGCCAGTCCATCGAGTTCCCGCTGAACGGCCTGATTGCCGGTTGGCAGGAAGGCATTCCGGGCATGAAGGTCGGCGGTCGTCGCGAGCTGATTTGCCCTCCGGAGAAAGCTTACGGCCCGGCTGGTGCAGGACACTTCCTGTCTGGTAAGACCCTGGTCTTCGTCATCGACCTGTTGGACGTTAAGTAAAAGTCCGCATGCTAGCTCTGTTGGTCGGCTGAGCTTCGCTTCGCGGTTCCTGCCCATCCCTCCGTCGGCGGTTTGCAGGATTTCCGGCGAAGAAAGTGACTGCGTTTATGACACTTCAGGCGT
>NZ_PDGU01000023.1:0-26697 GCF_014334955.1 Corynebacterium sp. LK33 | reverse complement strand
TAATACGCAAACTGAGGTGCTTTTCGAAGCAGTAAAGCTTAACGCTTGGAGTACTGCGGTGCGCGACGGGCCTTGTGCAGACCAGCCTTCTTGCGCTCGACAGCACGAGCGTCGCGGGTGAGGAAGCCAGCCTTCTTGAGAACGCTGCGCTCCTCCGGGTTGAACTCGTTCAAGGCACGAGCGATAGCCAGGCGCAGAGCACCGGCCTGACCGGACGGGCCACCACCGTTGATGTTGGCCTTGATGTCGAACTGGCTCTCGCGCTCGACCAGGACCAACGGATCCTTGATCTCCTGCTGGTGCAGCTTGTTCGGGAAGTAATCCTCGAGCTCGCGGCCGTTGCAGACAATCTTGCCGGAACCAGCGGTCAGAACGACGCGGGCGACAGCGCGCTTACGACGACCGACAGTCTGAATCGGACGATCCAGGGTCAGCGGTGCAGCCGGAGCAGCCTCAGCCTCGGTCTCGGTAGCAACTGCGTCGCCGATGGAAGAGGTGAACTCTTCCGTGGCAGCAGCAGCGGCAGCCTGAACATCATCGTAGGAAGCCTCGGTGGCCTCTACGTTCTGGTTCTCATTGACGTCCTGTGGGTTGGTCACTGTGCCACCGCCTTGATCTCGTAGTTTTCAGGCTTCTGACCGGCGAACGGGTGCTCGGAACCGGCGAAGACGTGCAGCTTCTTGATGGACGCACGCGAAAGCTTGTTGTGCGGCATCATGCCCTCAATAGCCTCAGCGATAACACGCTCCGGGTGAACCTCGAGGGAACGACCCAGGGTCATCGACTTCAGGCCGCCCGGGAAGCCCGAGTGGCGGTAGCGCATCTCACGTTCCCGCTTGTTCGAGGAGACGTGCACCTTATCGGCGTTGATGATGATGACGTGGTCACCGCAGTCGACGTTAGGGGCGAAGTAAGCCTTGCCCTTACCGCGCAGCAAGTCTGCGGCGTGAGTAGCCAGACGGCCGAGAACAACGTCGGTAGCGTCGATGACGTACCACTTGCGCTCGATGTCACCGTCCTTCGGATGGAAAGTAGACAACATGACTCCTTTTAGGGTCCGTGTAGATTTGCCAGCCACCGTGCACACTGTTGTTATTCCCCGGCGGCCGGTGGAGACCCGAGGCAACATTCACGTGTGCGCGCACAGTTTGACTACTTTACCTTGAGATGGCGCTAGAACAAAAATGCCAAAGCCAGTCTCAGCCACAAACTGCTGAGACTGGCCTCCCCCCCCTGGAGTGCTGCTAGCAAGAATACTTCAAAGGCAGATACCTAACTGAAGATCTCAATTGAGCAATGTCCTCCCCTCCCCCGGTTACATAGCTCAATCAAAAGTGCCTCAAGCAGGAACCAAGCTATCCCCAGCTAGCTGCCGCGCGGCGGTTAATATCCGCCATTCGCTGGCTACCTGCGCTGACCGTATCCGCGATAGTCGTGAGAATCATATTGAGCTCCTCCGCTGCTGTGTCCCATTCACGCTGAGCCTCCTGGTAAGAATCCGACGATTCACCCTCCCACGTAGAGACCATCGGCGCGATGCGCTTCTTCAAATCTCCGAGCAGCCCGTTGATGGTGCCAGAAGTGGACCGAATGTCATCGGCAGCACCGTCGATGCCGCCAAAACTGTACCTAATTGGTTGCATTAAGAACCCTTTCCCCAAAAGGTGATGTGTGTTGTGTGATTCAGTGTTGTGGTTGTGCGATTCGACAAAACGTTTAGAGGTTCAGCAACGACGCACCCGCTGCTGCCACCTGCTTGAACGACGACGCCCCCTCGTCCTCGCCCGCATCGAAGCTGCTGGAATTTGCGCGGATGTTATCCGCGATATCCGTCAGCGCATTGGACAGACGCATAGCTGCGTCATCCCAACGAAGCATCAGATCATCGAAGCTGTCTTTAGCCTGGCCCTTCCATTCCCCCGCCAGACCGTCCACGACGCCTCGAATGCGACCCAGCTCGCCCTGTACTTCCGAGTTGACGCCATCGACGTCCCCCGCGGTAGTGGTCATTTGATCTGATTCGGCTGCAAATAGGTTTGCCACTGTTTCCCCCTTATTCGTGTTGAGTGACTGATTAACGACGGCATTTTTACCTCCCCGCGCGAGCCAGCCAGCTTCCCGCGTTAAAAACCCGTCATATTGTTTGGCGCGAAAAACCCCGATTCGGTTCCATTTTGGTTTTTCAACCTTTACCCCTACCTACCCCCGTTACGGCACCGGCTGAGCGCTTACTACTGCCTGGTCGCATACGGGGCGTACCGGCGCAATAGTCCTTCCTCTGAACTGGCACCCCACACTGACTTGAGTTCCGTCCATCACTTTGTGATGCCAGAGCACTATCGAATTACCTGACGGCAGCCGCTCCTCTACGACTACGACATCGGTGCCCAGTACTTGTCTGCGTTCCGGCGCGGACTTTGTCTCATCCCCGGCAACGGAGCTGCTCAAAGCGGCGGCTAGATGTTCAAGCGCCATGTCCTGCGAAAGCGGGCTAGCGAGCACCAAGACGCGCATATCTCCGCCATCCACCGCAATCAGACGGTCTAACGGACTTGCCGAGTCAAGCTCCCACCCGCCGGGAAACCGAGCTTCCACGCCCGCATTGGTCAGTTTGACTATTGGAGCAGAATCGGGAACTGGTTTCGATGTGGATGGAGGCGTAGTTACAGGAGGCGTAGTTACAGGAGGAGCCTGTGCGTGCGATGTCTCACGCTGCTTCTGTCTCCCTTCGTTCTCCCTAACTATGCCGCCACTAATGAGCCATGCAGCAATCCCAACAATCAGAACCACCACCGTCAACAAACCAACGGCAGCTACTGACACAACTGTGCTTTGATTCGACGCTGAGCTGACTTCTGCCCTGGCTGCAGGACGCCGCCCCGCGAAATCCTCCGACGGCTCCACTTCACCGGCTTCAGCGTCGCCGATGTTTTTCAACCAGGCCGGATTTACGCACTCCCCGAGCCGCGATGCTGGGCAGTCGAAGACTAAAAATCCACGGTCGCGCAGACGATCGACTAGTAGAGCTCGCCGCGGGTTCGCTAGCCCGGGTGGAACTTCGCCGACGATGAACTCAATATCCTCCTGCCAGCGGGGCGGATACTCAGTGATACCGCGCCCACCACTAACTTCCACATCATCGGGTATCCCCTGGGGCGCATCCGGATACATGGTCAGCTGATAAGCCAGCGCAATGACTGTTTCCACCAATGGTGCGCTGTCGTTCGCTCCGACCAAATGTGTCATCCGACTGGCAATGTGGCCCCCGCTCAGACGAGTGACACAGACACGCGTTTCCTCTACTTCCACCAACACGCTATGAGACACAGTTGCCTCATCGAGTTCCACAACGGCGTCGGCAAGCGTCAGGATGTACGGATTGAGTTCGGTAGCCAATAGCGCGGAGGCCAGCCGGCACTGTCGCACAGCACCCCAATAGCTGGGCACAATGACTGTTTGCATGCTCTCGAGAAGCGGTCTAGGGCCATGCACCGCCAGTTCTGCGGTGTCTGCAGGTGCCGCGAGTCCCCACAGGTGCCAGGTGCCGTGGCGCAGCGTCGGGGTCTGGGTGGTGGAAGAAGATTCGACCCGAATCATCAACTGTCCTCCTGGTCACCAGCGGTATCCAACCAACCCAACTGCACAATCTGCGGACTCTGGCCGTGCGCCACCCAATAGCCACGGCCCGGCGGCTGCTCGCAAGGCTTTACGCCGAGGATGGGGCCGTCGTCGCGTGTGCCGTCCATAACAAAGACGCTGGCACCCTGGTCCTTAACCGCACCCATGACCGGGTCGTGGAGGGATCGCAACGCCCCGCTGATTCGACGGGCAAAAAAGATATTGAGCCCAATGTCGGCGGCGTGAGCGATGACTTCTGCCAGCGGCTGCAAGGGGTTACCCCGCGAGCCGGCCACGAGGTCATAGTCGTCCACGATGACATTGATGGTTGGACCACTCCACCAATTTCGGGCCTTCAACTGCGCTGGGGTGATATCCGGTTGCGGGAGACGGGCCTTCAGTACCTCTGCCAGCTCTGCCAGCATGGGTGTCGCCACCGCAGCCGAGCCCGCATAGCCGGCCAGCCGCTCTTGGGGCACGGCCTCCATTAGCCCACGGCGGTAGTCAATTACGACGAATTTCGAGTCCGACTGCGAGTACCGCAACTGGTGAACGATGCCCCTCAACGCGGCGGTTCTGCCACTGCCTGCCGAACCGAATATCAGTAGGTGACGATCCTTATCTGGGTGGAATATCACCGCGCCCAGACCGGCTTCTTCGAGCCCCACTGCAATCGCACCTCTCGCAGCGGCCGCTGGTCGCGGCAAACGCGCAATATCAATCCGCCGTGGCAACAACTGGAGCTTTGGTGCCTGCTCACCGTGCGGCGCTGTCTCTGCAATCCGCTTAGTGTCTGCAGCGCCGGTGAGAGCTACCAGCATCGCAAACCCGCCCGGCGCGACTCCGCGTCCTGGGCTCTCCGGCACCAGCTCCGCTGCCTTGCGGTCAATCATTGAATCCATCGACTCCGCCTGCCGCAGCTCAATCCGAGTACCAATCAGGTCGCGAACGGCAGGTCTCATGTCCGTCCAGCGATAGGCCGTGAGCAGGACATGAATTCCCACCGCCAATCCATCTGCAACCAGCGCCTGCACATCGTCACTCAGCGCCGGAAACTCCGTTTTGAACGCACCCCAGCCGTCAATGACCAACACCGAATCCGGCTGACCCGCCGCCCGTGCTGCTTCCGGAGAGAGCCATCCATTAGTGCGAAAGAGCTGTTCCCGACGACTTACCTCACGACGCAAGAAACCAATCGTACGGCGAATAAGCTCCTCGTCTCCGCGGTGTGCAACCGACGCGACATGCGGCAACTCAGCCAGGTCGCTCAGGCCGCCCGCACCACAGTCGACGATATAAAAATGCAGGTCACGAGCGCTGATACCGTCGGCTAGCGCGAGGATCGCTGTGCGTGCGGCAGTGGTCTTTCCTGACCGCGGCGCTCCGACGATTGCCACGTGCCCACCGGTCGTGCGCAGGTCAATACGCAGTGGGTCCTGACGCTGAAACAGCGGCTTGTCCACCAGCCCAATCACACCGGTCAATCGCTGTCGCGGCAGCTGTTCGTCGGGCTGAAGCTCGATGGCCTCCGGCAATGGTGGCAGCCACACCCGATGCGCACGTGTCGGTACGTGCGACACCGCTGCCACCACGGCACCGAGCACCGTCTGCTCCGATGTCTGCGCAGGCGGATCTACCATTCCACCATCGCTTAACGACGCACCGAAAGCCTCCCGCGTCCAATTTTCAGCGGTAAATTCAGCGACAGCTGCGGCCTGGCCCTGCAGCCCCTGCTCTGCCCCAGCCGTCGCACCGTCAATAGGCTGCGGACGGACCACCGGGCCGGAAACATACGCCGACCGGAACCGCACCGGCTCGGCGGCAGCAGATTTGATATACCCAATGCCCGGGACGGCCGGCAGATGATAGGCGTCCGGAACACCCAGCACGCTGCGGGACTCAGCGACGGAAAAGGTCTTCAACCCAATGCGATAGGAAAGATGGCTTTCCAGCCCGCGCAAGCGGCCTTCCTCCAGACGCTGACTGGCCAGCAGCAAATGCATGTGCAAACTGCGCCCCAACCGACCAATCGCAACGAAAAGCTCAGCAAACTCCGGGCGTGCGGAGAGCAGCTCCGAAAACTCATCCACCACAATCAGCAACGCGGGCATGGGTGGCGCATCTATCTGCCCAGCGCGCCGGGCTTGCTCATAATCGCTGACACCGGCGAAATTCCCTGCAGCGCGCAGCTGCTCTTGGCGCCGCGTCATCTCACCGCGCAGTGCGTCTTCCATGCGGTTGACCAGGATAAGCTCCTGCTCCAAGTTGGTAATCACCGCCGAAACATGAGGCAATTGATCCAGTCCCAGAAACGTCGCCCCGCCCTTGAAGTCCACCAGCACAAAGTTCAACTGATCCGGGCTGTGTGTAGCTGCGAGCCCTACCACGGTCGTTCGGAGGAATTCCGACTTACCCGACCCTGTGGCACCAACGCACAGACCGTGTGGCCCCATGCCGCCCTCGGCACTCTCCTTAAAATCCAGATAGACCGGAGCACCACCGTCATCAGCTCCAACAGGAATGCGCAGACGAGCACTGCCGTAGCGCGGTCGGTAGCGCAGAGTTGTCGGAGGCGGGTACAGCCCGAGCTCCTCCATGACCGGATCTTCCGAGGTCTTAACAGAATCATCTGCGCTTGTTGGCACTTCAAAACGCGCCAAGCTCCGCCCAAGCACCTCCGCTTCTGCTGGACTCAGCTGATCAGGTACGCCAATCTCCTCCCGTCCGGACGCGGTTTCCGCATGCACAGCAGTAGTGGAAACAACCAGCGCGATGCCATGGTGAACCGCTGCCTCCCACAACGTTGACTGCGCTTCTACGACGGTCAGTAGTACTACCGAGGTCTCCGACCCCGCCGCGTCAAAAACCGGTGTCAGTTCAGTGACATCGTGCTGTCCGTTCGAATCCGCCAACACAATCAGCACTGCAGCTGGCAGTGTGTCGATAGCCGTGAGCAGCTCAGTCAGCTGCGCACACGTCGCCGCCCGCAACCGCGCTGGGCCACAGGCATCAGTAACTGCGGGGTGTCCGTGGTGTGGCGTCCATTTCAGCCATTCCCACTCATCTCCCACAACTGCAATCAGGCAATCCTCCGGATGATGCAGCGCAGCAGCTTGGGCGACCATCGCTCGAGCCAGTCCCTGCGCCGCGGTATCTCCAGTGAGCGCGATAATCTCAAAGGCCGACACATCTATGGCAAAGGGCACTCCCTCAACCTGACGAGCCGATCGAATAACTTCCCGTAGTGCTACGGCGGAAACCGGATCCAGTTTCTCGGGCGCCGGAATTGCCGGTGGTGTTACAGGCGTTGCGGGCTGCTGCGTTGCCACCCCGATGCGCAGCTGCATGAAATCCGGGTCCCCCTTTCGGCGTTCGCACGCCCGCCCCATCGCCCCCAGCTGCCACAGAGTTCCAGGCCAAGGGTGGATAAACTGCGCCGATTCACGCTGCATCCTCGCTGCTTTCGCCACCGCGCGGCGAATACTGGACAAATGCCTCTGATAGTCCTTCCGCGCCGGTGCCATGTCCTTATTTCCCGCCCCGCCCGACACCATCATGCCCACAGTGGAAAACACCATCATCAGCGGAAACATAAACGACATCGGGTTACGTCCCATCCCAGAGACAAACATCAACACCACCATGCCGACCACCGCCACGACCATGATTAACGGCATGAGTGCACGCATCAGCGGCACCGGCTGTGGCTCCGGCGCTTCCGGTGGCGCATCCGGCGCGATTGTGCCTGTCATCGGCTGCGGCCCCGCTTTTCGGGTAGCCGAAATCTCCGCCTGTGCACTAGTCACAAAAATCCCCCCGCTATGTGTCGCCCCTTGTGTTCACTCGACGGCCAATCCCCCGACCAATCGGTGTACGCATAGCTTAAAACACACTCCGGATTCTCGCAGCGCATGACCGAAACTGATAGCGGGGGCACGCGCAGTTACTACTCCGAGTAGCGCTCTAGCGAGTTGTACGACACTCTAGAGGGACTAAAGCATGCAGAATTCATGGGGGAAATACATGCTGGGGGAACTCATTCGCGTGCGCATTGATGCCGCACACATGCCCGAAGACACCAACCGAGCACACGCAGACCTTGCGTTACCGACCAACGTCGCGATCGCCGCACTCGTACCGGATATCCTGCAAATTTTCGATATCGACATTGCGGACTTCCCGCTGGCACAGTGGCAGCTTCGGACCGCCGCTGGCACGATATTGCTTGCCGACGACACCCTGAACGATGCCGGTATTGCACCAGGCGAACGCCTGGTTGTTATCAACGACCCAGGTCCCGTGCCCAAACCTCGGCTCTTCGATGCCGCCGATGCTATTACCGACACCACCTATACCGACGGTATCGGTACGGCTGATTTGGTTGTTGGCTGTACCGCCGCCCTCGTGGCCACGGCTTCAATCGCAGCTGCCTCACTGAGCTTGAGCAGTACCGATTCCACACTGGCCGCGGCAATCAGCTTCATCACACTGCTGGCAATAGCGGGTGGACTGCGCCTGGCTCTGTTGCGTAGCGCAAAACCGGCGATTGTCATGTCCCTGGAGCTGCAAGTGCTCATTCTGGGCACCGCTTCGGGACTCTGCTTCGTTGGCCTCGACCTACACCGCATACTCACCGACTGGCCGCCGACTGCTGCGATTAGTGTCGCGCTTGCCGTCATCGGTTTGATTTTTCTCATTTCCAACACCGGCGACGGCGACAACCGCATCACCGTTACCCTGGGCGCGGCGAGTCTCAGTGCTGCAGTTACCTTCGGTATTTACGCTGCGGCTGTCGCACTTTTCCACAACTCGGTTCAATCAGGAGCGCTCACCGCTGCTAGTGCAGTCATCCTGATACTGCTGGCACCTTCCATCGCTATCAAGGCTGCCGGTATTCGCGTACCCAAAGTCCCTGCCGCCGGCGAGAGCTTCGATGACAGCGAAACTCCCGAAATATCCCCCAACGCACCTAAGCGAGCGGGGTGGATTCTCGATGGCATCCTCTGCAGTGGCACCGGAAGTCTCAGCATCTTCACCCTGGTGGTACTTTTCTCCGGAGCCTATGCGAACAAGTGGTGGCCTCTAGGCATGGCTGCTGCTGTCATAGTCTTTTGTGCAATTCATTCCCGTGGCCAAGCCCGGAAAGTAGCTTCCACCTGCACTGCTTTAGCTGGTCTTGCCATCATTGTGGCCGTCGCTTTTCAACAGTGGTTCGAGGGTAATTGGCCAGTCGCCGCTGGCCTGGTCGTCCCCATGCTTGCAGCCACCGCCTTAGCCGCATTTCCCGCGTCACGCATCTCACCTACAACGCGCCGCATAGCTGAGCTAACCGAGGCCTGCAGTATCGCCGTTATTTTGCCCATTACGGCCATCATTGCCGAATTCCCTGAGTTCGTAAGTGGGTTCTTCCAGTGAAAAACCCACTTTTCATGAATGCCATAAAAACTCGTCTCACCGCCACGGCCGCACTTTCCACAGTGCTTATCTCGACGTTGACGGCGGCCACCGCAGTAGCACCGTCAGGCATCGCACCGATAGCGGCTGCCCAGAACAGCCAGGACTGCGTGGCCACGATGCTGTCGTCGGAAAGCGCACTGCATGAACCGACGGTGATCGAAAAAGCTCTTCGGTTTCGCCAAGCATGGCAACTGACGACGGGTGCGGGGATTACGGTGGCGGTAATCGATACCGGGGTCTCACCCAATGAGCGCCTGGGCGAGGTTCTCGACGGTGGCGATTTTGTCGACGGCAACAGCGGGTTCGTAGACTGCGACGGTCACGGAACTCTAGTAGCTGGCATTATTGCAGGCCGGCCCGGTGCCGATGGTTTCGCCGGACTGGCGCCCGACGCGCACGTGTTGTCGATAAGACAAACAGCCGATGGCGAAGGCAATTTGGAGTCGCTGGCACAAGCTATCGACAGGGCCGTCGCGGAGGGCGCGCGGGTCATCAATATCTCGCTCACATCGTGTGCCCCGGCAGGCGTAATGCCCCAAGGTGCAACAGATGTTGCCGAGAGCGTCGCACGCGCGGAAGTCTCAGGCGCAGTAGTGGTCGCAGCGGCAGGCAATAAGGGCGATAGCTGTCAGGACGGATCCGTAGCGTGGCCCGCAGTTCTGCCGGAGGTAATCGCAGTATCAGCAGTACAGTTCGACGATGCCGGCCAAGCACAACCCGCGGAGTATGCAATCACGGGACAATGGGTCAATGTCTCCGCTCCCGGCGGCCCCGTACTCGGTCCCGATCCGCGCACCCCCACCAGTCTCATAGACCGCCACGTGTTCGGGTCTGGGGAGAACACCCGAGCTCAACAGATTGCCGGCACCAGCTTTGCCACGCTAACCGTGTCGGGCACAGCTGCCCTGCTGCTGGCACGAAACCCAGAGCTTTCCCCAGCACAGGTTCGCGACATCATCCTTAATTCCGCGAGCCCAATTAGTTCCGGGCTCGGCCTTGGTCGGGGCATCGTTGCACCTTATGACGCTCTGATTTGGACCACGGTGGACACCGCTGCGCAGCACGCAGCCAACCCCGCTGTCGCACCGGCTCCGCCGGATCTGCTTTCTTCGCAGGAGCGCAATGCACCGCTCCGGGCGACTGGATTGCTCCTGATATGCGCGCTAGGCCTAGGTGCCTGGTTGCTCTCGCGCCCCAGACAGCGGTCCTAGCGCCGCCTGCTTACTCAGCTCAGGGCCTCCGCGCAACGCGGCCAGCACTTCCCAGTCCACTGGTCGCGTGCCACCGCTATCGGCATTGGTTGATGCATTAAACCCGAGGGCAGCCAACGTCGTGCGATCGTGCACAGCAAAGCGCATCCCCTCTGGCGAAATGACGTGTACGGCCCCATTTACGCTTACTGCAATCGAGCTGCGCTCACGGCTGCGACCATCCACGAAACCGTCGACGGCCGCACCCGAACCGTCGGCATGCGGGTAATCCACGTGCCGCCCCTCCGGAGCATGCTGCGACCACTGCACGAGAGCTTGCGGCCGTCCTGCTATCCGGCCGGCACACAACCAGCCATCAGCATCGGCAAACGTCAGCGGCTTTTCAGGTAGCCCCGGGACTGCTGGCGCATTCGCAACGGGAACTGCCGCCAGCTGCCCCTCACTGGCCTGCAGAACTGGGCTATGCGCAGCTAATAGCTCTCCTAGCACCGGGGAGAGAATCGCGGCACCGTCGTCAAGCACGATAACGCGCCGCTGCCCGACCTCAACCACATTGCCGACTGTGTCGAATGGAGCGGCGAAGTGCGTGGGTGCGCCGCGGTTCGGGATTGCTGGCGCGGCCAGAATCGGAACCTCCGGAATCGTTCTGAGCAACGCAGGGCTGACAGGCCGGACTGCGGCGCGTTCCAACCCCAGCGCTCGAGAAACAGCGGCGTGCTCCGGGTGGTTGACATCCAGCCGCGAGCGGTAGCCCTGCGTAATCAGCCAGAGGTTTTGGCCATCGGCAACGACGGCACTGTCCGAGTGGGTTCGGGTAAGCTGCTGCGGTTCCCCACGGACTTCTTCAAGACGCGCAAGCGACTCTGCAACAATCCACGGCTGCCCGAGGTCTTGCACCGTCCGCTCGCATAAAGACAGTGCCAACTCCGGCGCACCTGCACTGCCCCTCTTGGCAGCTCCCGAGGCACCAGAGCCTGCCGGCGCGGCCGGAACTGCCGGTGCGCCCTCAATCCCGACAGCAAAACTGATGTCCTCTTTGTCCAACTCGCTACTGCGCACCCGCTTCGGCTCAGCAGGATTGCCCAAAATTAACCGCGCCGATGCGAGATTCGCGACTGGATGCAATCGACCATTGACACGTACATGCAGGCCCTCCGACCCCGATACGACAATCAGCTGCTCATTGGAGCTCGAACCGCCCTGCGGCCGCACCAACGACAGCACCGCAGTGCCGGCGGCCAGTAAAACCACCAGCGCACAGCCGATAAACAGTGCTCGCGTACGCGTGCGCAGAGGATCGTGCAGCATTCGCGAATCCGCACGCACAAGCGCATGCTCAATCCGACGAATCAAGAATCGATGACCGCTGACCTGGCTAGGCGTAGTCGGCGTACGTGGCATGAGTTTCCCCCAAAACTATTCCCCCAAATAATCTCTACCCTGCAGAGTAAGCCAGGCCGCGCTACTGTGCGACCAGGGGAATTTTAGTGGGGAACATATTGGGGGGATTTTCACATGCCATTGTCATTGTGGCTGCTCATTACAGCAATAACCATCACCGCAGGCGCGCATGTCCCTGTGCGCGGCCGCAGCCTTCGCGACCGCCTGCGACGCACCGAACCAGGACAACTCATCGGGCTACGTCTCACGCCAGGCCTGCGCAACCAACTAAGCGCTGCGGATATCGTCTCGCTTGCCGACGAAAGCCCAGTGACCCTGGATGCGCTGTGCTTTTATCACATTGCGCCGGAAATCCGCGGAGAGCATGCACACCGCTACTTCCGAGCAGCCGAGCGCTCCGGCACGAGCCCTGAGCCCTGGACACATCTGGTGGCAACTCTTCCGGTGGAAACCTCCGCTGACAAAGCCCTACGCTTCCTCATCCACCGGCTGGGAACCCTTGGTATTCGCGCACGGCGATTGACGGCACCGGAGTGTGCTCTGACTGAGAGCTCTGCGGAGGTAGTGCAGCTGCGCCGCACTGGACGCTCTCATCATGTGGCGGCGTTGGGGCGCAAACCGCACCTGTGGTTAAGCCGACAACGCGACATCGCTATCACTAATGGTCCGGCGCAGGTCATAGGAGCCGGGAGCAGTGGACAAACCATCACAATGTGTCCCGCGAACCTCCCCCGATTGGAGGTCGACTGCGGAAATCAGGACTTTTGTGAGCTGCTCATCGGAATGCTCTCGCTCGGCTATCGAGTCGGAATTCGCACGTCCCGTCCACATTTCTATACTGTGGCCCTTGATCTGGGCGCAGTACTTCTCGCGCGAGCTGGAGACGACACCGTCGATGTGGTTGTTGTCGAAGAGTATGAGCCCGACCTGTGTACTGGAATCGCGAGAATCATCGAGGTCAGTCGTACAGGTTCACCCACGGCAGCAGCAGCGGAAATGCCAACTTCGTGCCCTCGACTGGTGATGGGCGAATTCACCTGGACGCTATCTACCGCCCGCACTACCGATGAACTGCAGCCACTGGCTATGCGGGCAACTAGCGGTTCAGGCCCGGAATCAACGCACCCAAATCTGGCAGACCGCCCGGCGCCTGGGAGCCGTCAGGCTCCCCCTGCCCCGCTGGGTCATTCGGAGCGCCATTTTCTTGGCCACCAGGCTGACCGCCTGCTGCAGGAGGCACATCCTCCTTCGGCATCTGTGCACCGGTGACATTGCCATTGTCGATAGTGGCAGCGCCCGCTGGTCCCGAGCACTCCAGAGTAGACGGGCCATAGGCCGCGCAGTTGTAACCGAATGCGCTCAACTGAGAATTCGCTGGCAGCGTCTTCATCTCACCCGCCGGCGGGAACGTAAGGACCTCGTAAGTAACTCCCCCCGGGTTCCAGGACACAGCATTGGCGGGAACCTTGTTCCCCGTGCCGTCATCGACCATCGGAGGATTGGCAAGATTCACCTGGCAGGCCAAGTAGGCGTCACCGCTCAGATCGTTGAGGAAGCAGCGTGTCGTGCCATCCTCCAACTGAAAGAGTCGAGTATTTGGGCCGTCCGCCGGGGTGTAATCCGCATCATTGACCTGAGTGATTGCAGGAGTTTCCGTCGGCGTCTCTGATTTTGTCGGTGTCGTCGACTCCTCAGTCGATTTCGGCGGAGTCGAGGATTTGGTCTTTGCGGAAGAACTGACGGAGCGATTCGAGACTTCCGGCTTAGCCGGCTCGTCGTCTCCACATCCGGCCAGCGCGAAAGTCATCATCACACCGGCTGCGATCGTTGCCATAAATTTATTCATCCGCATGGTGTCCTAACCTACCCGACCATCGCTCCATCCCCTAGTAGCCGAGGGAGGAATTACTTCCGGAGAACTAGCCCGCATCTCGTCGATGCGCTCTGGCGTAATCACATCATTGAAGGCGAAGATAGTTACTTCCCTATCTCGATAAACAGGGGTTACCCCTGGAGCTACCCAGAGCCCTTCACCAGGAAACTCTAAATCCTCCTTGGAATCCCAAATACCCGGGGGTGACAAATAGATGAATCCCACGTTCAGCTTTCGGGCTGAGCGATCGACATCGTTCACCCCATCCGGCCGGTCGGGGTCTGGAAAACCGAGGTAATCAGCGTGCCAATACAGCATTGAGGTGGCAGTCCACTTATTCGCCACTGGCCAGTCATAGTGCGGGAACACTACTGGCAAGTCATTGCGAGCGTACATCCAGCTGGACCCCTCCGGCGGATTGGTAAACGTGCGGTACTTATGTGCCTCCGGCTGCTCGGCCAACCAATCAAATGCCTTCAAGTCAGCCTTGGAAATGATTTGCCATTCCCTAGGGCTCTTGTAGGCGAAATCCGCAGCGCTAGCATTAGACGCCACTCCATAGACCACAAGTACAGCAGAGCTCACCGTCGCTAAGCTCAACCCCAGAACCCGCCCCGTCGATGGCACCTTTGACTCACTAATTCGAGCCGCCCACGCGCAGCCCCACGCAACGGCGATACCCGCAAACGCGGAATACAGGTACGCGGTGACCATCACCAACCGGTGAGGCGTGGAATAGTGAAGATCCGTGTACAGCGCGAGAATATCGCCCGGCACGCCACCAAAATGATTGAGCGCGTGGGTCGTCATCAACACCGAAACAAACCAGGCCGGTACTACCCACACCCGTCGGCGCGAAGTATCCGCGAAAACCAAAAACGCCATCCCGATGAAACCGAGGATGATGATTGGCCAGAACGGCCGGAATTCCTCAGTGTGGCGGGTCAGCATTGTGGCGCCTCGATACCACGCATCGAAACGATCGAGGTCGTCTACTTCAGCGCTAACCGCGCGCACATCCTCGGTCTGAGAAGTTCCCGTAAGCCACTGCGGCAGTAGTACTGCCACTGCTGGCACAAAGGCGGCTGCAATCACCGCGACGTCGTAAAGCTTGGCGCGAACCGCACCCAGTTCAGGATGCGCGGGACGCGGCAGGCGGTAGCACAACCACCAAATTGCACCGAGCATAACGACTGTAGGCACCGATGCCGGATGGAGCTCTCCGATACTGATTATCGAAAGCGCAGCGCTCAAGATGCGCTGAGGTGCGTGTGGGAGCGACGTAACAAAGGCAAAAACGGTAATCGCTAGCGCAATCGAGACCTGGTACGGCCAGGCCCCCACGAAGACCCCGACGGGCATCAATACCGGAAGCGCTGCGGAAACAAGCGCCGCAACCCCCGCGGCAACGGCGGTGGACAGCTTTCGGCGATCAATAATTCGCCAGGTCAGCGCCGCAGCCGCCGTGGGTATGGTCACGGCCGGAATGATAATGCCGAGGTAATTGACCGCCTCGGTGATTGGTAGACGGACAATCAGTATCCAAAGCGCACCGAACGCATGCCATGCGGCGGGATAGTAGGACACCGCCTGAGTTTCCACATTCTGGATCTCGCCCATTCTAGTGGCGGAGGCCATGCCGTCTTCCGTAATCGAACGGAGCACACTTGCATGCCAGAGTGTGTCCCAGCCTTGCTGGATGGTCGCCATCCCCTCGGACATTGAAGCGATGCGGCCGATAGCGGTCCACGTGAGAACCGCCGCTGCGATGATGACTCCGATACTTGCGATTAGCCCATAGCCCAACTCGCGCCATCGACTTGCGGCGGGCGGCTGCGTCTCGGCCGACACTGAGCGATCGACACTACCGCGCCGCCGCCGAATCAAAGCGCTGCCGCCACTCCAGCAAAGCGCGAGAAGTAGTGTCACGGCCCAGCAGATAGACGCACTGACCAAGGTGAAGCGCACTTCGATAGCGCCGAGCGCCCACCCTGCGGTACCTGCGATACCAAACGTCACCGCAGGACCGAGGGCCAGCGCCCACGGAGTACGAACGCCGCTGGCTCTCACTACAACAGCGCCGGGGATTACGAGCAGCGCAACCAAGCTAACAATTGCCCACACCACTACCGAACACTCCTCCTACGGTCACTTTCTTCAGGGAATATTACCGAGAGCTTGTACATTTAAGCCTCGTCCACATCTGTCCGGGCATCACGACGCTCGCGGGTCTGCTCCGCCCTGGCCGCCAAATCAGCATCGCCGGGGTAATCAACACCTACCAGGCTGAGCCCACGCGCCTCTGCCACCGGGACCAACGGGGAACGCTTCTCTTCACTCAACAACTGTTCAGTGAATCCAACCGCACGTCGCCCCTCACCGACACTAAGGCAGGCCCCAACCAGTGAGCGCACCATAGACCAGCAGAACGCGTCGGCAGTCACATGGGCCTCGTACAGCTCTGGTTCTTCCCGCGTAGATACGTCGAACCACTGGAACCGCTGTAGATCTCTAGTGGTCGTCGCATGTGGCTTGTGTCGACAAAAAGCGGCAAAGTCATTGAGCCCCAGTAGGGCATCAGCCGCCACCTGCATGCGGTTGATGTCCACTGACCGCCGCCAGTGGGCCGTATCGCGAGCACGGGTAGGAAGCGGGCCACTGACGCAACTAGTGACGCGATAGACATAGTGCCGACGTAACGCGGAAAAGCGGGCATCGAAACCCGGGGGCGCAAACGAGGTGCCCCG
The DNA here is from genome assembly GCF_014334955.1 of Corynebacterium sp. LK33. Lineage (NCBI taxonomy): Bacteria > Bacillati > Actinomycetota > Actinomycetes > Mycobacteriales > Corynebacteriaceae > Corynebacterium > Corynebacterium sp. LK33. The sequence continues at coordinate 10,390 of NZ_PDGU01000023.1, read as the reverse complement.
AAGCGTCACGTCCGCGGGCAATAGTCGCGCTACACGACGAACCAAATTACTCGGGTCCCCTGCGATAGAACGTGTGTCTAAACAGGAGACAGGAACATCTGCGTGAGCCACCTGCCCGGAGGCATGGACACCAGCATCTGTACGACCGGCCACAGTCAGTTGCACTGGAGTGCGCAACACCTTCTCCAGAGTGGATTCCAACGTCGCCTGCACAGTCCGCACCGGTTCTCCCGTGGGCTTATCGCGCTGAGCAGCCCAACCGTGGAAATCTGTCCCGTCATAGGCAATGTCAAAACGCAACCGAACCAGGTCGGAGTCGGTGCTCCCCATAGCGGCACGATCGGGAGAATCGCACGGGGTATCCGGAGTCGTTGGAGTAAGTGATGTCACGGTTAACAGATTGTAGCCGGGACCCCGGATTAGAGAATCAGCAGTTTCCACCGCAGGGTCTCCGTATGGCTCTCAATGTTGGTGCGTAATCCGTCGGTGTAACCGGAGGCAGAACTGGGGACGGGCGCTATGCACCGTCGTTAAGCACAAAGAACCCCCGGGAGAGCGTTCAGATATGAACTGCTCAACGGGGGTTCAAAGCTGTGACGGCCAGAAGCCGTCGGCGAGGGGAATTACTCCTCCTCTGCAGCCTCAGCCTCAGTAGCCTCAGCCTCTTCGGCCTTTGCCTCTTCAGCCTGCTTGGAAGCAGCAGCGCGAGTTGCGCGAGTTGCCTCAGCAGTTGCGGTCTCTTCCTCAACCAGAGCGATCAGAGAGATCGGGGCATTGTCGCCCTTGCGGTTACCCAGCTTGATGATGCGGGTGTAGCCGCCGTCGCGATCAGCGAACTGCGGACCGATCTCGTCGAACAGCTTCTTAACTGCGTAGTTGTCGTTAAGCAGCTTTGCAACGTTGCGGCGATCTGCGAGAGTGCCGCGCTTTGCCTTGGTGATCAGCTTCTCAACGTACGGACGCAGCAGCTTGGCCTTGGTGTCGGTGGTCTTAATCTTGCCGTGCTCGATGAGCTGCTTCGCGAGGTTGGCCAGAATCTTCTTCTGGTGCGAAGCGGAGCCGCCGAGACGGGAACCCTGCTTAGGGGTAGGCATAGGTATCTCCTCGTTTTAATGAAGTCGCGTCGGTGAACTACTCGTCGTAGCCAGCGCTTGCGCCATCAGTCCAGTCAGCGTCATCGCCCGAGGCAGCGTCCAAATCAGCGACAGCAGCCGGGTCGAAGTTGTTCGGGGAATCCTTCAGAGCGAGGCCAAGCTCAGCGAGCTTCTCCTTGACCTCATTGATGGACTTGTCACCGAAGTTGCGGATATCCAGCAGATCCGACTCGGTACGAGCAGCGAGCTCACCGACAGTGTGGATCTCCTCACGCTTGAGGCAGTTGTAGGAGCGCATAGAGAAGTCCAGATCCTCAATCGGAGTCTGGTACGCAGCGACATCCTCAGCCTCGCGCGGGCTCGGGCCAATCTCGATGCCCTCAGCAGCCTCGTTCAGCTCACGTGCCAGACCGAACAGCTCAACCAGAGTCTTGCCTGCCGACGCCATCGCGTCGCGGGCGGTGATCGAGTTCTTGGTCTCGACATCGATGATCAGCTTGTCGAAGTCGGTGCGCTGCTCAACACGAGTAGCCTCCACCTTGTAGCTGACCTTCAGAACTGGCGAGTAAATCTGGTCCATCGGAATGCGGCCGATTTCGCCACCGGAGTTTGGGGTCGCCGGCACGTAGCCACGACCACGCTCAACGATCATCTCAATATCCAAGCGACCGGAATCATTGAGAGTAGCGATGTGGTGGTCCGGGTTATGAATCTCCACACCTGCTGGGCACTCAATGTCTGCAGCGGTCACCGCGCCTGCACCTTCGCGACGCAGGTAAACGGTAGCCGGCTCATCGAACTCGCTCGAGAGCACCAGACCCTTGATGTTCAGGATGATGTCGGAGACATCTTCCTTCACGCCCGGGATAGTGGTGAACTCGTGCAGCACACCGTCAATGCGGATGCTGGTGACTGCAGCGCCCGGAATGGACGACAGCAACGTACGACGAAGGGAGTTACCGAGGGTGTAACCGAAACCCGGCTCCAGCGGCTCGATAACGAACCGGGAGCGAGAGGAATCAATGTAGTCCTCAGTCAGCGTTGGGCGCTGGGAAATGAGCATTTTCGAAAATCCTCCAGGTGGCGACCGCTATATGACGCCATAGGGAATGAATGGATGCAAGCGAAGTTGGTTATTACTTCGAGTAGAACTCGACGATCAGCTGTTCCTGAAGCGGAATGTCGATCTGTGCGCGTTCCGGGGTCTGGTGCACGAGGATGCGCAGGGACTCAGGAACAACCTGAAGCCATGCCGGGACGACAGCGTCGACCAGGTTCTCCTGTGCCTCTTCGAACCAAATCATCTTCTGCGACTTCGGGCGCACGTCGATGATGTCGTACTGGCTTACCTGGAAGGACGGCACGTTGATCTTCTTACCGTTAACGGTGAAGTGGCCGTGGGAAACCAGCTGACGAGCCTGGCGACGGGTACGAGCCAGACCAGCGCGGTAGACAACGTTGTCGAGACGCGACTCCAGCAGGACGACGAGGTTATCGCCAGTCTTGCCCGGACGACGGTGAGCCTCGGCGTAGTAGCGACGGAACTGCTTCTCCATCACGCCGTAGGTGAAACGTGCCTTCTGCTTCTCCTGGAGCTGGAGCAGGTACTCCGACTCCTTGATACGAGCGCGGCCAGCCTGCCCCGGAGGGTAGGGACGACGCTCAAAGTTCATGTCGCCACCGACGAGGTCGACGCGGAGACGACGGGACTTACGGGTTGCGGGACCGGTATAACGGGCCATTTCTGTTCTCTCCTTACCCTATTCCTAGACGCGACGACGCTTCGGCGGACGGCAGCCGTTGTGCGGCTGAGGGGTCACATCCGAGATCGAGGACACCTCAAGGCCAGCGGCCTGGAGGGAACGGATGGCGGTTTCGCGGCCCGAACCCGGACCCTTAACGAAAACGTCAACCTTCTTCATACCGTGCTCCATGGCCTTACGAGCAGCGTTCTCGGCGGCCATCTGAGCAGCGAACGGAGTGGACTTACGAGAGCCCTTGAAACCGACGTGACCAGAGGAGGCCCACGAGATAACAGCGCCCTTCGGGTCCGTGATGGACACGATGGTGTTGTTGAAGGTGGACTTGATGTATGCGTGGCCCTGAGCCACGTTCTTCTTTACAACGCGACGGCCGGTACGACGGCCGCGTGCGGACTTCGGAGCTGCCATGTTTTACTTCTTCTTTCCGGCGATCGTCTTCTTCGGACCCTTACGCGTACGAGCGTTGGTCTTGGTGCGCTGACCACGGACTGGCAGGCCACGACGGTGGCGCAGACCCTGGTAGGAACCAATCTCAATCTTGCGGCGGATATCAGCCTGAACCTGACGGCGGAGGTCACCCTCGACCTTCCAGGTAGCTTCAATCACGTCACGCAGCGCGGCGACCTGCTCATCAGTGAGAGCATCGGTACGCAGGTCCGGAGAGATGCCAGTCTTCTCCAGCAGCTCATTGGCACGGGCAGGGCCGATGCCATAAATGTAGGTAAGAGCGACCTCCATACGCTTGTTGCGTGGCAGGTCAACTCCAGCAAGGCGTGCCATACGGCAATTTCCTTCCGGTTGATGCGGTGGTTTACTCCACTGCCACCCTTCCCAGGCCCGGCTTACTCGGTCGGACGCCGAGTCGCGCAGGTGTTATAGAAAGGCTCCAGCCACCGTTGCCGGAGGTAGTCTCGCTTACTTCTGTGGAAAAGCTTTCATAAAGAACCGCCGCGCCAATCTGCTGAGACGCCAGGCCTCAACATCACGCGGCCGTCACCAGAAGCAGCTAGGACGGTGGAGTTTCTGTCTAGTTAGTAAATAAGCCCATAACCACTACCAACAGTGGTCAGGTCGATTTACTTGTAGCGGTAGACGATTCGCCCACGCTCGAGATCGTAGGGAGAGAGCTCCACTACGACTCGGTCTTCCGGGAGAATACGGATGTAGTGCTGGCGCATCTTGCCACTGATATGGGCGAGCACCTTGTGCCCGTTGTCCAGCTCCACTCGGAACATCGCGTTCGGCAAGGGCTCGACGACGCGACCCTCAACCTCAATTGCGCCTTCCTTTTTAGCCATGTCCTCCACGTCTCTCTGGCGGATACCCGGGACAATCCCGGCACCAGTTGGGAAATCTCTACTCTGCCTGGTGTTTTAGCAGTTCCGTGCAGGGATAATCATCACTGCAGCGACACTGCGCCCACACCATCGCCCAACTTTACACGCGACCTGCGTTTTTACCAAATACGACCATTATGGGACCGGTTGCAAGCGACGGCAGGCTGGTTCGCTCCACCCGTTCAGAATTCATCGCAGCCTTTATGGCAACATTCTGACCTTTCGCTTGGCCCTCACGCACTAGTTATTCGTATCGAGGAGTCAAAATACGGGGGCCGTCCGCCGTGGCGGCAACTGTATGCTCCCAATGGGAGGCCGGCATTCTATCCGCGCTGACGACCGTCCAGCCGTCGTCAAGCTCATCACTACCCCACTCGCCGCCGAGAATGAGCATCGGCTCAATGGCCAATACGGAGCCTTCGACGATGCGGGGGCCCTTTCCAGCTTTGCCCTCGTTGGGCAGGAAGGGGTCCATGTGCATCTCCCGCCCAATGCCGTGCCCGCCATATCCATCTACGATGCCGAGCTCAATATCGTGGCGCAGTTCAGCCTCACGGGTGGCCATTTCAAGCGCATACGAAATATCGGTGAGGCGAGCGCCCGGAACCATGGCCTTAATACCTTCGGTGAGGACCTCTGATGTCGCAATGTTCAGTTTTTCGACATCTTCACTCAGCTTTCCGACGCCGAACGTAAGTGCCGAATCACCGTGCCAGCCATCCAGGATTGCGCCACAGTCAATTGAGACTAAATCACCATCGGCGAGAACCGTAGAGCTTGACGGAATGCCGTGGACAACAACTTCATTCACAGATGCGCAGACAGACGCCGGAAAACCTTCATAGCCAAGGAAGGACGGCGTTGCGCCAGCATCGATAATGACCTGGTGCGCGATCTCATTGAGATCTGCCGTGGTCACCCCCGGCTTAGCAGCGTTTCTGCAAGCCAGCAATGCACGACCGACAATCTCGCCGGCCGCTTGCATCGCATCCAATTCTCCCTCGGTGCGGGCAGGAACTACTTTGCGGCGGCGTCGAAAACTCATCACGCTGGTTGAGTCTACTCTGACTTAGAAGGGAACCACCGGCTAGCCGAATCCCGCCACCTACGAGGGCATCGCTCCCCCAGCCAGCGCTCTGCTTCATGTATTTCTACGAGGCGTTGCATGGGAATCTTTATGGATGTTCATTCGTGACGCTTAATCTGCAATCGGCTTGCTTCGTTTTTCGGGCGGTTTACACCCAAAGTTGAGCTGCCCTACGATAACTGGCATGCATTCACTGTTGAAGTCCGCGCAGACTGCGGGCGCTGTTATTGCCACCAGCTCACTTTTCCTGGTTGGCGCTTGCTCAAGCAATCCCGAACCGTCGCCAGCGCCGACTATCCCCTCCACTTCCCCTGCCGCGGAATCGCCGGAGACCCCTGGAAGCACCTCGGGTTTCATGGGCACCTCTGCACTGCCTGAGTCAATCCAAAACTTCACACCTGATGCAATTAAGGAGGCGATTGGCAGCTGCGTCGAGTCGGATGACTCTAAACCCGTCATTTTTGGCAGCGAGAGCGTACATGGCTTCACCTGCGTAATGGCAGTTGGAGACGGTGGCACCGCAATGCTCAGTACGGCCGAGGACCCGGCCACTGTCGAGCGCATTAACGAAAAGGCTGAGTCCGTCGAAAACTACGTACCATACGAGCTACCCGGCAAGCACGCATTTAGCGGCATCAACAAGGGGTCCCCTTTCGTTATGGTCATTGACGAGGCCAACCGCATCTACCAAGAGTTCGTTTTCGCGAATATCAGCGCTGAGGCCGCGCAGCCACTCATCGACCAGATTATTCAGGACTTCCAGTAGCCCTCACTATCGGCTGCCCCCCCACCCCCGCCCCCAACAGCCACACACAAAAGCCGCCCTTCCAAACCTCAACGGTTCGAAAGGGCGGCTTCAACAACCACCTACAACCGGCAAACCCATCGGCTCCAGCCAGCAAAAAAGCTAGAGCGTCTAGTTATCCGGCGCGCCAGGAGCTTAGTTCAGCTTCTCCAGCTCAGCCATCGTGCGCTCGTTAATCTCCTCAACGGACCCCTCAGCGGCAATCTTGATGATCTTCTCCGAGTAGTAATCCAGCAAAGGAGCGGTCTCATTGGTGTACACATGCATGCGGTTGCGGATGACCTCTTCAGTGTCGTCTGCGCGACCACGGGCCAGCATGCGCTCGACGACGACATCCTCAGAAACGTCGAACTGTACGACCGCATCCAGCTCAGTGCCGAGGTTGGACAGCAGACGCTTCAGCTCTTCTGCCTGACCAACAGTGCGCGGGAAGCCATCCAACAGGAACCCCTTGGCAGCGTCGTCCTCATTCAGACGGGACTCGACCATACGCACAGTCACGTCGTCCGGAACAAGGTTGCCGGCGTCGATGTAGGACTTCGCCTCAATGCCGAGCGGAGTGCCTTCACCGATGTTTGCGCGAAACAGGTCACCGGTGGAGATGTGCGGGATACCGAGCTTCTCCGAGAGGATAGCTGCCTGAGTGCCCTTGCCTGCACCGGGAGGACCTACAAGTACGAGTCGCATTACTTCAAGAACCCTTCGTAGTTACGTTGCATCATTTGGCTTTCAACCTGCTTGACCGTCGTCAGCGCAACACTGACCAGAATCAGCAGGGCTGTACCTCCAAACATACCGCCTCGACCAGCGTTCGCGTCGCCAAGCCCCATATCAAGAGCGACATTTGGCAGAACAGCAATCAGCGCCAGGTACAGCGAGCCGACAGTCAGCAGGCGAATCAGGACGTAGGACAGGTATTCAGCAGTCGGACGCCCCGGGCGGAAGCCCGGAATGAATCCGCCGTACTTCTTCATGTTCTCCGCCTGCTCGTGCGGGTCGTACTGCACGGAGGTGTAGAAGAAGGAGAAGAAGATGATCATCAGGAAGAACAGCAGAATGTACTGCCAACTGGACGGCGCCAGCAGGTACTGAATGACATTGCGCTGCCACCAGTTGTCCATGTTCGGATTCGACTGACCGGACTGAACAATCTGGGTAATCAGAACCGGCACGTAAATCAGCGAGGACGCGAAGATGACCGGGATAACACCGGCCTGGTTCACCTTCAGCGGCAGGTAGGTGGAAGATCCGCCGTACTGGCGACGACCAACCATGCGCTTTGCGTACTGCACCGGAATACGGCGCTGTCCCTGCTCAATGAAAATAACGCCGATGATGAGAATCAGCACGGCAACAATCACGGTGGCGAACACGACACCGGTAGTGGAGCGCAGAATGTTCGCTCCCTGCGCCGGCATACCAGCGGCGATGCCGGAGAAAATCAGCAGCGACATACCGTTGCCGACGCCTCGGTCAGTGATGAGCTCACCCATCCACATGACCAGCACGGCACCGGAGGTCATCACAACGACCATCACCACGAGGTCAAAGACACCCGCATCCTTAACCAGCAGTGACTGCGATCCGCCCAACAGGGCACCACGGTCTGCCATGGCCACAATGCCTGCAGACTGCAGCAACGCCAACGCCACTGTGAGGTAGCGGGTGTACTGGGTCATCTTTGTCTGACCCGACTGCCCTTCCTTCTTCAACTGCTCGAAGTGTGGAATCACCACCGTGAGCAGCTGGACGATAATCGAGGCCGTAATGTACGGCATAATGCCGATGCCGAAAATCGCCATCTGCAGCAGAGCGCCACCTGAGAACAGGTTAATCAGCGAGTAAACGCTGGACTGATCTTTCGAAATCTGCTCGAGCTGCGCGTTGACCAACTGGTAGTCGATACCAGGGGTTGGAATCTGCGAGCCGATTCGGTACAGAATGATCATCGTCAGAGTGAAGAAGATCTTCTTACGCAAATCGGGATCGCGCAACGCCGCAATGAGACCGGAAGCCACGTGCATCCTCCCGAGGTCAAGAAATCCGCTTCTCCCACGCTTTTCCCGAAAGACTTACCCGCTTATCCGCCAGTAGTCTCCCGTTTTAGTTAAGCAACGCGGATGACGTATTCCTCAAACCTTTAATTGACAGTATTTGACGTAGTGAGTCTACCAGCGTTTCTCCACATCGTCGCAATACACCTCCATATCACCGTTAGTACAGCGCCCCGCCAATCACCTCTTTTCGCTTGACGACGATCCCAGCGCCCCCTCCCCTCTGAGCCCACGCCCCTCACTGTGCTCCACCCAATTTTCCCAGACAAAACTTGAACAGTGTTAAAGTTTTGCTCTGTGAGTACCTACAGCATCCGCATGCGATCCAGCGCCGATGGCTGCCATATCTCTGGCGCTGAGCGTCTTGCACCGGCCGACGAACTACCTCAGCTGGCTTCTGCAATGACTAGCCGTGCACTTCACCACGACAAGGGTCGAGCCGACACAATTCACATCACTGCGGACAAGATTGATGAGTCGACCATCAGCACCGTGCCGGCGTTAGTCCCCTTTCTAGAGTCGAACTCCAGCCCTGGGGACGCCCGCAAGCTCATTACTCAACGCCTACGCGCTGCAGGTATACAGGCAGCTGATATCGCCGTCGAGATGGCCTATTCACTCACAGGTCTCCGCGGCGCCGCCCTCATCGACGCCTCCTCCGGTGAGCGGCTCGACCCAAACCCTGCCCGCGGTGTACGGGTTTCCACTTTTGATGCCATCTCGCACCCCAGCAAGGACTGCACCAAGGATCATTTTCACGAGGCACTCATCCTCGCATCCAAGGTTCACAGCGCCCCGGGCATCGTTGCAGAAATCTGCCTCTCCGACGATCCCTTTTACACGCGTGGCTATCTCGCACTGGACGGAGGCTTCCACCGTATCCCAAATATCAAGGACCACGGCAGCACTCTTGGAACTCGCATCTTCATCGTTGAACCCGGCACCGATATCCCCGAGCTAATCGATTACCTGGAGAACACGCCGGTCTATATCGAGCTCCCAGCTGACGCCAGTTTTTCGACGGACACTACCGGCCTCAGCAGCGACCTCTCAGCAATCGCCGCCCAAAGAAACACGGCCTGGGCCGGTGCAGGACTTGCCCGCACACTGCGCACTTTCGAAACCGCACAACTACCGCATAGCCGAATTGACGGAGCCGACTACCTATTGTTTTCTTCTTCGGACTACCTCGGCCTGTCCACGCACCCTGAGCTCATCTCAGCTGCCACCGAAGCAATTGGACATTTCGGCACCGGGTCCGGCGGCTCTCGCCTAACCACCGGCACTAGCATCCACAGCGCACTAGAGAATGAACTCGCGCGGTTCTTCGGTTTCGACGATGCCGTTCTCTTTGCTACTGGCTACCAGGCGAACCACTCAACCATCGCTGCCATCGCCACCGCCGACGTGGAAATCTTCTCCGACGCCGCCAACCATGCTTCCATCATTGACGGATGCCGCAATGCCCGAGCTAAAGTTACGGTCTTTCCACACGCTGACTACCAGACACTCGACCGTCTCCTCGCAGCATCGAGCGCCCGCCACAAGCTTGTCATCTCCGACTCCGTGTTCTCTATGTCAGGCGAGGTCATCGATGGCTCCGCACTCGAGCGCACCTGTCGCCGTCGCAACGCATGGCTGATGCTTGACGACGCCCACGGCGTCGGCGTTATCGGAGAACAAGGTCGTGGCACTGCAGCGCACCTGGGCATGCGCCCGGACATTGTGGTCGGCACCGCGAGCAAGGCTCTCGGTGTCGAAGGAGGATACGTTCTCTGCTCGGCACCAGTTGGCGAACTGTTACGCAATCAAGCCCGTAGCTTCGTGTACTCAACGTCGATGAACCCCGGTTCCGTCGCAGCTATCCGTGCAGCGTTGAAGCAGTTGGAGGCTGGAGACGTCGTCAAGCGATTGCAGCGTAATATTGCGCGCGTCCGCTCCCTGGTTGGTGCACAGGCCGACCCCGCATCTGCGATTATCCCGCTGCCCGTCGGCGACGAAGCCGAAGCGATGGACGCCTCAGCACGGTTGGCGGAGCTAGGCGTGTACATACCTGCGATTCGCTACCCGACGGTTCCCCGTGGTGAGGCAATGTTGCGATTGACCATTACAGCGCTCCATACGGACGCTGACATCGACCGACTGGAGCAGGCTCTGCGCAACACCGGCCTGCTGTAAGCGGGCGGTTTGCGCTGCCCTCCCCTCCCCTTTCCTCCCTTTCAATACAAAAAGAGCTCTTAACCACTTGGG
>NZ_PDGU01000027.1:0-38993 GCF_014334955.1 Corynebacterium sp. LK33 | reverse complement strand
GATTGTCAGCCAAGGTGCTCTTTTGCTGGAGCACCATTCCAGTGGTTGCTATCAGACCCACTGCCCCTAGCACTAACCACCAGTTCGGTAGTCTTCGCCGAGTCACATCCAACCAGCAGCCAATACCGCCCCAGCCGAGTACAAGCATCACGACTAGGAAAGAGAAAACCCGGTCAAGGTAGACCGGGTCAATCCTGTGCTGTCCAATCGGAGACAGCCCTATCTCAGTTATTCCCCACCCCATAACTTTGGGATTGTAACGGTTGTGAGCTAGTTCGGCAGCGCTGCACGCATCGCCTCGACATCGGGAGTGCGTCCAGTAAACTGCTCAAACTGTCCCACCGCTTGATGTAGCAACATGGACAATCCACCGACCGCCTGTGTCCCTCCGCGTTCCGCTGCTTTCACAAGTGGGGTTGGCCAGGGATTGTAAATGACGTCGAGAATCTTCGGTGCCCGAGCGAGGTAGCCAGCAACCGATTCAATTGCGGCTGACGGCACCGTAGAGACCAGCACGTCGGCATTGCCAGCAATATCTGCCAGGTTTGGAACATCAAAAGTCACCCAAACAAATTCCATCCCCAGCGCGGCAGCTAATGGTTCAATGTCATATGCGCGCTCGGAGCGCGCTACTACGGTCACATGATTGACCCCCAGCTGCGACAGCGCCCAAAGTGCCGGCCGTGCTGTGCCACCGGCACCAACAACAACGGCGCGGCCACGTGGTGCGCTCGTGCAGTCTATCTCGCGCAGCGCTCCCAATACGCCGTCGCCATCGGTGTTGTCGGCAAACCAGTCCGAATCGCGACGGACCAGAGTGTTCGCTGAACCAATGAGCCGTGCGCGCTCACTGACTTCATCGGCGAAGTCCAGCGCGGCAAACTTGCCGGGCATCGTGACGGAAAATCCCTGGAAACTGGGGTCTGCTCCACCAACGACGTCGGCAAGTTCTTCGGCGTTGCAGCGAATGCGGTCATAGTGCCAGTCATTCATTCCCGCAGCGCGGTAACCGGCGTTGTGAATAGCCGGCGAGTACGAGTGATCAATCGGATCTCCCAGCACGGCTGCGCGATGAGTTATAGGCATAGGAGTCCTACCTCTTAGCGGTTGGAATCCAGCACGCCATTGTTGCGTGACTCGTCGATAGCGGCCTCGTGCTCTTCGAAGGTCGTGCTAAAGACAGTATTTCCTTCCTTGTCCACCGTGACAAAATACAGCCAGGTGCCGTCAGCCGGATTTTCCATGGCACGAATCGCCTCGATGGAGGGCGAAGCAATGGGGGTTTCCGGCAGCCCCTCCTTGGCGTAGGTGTTCCACGCGGTCTTTCGCGCGCGGTCCTCATCCGTGGTTGCGATTTCCTGATCTGGCAGGTCGTAGTTGACTGTCGAGTCGAACTGCAGCTGCATCGGTTCGTCGAGACGGTTGAGAATAACGCGAGCGACCTTATCGAAGTCGCCATCTGGCGCCTCCATCTGGATCAAAGAAGCTGCGGTAATCAGCTCGTATGGAGTAAGACCAACCATGTCCGCTGAAGCCATGAGACCCGTGTCCTCATAATTCTTCACCGATTCCTTGACCAATTTTGCAAGCATCTGTTCGGGCGTCTGCTGCGGGTCAAGGTGATGAATACCCGGCGTAATGAGTCCCTCAAGACGACGAGGGTCGTTGCCACGCGCAGCTACCGCGTCTCGTGCCCATTCTGGAACACCCAGCGCGGCCAAATCGGCCTCGCCAGCAGCACGTTCGAGATCGGCCTTGGATACGCAGTCATTGTCTTCAACACAAGTGGCCTCAGAAATAAGCGAGAAAATTCCCTTACGTACATCCGATGAGGACACAATGCGGGTATCGGCGAAACGGGCGCCAGTCGGAATGTCAACGGTACCGACCTGATTTTCGACATCCAGAAGAGCCTCGACGGTCTCGTCGGCCTTCATCCGCTGATGGAGTCGGTAGAAACCAGGCTGCAATTCACTTGAATGAGAGTTCTCATTCGCGGCCTGGATGAACGCACGGGAAGACTTGACGACGCCGCTTTCCACCAACTGGTTGGACAAATCAGTAAGTGACGTGCCTTCACTGACCTCAACAATCGTCAATGGACCCTCAGCTTTGCCATCGTAATCGTCAACAATGCCGCCACGATTCCAGACGAGGCCAATCACTCCGAGGACCAACACGCATAACAGGACAGAAGTTACATTGATTGCCACTGCCGTTTGGCGGTGACGAACTCGAGGCTTTGCCCCACCGCTGCGAGCACCAGCGCGGTCCCGGTCGGCACCGCCGCTATCAGTGCGGCGCGCAGTCTGCGCGTCTTTACTCATCAATAATCTCCTCGAATGCAGCTCACTCTCCCATCGGTATCAGCAAGGAGTCTTCCCATTCAGGTACGACACGCGACTAATAACGACTGGTGCGACATAGCTTTACGACGAAGTCGTAGCACTAGGTTGCATTGTAGGTGTGAATCGCCACTTCAACTTTTCAAATCCTATGCACGCGACAAACGTGCTTAGGTATTACACACTTAATAATTGCGCAAAGGTGGGTGAATTGTCACCTTTCGGTAACTTTTGTGTGCCCCTACTCGGTATTTTCGTCCAAAGCTTTTGCCCGTCTGTCCAACCAGGACTGCAGAATTTCTACTGCCGCAGCCTGGTCAATAATCTTCCGACCGGACTTAACATCAATACCTGCTGCGTGCAGTCGTGATTGGGCCATTACCGTCGTCATCCGCTCGTCGGCGTAATGCACTACGACTCGATCACCGAGTCGGCGCTGCAGCCGGAATCCAACGTCAGTAGCTTTCCGCGCAGAAGTCCCGAACGAGCCGTCGAGCATAAGGGGCATGCCGACAACAATCTCGACGACCTCAAGTTCAGTGGCAAGTTCCACGAGCCGGTCAATATCCGGCCCGTCAGGATCTTTTCGCCCCGTTGCTCGAGTGACTGTTTCAACCGGGGTCGCCAGGATACAGTCGGGGTCAGAGACCGCGACGCCAACGCGGACATCGCCGACGTCGATTCCGAGCCGTCGACCCCGACCAGGATCATCCTGACCGGGGGTATCAATACGGGGCTTAGCCATTGTTTACTGCTCTTCCGATAGCACAGCCGTTAATTGGCTACTTGGACAGTTCGGCCTCAACCGCGGCCAATGCTGCGTCGATTCCGGAAGCATCAGAGCCGGAGCCCTGTGCCATTGCCGGTTTACCGCCGCCCTTGCCGCCGACCTCAGCGCCCATCAGCTTCACCAAATCGCCGGCCTTAATACCGCGATTGACGGCTTCATCCGAAACCGAGGCCACAAACGGAACCTTGCCGCCAGCGTTGGAAATCAACGCAATGACGCTTGGGCGATCCGCAAGGCGCTTCGCCAAGTCATTAGCCAGCGAACGGATGTCCTTCATCTCCGTACCGTCGGGAAGCTTAAGGCCGAGGTAGGTGACATCGCCGATGGTGCGAGCGGACTCCAGGTGAGACGCGGCATTGGCCAGCAGCTGTCCGGCCTTGAAATCAGCGAGCTGCTTCTCTGCAGCCTTGAGCTTTTCAGCCAGTGCTGCAATGCGGTCTGGCAGCTCAGCAGAAGGAGCCTTGAATTCAGTGGCCAGTCGTTCAGCCAGGAGACGCTCGGTGGACAGGTAGCGGAAGGAATCCATACCCGAGTAAGCCTCAATACGGCGCACGCCCGATCCGACCGAGGACTCGCCCAGCACAGCTACCGGACCAATCTGCGAAGAATGCGAAACGTGGGTACCGCCACACAGCTCAATTGAGAACGGGCCACCGACCTCGACAACGCGGACGATGTCGCCGTAGTTCTCGTTGAACAATGCCATGGCACCAGCTGCCTTGGCCTCTTCCAAAGGCATCTCGGCAGTATTGACAGCCCAGTCGTTGTCGACAGCCTCATTGGTGATCTGCTCAATCTCACGGAGCTGTTCCGGTGTGAGCTGCTCACCGTACTTGAAGTCGAAACGGAGGTAGCCCGGCTTATTCATGGAACCAGCCTGAGTTGCAGTATCCCCCAGTACCTGACGCAGAGCACCGTGAATCAAGTGAGTTGCAGTGTGCGCCTGACGAGCACCGTGACGCCACTGCTCGTCGACCAAAGCTTCAGCAGAGACACCCGGAGTGAATTCACCAGCGGTGACAATGCCCTTGTGCAGCCACAGTTTCTTGCCCACCTTTTGAACATCGTTGATGTGGACCACAGCGCCGGAATCAGTCACGATACGACCACGGTCAGCCAGCTGACCGCCGGCCTCGGCGTAGAGCGGAGTGCGATCGAGGATAACCTCAATCTCATCGCCCTCTGCGGCAAACGACTGCTTCTGGCCATCGGCAATGATGCCAAGAATCGTGGATTCGTCGGCAAGCCGATCGTAACCAGTGAAGGACGTCGGGTGTTCATCGATGAACTCGCGGTAGACATGCAGGTCGGTGTGAGACTGCTTCTTTGCCTGGCTGTCGGCCTTTGCGCGCGCACGCTGCTCAGCCATCTCGCGATCGAATTCCTCGCGGTCGATGGTCAGGCCGGCCTCTTCGGCCATCTCGATGGTCAGGTCGATTGGGAAGCCGTGGGTGTCATGCAGGGTGAAGGCGTCGTGACCGGATAGAACGGTTTTACCCTCTGCCTTGGCCTTGGTGGCAGCACGTTCGAACAGCTCCTCACCGGCGGACAGAGTCTTGGTGAAGGTCTTTTCCTCGGCGACGGCGACGCGGCGAATACGGTTCCAGTTCTCCGCGATCTCTGGGTACGACGGGGTCATGGTCTCGGCCGCAATACCAATCAGCTTCTCCAGCACTGGACCGTTAGCGCCGAGCAGACGCGCAGAGCGGATGATGCGGCGCAGCAGGCGACGCAGGATATAGCCACGATCGGAGTTCGAGGGGGTGACACCGTCGAGCATCAGCATCAAGCCGGTGCGGCTGTGGTCAGCGATGACGCGGAAACGGATGTTGTCCTGGTGGTTGGAGCTGTACTTCGAACCGGTGAGCCGCTCAGCTTCGTCGATAACCGGACGCAGCAGATCGGTTTCATAGACGTTGTCGACACCCTGCAGCAGAAAAGCAACGCGCTCGATGCCCATACCGGTATCGATGTTCTTCTTCGGCAGCGGGCCAAGAATCTCGAAAGAGTCCTTGCCTGTTCCTTCGCCACGCTCGTTTTCCATGAAGACGAGGTTCCAAATCTCGATGTAGCGATCCTCGTCGGCCTCTGGGCCACCATCAGCACCGTACTCCGGGCCGCGGTCGTAGAAAATCTCTGAGCACGGACCACACGGGCCAGGCACACCCATGGACCAGTAGTTGTCCGCCATACCTCGGCGCTGAATGCGCTCCTCCGGCACACCAACCTTCTCGTGCCAGATGTCATGGGCCTCATCGTCGTCGAGGAAAACCGTTACCCACAGCTTCTCAGCCGGGATGCCAAAGCCGCCGTCCTCAACAGCACCAGTCAGAAGGCTCCATGCATGAGTGATGGCACCTTCCTTGAAGTAATTTCCGAATGAGAAGTTACCCGCCATCTGGAAGAAGGTGTTGTGGCGGGTGGTGATACCCACCTCTTCAATGTCCAGTGTGCGCACGCACTTCTGAATTGAGGTCGCGGTGGAGAAGTCCGGAGTCTCATTGCCGAGGAAGTAGGGCTTGAACGGCACCATGCCGGCATTAACGAACAGCAGGTTCGGGTCATCCAAAACCAGGGAGGCACTGGGGACCTCGGTGTGTCCCGCCTTTACGAAATGCTGGATGAAGCGATTTCGAATTTCATGAGTCTGCACGGTGTTCTACTTCCTCGTTTCACGTCGAGCGTCCGAGATGTTTAATACAAAACTAGCAGTCTACCCGCTCGGTTCGAGCAACTTTAAAACCACCCCACCGGCACCCCGTAGATCCCGACCGATCTCGCCTACTTCGATTTCCGGCGGCTCCCCCGGATAATTCGGCGAATGCGTCCGAGGTACTCAGCCATGCCGTTTTCACGACCGTGATTGGATGGAACGAAATAATCAGTGCCCACCAACTGATCTGGTGGATACTGTTGGGCAACGACACCCATGGGGTCATTGTGCGGGTAGATATAGTCCACCGCGTGACCAAGGTCCTTAGCCCCGCTGTAATGTCCGTCGCGCAAATGTGGTGGCACCGGCCCGGTTTTCCCGGAACGAACATCCTTCAACGCCCCGTCGATTGCGCTTATGACCGAATTGGATTTCGGTGCCGTGGCCAAGTGAATCGTGGCCTGCGCCAGCGTCAGCCGAGCTTCCGGCATGCCTATCAAGGCAACGGCCTGCGCCGCGGCGACGGCGGTTTGCAGTGCTGTCGGGTCTGCCATACCGATGTCTTCGCTAGCCAGAATTACGATTCGGCGGGCAATAAACCGAGGGTCTTCCCCACCCTCAATCATCCGCGCCAAGTAGTGCAGGGCAGCATCGACATCAGACCCTCGAACGGACTTAATAAACGCGCTGGTGACGTCGTAATGCTGGTCGCCATCGCGGTCATAGCGAACCACGGCCCTGTTGATCGAATTGGCAAGCGACTCAGCGGTAATCTGCTCACCGTCGGCTACGGCTTCTGCGGCTGCCTCGAGGTACGTCAGAGAACGACGAGCATCACCAGCTGCCAGCGCAATGAGTTGATTACGTGCATCGTCTGTCATACTGACGCGACCATTGAGGCCGCGCTCATCAGTAAGTGCTCGATCAATGAGCGTGCCGACGGCTTCGTCATCCAGTGGCTGCAACTGTAACAACAGTGATCGACTGAGCAGCGGGGACACCACTGAGAAGGATGGGTTTTCCGTCGTTGCCGCAACGAGAAGGACAATCCGATTTTCCACGGCACCCAACAGGGCATCCTGCTGGGTCTTAGAGAAGCGGTGCACCTCGTCGATGAAGAGCACCGTTTGAATGCCCTGATTAACGAGCGTGCGACGAGCAGTATCGATAACCGCACGCACTTCCTTCACCCCGGCATTAAGCGCGGAAAGCGCTTCAAAGTGTCGACCGGTCGCCGCGGAAATCAAACTGGCAAGAGTGGTCTTGCCAGTTCCAGGAGGGCCAAACAGAATAACAGAGGTGTCGCCGCCACCCTCGACCAGACGGCGCAACGGTGCTCCGGGGGCTAGCAGGTGGTCTTGACCAACGACTTCATCCAGGTTTCGCGGTCGCATCCGAACCGCCAATGGCGCATGTGCACCTGGGTGGAAATAGGTGTTCGCATCGGAGTTCAGGCCAGTGCTTGCTGGCCCCGCACCCCGACCTTGGCTCTTGGCCGCCGCAGGGCTAGCGATCGAAGGCTCGTCGAAAAGCCCTGGAGCGTCATCGGCGGAGCCGTTTGCACCGCCTGTCGGCAGCTTATTCGGATCCGCCACGTATGCCCTAGCCTTCCTCTTGCTCTAAGAAATCGATGACTGCATGCGCGAACTGTTCCAGCTCGTCGGCACGATCGTCCTCACACTTATGGGCGAACTGTGCAATCGCGCGAGCCGTGTTAGCCATGTCGCGCCGCTCCAGTGCTGAGCCGCCAACTTCCGGCTTCAGGTCCGTGCGTCCTTCATGCCCCACCCACAGCGCTTGTTTTGGAGAACCGAAGAAGGAAACCGTTGCGGAGATGAAAAACCAACCGAGCAACGCCGCAGCGATGAACGCCATCAAACGGCGGTCGCTCGTGCCGCGATACCAATGGTCACGAATCTCTTCCATCCAGGCACGGACAAACACGTCGACCTCTGCCTCCGATGGACGCTCCACGAAAACGTGCAGCGGGAAGCCTGCGACGACGCTGGCCACGTCGAAGATGACATCGCGGTAACCAGCCCACTCATAGTCGAGGAACTGGACCTTATCCGCCAGCAGAATGTTGTCCGGGGCGAGGTCAAACGGAGTGAACGCCCTATGCGTGCCCTTCTCAATTCGACGAGCAGCATCCTCACCGAAAGAGCGCACAGCGTCGGGAACGGGAATGCCGGACCCCTCGATAGCTCGCATGCCAAAGCGAATCCCCGACACAATGCCGTGGTCACGCGCCTCGAGAGCCTCACGATCGACCTTGTTCTTCACCCACATACGACGACGCAGGGTCTCAAACCCCTCTTCGCGAGTATGCGTGTGAATATGCATCCGGCCCAGCGAAGCACCGAGGCTGCGGAATGCGCGCAATCGTCGCTCTTCATCGCCACGAAAGAGTACGTCCGCAAGAGTGTCCACGACACCGACGTCGCTCAGAACCAATAGCTGCTTTGAAACATCGTAAGCAAGAAGCTGAGGCCCCGGGCGGACGTCGTCAGGCAGCGTATTGATGAACTGGTACGCCACGACTTCCCGTAAAACGGCGGGATCGACGCCTTCAGTCGTCGTAGGAATTTGCTTTACGACGACCGTGCGTTCCTGCATAAAGGGATTTGTGGCGACCCGTACGCGGACAACAAGAGCGTTTGACTGGCCTGTAAGTACTTCTGGATCCGACAACACTGGAGTGCCGCCGAATCGTGCGGAAAGCAGTGTCGCTGCGTCTTTAACTACGCTGTCAACTTCTGCTGCAGCGTCGTCCGAGTACTCCATTGAATGCCCTTTCAATGAGCCAGTTTCAGTCAGGCGATACGGTTGTTGCGTTGTGGCCAGTACCGCCTTGGTTAGGAGGAATTGGTGCCACTCGCGCTGTTCACGCTGGAGTGGCAGATCACATTCCTCGCAATGTGATTTCTTTGCTTAATTGCTGTCGCCTGCGGCGGCTGCTGCCTTAGCGCCGTCTGCCTTCTGCTTTGGCTTCGGCTTGAAGTCGATACCGGTCTCCTTGCGCTGCTGAGCGGTAATCGGAGTCGGGGCGTCAGTCAACGGATCAACGCCGCCACCGGACTTCGGGAAGGCGATAACTTCGCGAATGGAGTCAACGCCGGCCAGCAGGGAAACGATACGGTCCCAACCGAATGCGATACCACCGTGCGGCGGAGCGCCGTACTGGAAGGCATCCAGCAGGAAGCCGAACTGCTCCTGTGCCTCTTCCTCCCCGATGCCCATAACGTCGAAGACGCGCTTCTGGACATCTGGGCGGTGAATACGAATGGAGCCGCCACCAATTTCGTTACCATTGCAGACGATGTCGTAGGCGTAAGCCAGTGCGTTGCCCGGATCCTTGTCGAAGGTATCCATGTGCTCTGGCTTCGGCGAGGTGAAGGCGTGGTGCACAGCAGTCCACTGCGAGTGGCCCAGCGCAACGTCACCGGAAGCGGTAGCGTCGGCAGCCGGCTCGAACAACGGTGCGTCGACGACCCAGGTGAATGCCCAGTCGCCTTCCTTGATAAGGCCGAGCTTCTTGGCAATCTCTCCACGAGCAGCACCCAGCAGTGCACGGGAGCTCTTAGCGTCACCTGCAGCGAAGAAGATGCAGTCACCCGGCTTCGCGCCTACGTGCGCCGCGATGCCTTCACGCTCTGCGTCAGTAATGTTCTTGGCAACCGGGCCGCCCAGAGTGCCGTCCTCCCCAACAAGGATGTAGGCCAGGCCCTTTGCGCCGCGCTGGCGGGCCCAATCCTGCCAAGCGTCGAGCTGACGACGAGGCTGCGATGCGCCACCGTCCATAACAACTGCACCGACGTAATCGTTCTGGAAGACACGGAAAGTGGTGTCCTTGAAGAACTCGGTGCACTCCACCAGCGGAATGTCGAAGCGCAGGTCCGGCTTGTCAGAACCGTACTTCTCCATGGCCTCCTTGAAGGTCATGCGTGGAATCGGGGTCTGAACAGTGACACCGGCCTCGGCGAAGATAGCAACCAGAATCTCTTCTGCCAGCGCAATGACATCGTCCTGCTCGGCGAAGCTCATCTCAACGTCGAGCTGAGTGAACTCCGGCTGGCGGTCAGCGCGGAAGTCCTCATCGCGATAGCAGCGGGCGATCTGGTAGTAGCGCTCCATGCCAGCGACCATAAGCAGCTGCTTGAACAACTGAGGGGACTGCGGCAGTGCGTAGAAAGTGCCCGGCTTCAAACGAGCCGGCACCACGAAGTCACGAGCACCTTCCGGCGTAGAGCGAGTCAACGTCGGGGTCTCGATTTCGGTGAAGTCGTGGCTGTCCAGCACCTTACGGGCTGCGCGGTTGACAGCCGCACGGAGACGCATAATCTTGGCCGGGCCTTCACGGCGTAGGTCTAGGTAGCGGTACTTCAGACGGGCTTCTTCGCCCACAGTGCCAGAAGTTCCAACATCCTCGAGCTGGAACGGCAATGCCGCCGACTCGTTGAGGATGGTCAGCTCCGTAACATTGACCTCAATTTCACCCGATGCCAGGTTCGGGTTTTCGGAGCCCTCCGGGCGCTTCTCAACGACACCGGTGACCTGAATGCAGTATTCGCTGCGCAGGTGGTGTGCACGCTCAGCAACTTCGCTGTTGCGGAACACAACCTGGGCGTAACCGGAGCGGTCACGCATGTCGATGAAGATCACGCCACCATGGTCACGGCGGCGTCCTACCCAACCGGTCAGGGTTACTGTGCTGCCGGCGAGGTCAGCGCGGAGGTCTCCGGCAAGATGCGTACGAAGCACTGCGAATTGGTCCTTCCAAAATTGGTGCTATAGGGATTAACGCTGTGGATAGCGGTTTCGTCCGTGTAGTCTACCTTGAAGCCAGAAAGGTGAGAAGAAGACCCCGGCTATTTTGCTTATTACCGGTCATCGCCGTGGGCCTACCTCGGGCTTCATGTACTCACTTAGACAAAGTTCTCCGTAGATCCTGACGTTGATTTACATGCGGATACTATGACGCAGCGCTATTCAATGGCCCGTTTTCCGCACCTTATGCAATAGTCTTACTCCTATGACCTTCCGGAATGACTTCCAAAAGAGCTCGGCTCGTGCCGAGCGACGCTCGGGTGGTGGCCGCGCTATCGCCGTAGGCGGTGGCGGTATCGGCGGCCTTGTCCTCATCGGCCTGTACTTACTTCTCGGCGGCGACCCGGGACAATTGGGACAGCTGACAGGTGCCCAGAACAACCAGTCCTCGCAGACTGCACAGCAGTCCCCTGGCGAGGATCCCTGCAAGACCGGCGAAGATGCCAACAGCCGCATCGATTGCCGGATGGAATTCACCGGTATTTCGGTCGACCGAGTCTGGGAAGAACAACTCCCCGCACAGGCCGGCATCGAGTACACGACCCCAGGCTTAGTCCTCTTTGAAGGCTCCACTCAGTCGGGCTGCGGCGCAGCGTCCTCGTCCACCGGCCCGTTCTACTGCCCCGCCGATCAAACGGCCTACTTCGACACGGAGTTCTTTAGCACCCTGGAGCGCATGGGCGGAGGCAACGGACCGCTCGCACAGGAATACGTCGTGGCCCACGAATTCGCCCACCATATCCAAAGGTTGGAGGGCACACTCGGCCGCAGTAACTACAACGAACCGGGCCCCGATTCCGACGCTGTAAAGATCGAGCTGCAGGCCGACTGCTACGCGGGTATCTGGGCTCATTACGCGGACAAGGGGCCGGACGCAATCCTCGAACCGCTTTCCGACGAGCAAGTTGCCGATGCCCTCAAAACTACGAAGGCCATTGGCGATGACACCATCCAGCAGCATTCCGGCGGTGGTGTTCAACCGGACTCCTGGACCCACGGCTCGGCCGAGCAGCGTACGAAGGCATTCCTCACCGGCTACAAGTCAGGAAAGATGTCTCAGTGCGACACTCTCGAGCGCGGCGTCTACAGCTAGACTCCGCACTCAACAAATGCGCGTTTCCTAGATGCGCGACTGCAACTCCTGAACCAGTGCATCTAGGGCGACTGCGTGCTGCTCGTGGGACTCAAGGTTCTTCAGCTGAACCTCGCCCGCGGCCAATTCAGACTCGCCGAGGACCAACGCAAATCGGGCTCCAGCGCGATCGGCACCCTTCATCGCGCCCTTCAGACCGCGGCCGCCGTAGGACATATCCGCGCGGATACCCGCTTGGCGCAGCTTATTGATCTGCACCGCCATAGCGTGAGCGGCTTCTTCACCGAGCGCAACACCATACACATCGACGCGTCGACCATCGCTGGCCTGCTTGCCCTCTGCTTCCAGTGCGAGCAGCGCGCGATCCACACCCAAACCAAAGCCAATTCCAGACAGCTCTTGGCCGCCTAGCTGCGCCATCAGCCCGTCGTAGCGACCACCGCCACCGATACCCGACTGAGCACCAAGGCCGTCGTGAACAAACTCGAAGCACGTCTTGGTGTAGTAGTCCAGTCCGCGCACCATTCGAGGATTGATGACATAGGGCACCTTCATGTCATCCAACAGTCCAGTCACAGCTTCAAAGTGACCGCGAGCGCTGTCAGAAAGGTGGTCCAGCATCAGCGGCGCGTCGGCAAGCATTTCCTGCATTTCCGGTCGCTTATCGTCGAGAACGCGCAGCGGGTTGATGTTTGCACGGTGGCGCGTTTCCTCATCCAGAGGCAGGTCAAACAAGAACTCCTGCAGCTTAGCGCGATATTCAGGGCGGCAGGTGTTGTCGCCAAGGCTTGTCAGTTCAAGGCGGAAGCCTTCGAGCCCGATACCGCGGAAGCATGCGTCGGCAAGCGCGATGACTTCAGCGTCCAGCGCAGGATCATCGACGCCGATTGCCTCTACGCCCACCTGCTGCAACTGACGGTAACGGCCTGCCTGCGGGCGTTCATAGCGGAAGAACGGCCCCGCGTAGGAAAGCTTGACCGGCAACTGACCGCGGTCCAAATTGTGCTCAATGACCGCGCGCATCACGCCCGCGGTACCCTCCGGGCGCAGGGTGACCGAACGGTCGCCGCGGTCGGCGAACGTGTACATCTCCTTGGTGACGACGTCCGTCGATTCACCTACGCCACGTGCAAAAAGCCCGGTTTCCTCGAAAATTGGCAGCTCAATGTGCTCATAGCCCGCAAGTCGTGCGCGGTGCTGGAATGAGTTTCGCACCGCCTCGAATTCGCGGGAGACCGGCGGGACGTAATCCGGCACGCCCTTGGGCGCGGAGAATGGCTTCAACTTCTTTGGCTTCTGGCTAGAGTTCACCCCGCTAACTCTACCTGCCAACTCTCACGAGGTGTCAGCCAGGCTAGGTGAGGTTTTGCAGGAACGGGTTGGTCGCGCGCTCCTCGCCTATCGACGATGCGGAGCCATGGCCCGGAAGAATCATGAGGTCATCCGCCAGCGGGAGGACCTTATCCTTCAACGACTGCTGCATGTGCTCCGGACTACTGCCCGGCAAATCTACGCGACCGATAGCCCCCTTAAAGAGGACGTCCCCGCTGAAGACAATCTCATCTTCCCCATCGGAAGCGCGCAGCATCACGCATCCCGGAGAGTGACCCGGAGCGTGAATGACTTCGAAATTCAACCCTGCCCACTTTACTTCGTCGCCATCCTCGAAGAAATCGGCTTCCGTATAAGCCTGCATAGAATCGATGTCAAAGAGGTGTCCGAAAGAAGAACCGCCGAGCTTCGGATTGGCCAGCAACACATTGTCGCTTTCGTGAATGAAGACGGGGATATCCCAGAAGTCGGCGGCCTCCGCGACATCGCGGACATGGTCGATATGACCATGGGTCAGCAGAATTGCTTCCGGCTTCCAATCTCGCTTCTCGACCTCGCCGCGTACTACCTCGAACGCCCCCATGCCCGGGTCAACAATGACGCATGGGGTGGACAGGCCGTCCATTTCCGGAGCGCCTGTTGCCACGTAGCAGTTGGTCTGAAAAGGGCCGGCTGCAAAACCAAATATCTCCATGGCGCTCCATTGTAACGATTGTGTACAGCCCCCGGCAGGCTATTTGCGCCTTCCAACAACGGGAAGAGAGCACCTTTCCCCTAGCTCGTTGGCCTGTCATCTCGCAAATGGGAAGCAATCCCGGGCATAATGGTCGATTGTGTACGCGACGGTGACCGACTGAGCTGTTACTTCAAATGCGGTCACTATCAATGGGCAAAATCGTCCGCTGGTGTTCCGTCACCAGCAATAGATGACTAACAGATACGGAGAAAGACTAGTGGCTAATAATGAGCAAAGGCGCAAAGATGCGATGCGGACGCTCGAGCGCGAACTTAAGCGCCGTGCACGTGCCGAGAAGCTGAAGCCACTGGGCGTTGTCGTAACCACCTTGGCTATCCTGCTCTTTATCGGTGGCGGCATCTACTTGCTGACCACGGCTGGCGGCGCTGACGACAATGAGGCCGCTGATGGATCCACGACTCCAGTCGAACCTGCAGCTCTGACAGCTACTCCCGTCAGCGGTGAAAAGGTTCCAATGAAGCGCTCTTCCCCACTTCCGGAAACCGTGACCTGTGACTACCCGGATGATGGCGAGGCATCGAAGGACATAGATAAGCCAGCTACCGACAACGTTCCCGCCACTGGCACTGTAACCATCACCCTGAAGACTAACCAGGGCGACATTCCGATGGAGCTGGACCGCGCTATTTCACCTTGCGGCGTCAATGCAATTGAGCACATGGCCAAGTCCAACTACTTCAACGACACCGTGTGCCACCGTATTACCGGTGGTGGCCTGAACGTTCTGCAGTGTGGCGATCCGACTGGTACCGGTACCGGCGGACCGGGCTTCAAGTTCGCTGGCGAGTGGCCGGTCAAGGATTCCGGCCTGGATCAGAACACCCCGTTGGTGTACCCGAAGGGCTCTATCGCCATGGCAAACCCGAGTGACCCGGATGCCAACGGCAGCCAGTTCTTCCTCAACTGGGCAGATTCTCAGCTGCCTCCGCAGTACACCGTGCTTGGCTCCATGACTGACGAAGGCACCAAGACGGTTGCGGACATTGCGAAGAACGGTATCGAGGGTGGCGGTACCTCTGACGGTAAGCCAGCTAAGGAAGTCCGTATTGAGAAGGCGGAAGTCAAGTAGTTGACTCAACTAACTGATTGAGAAATTAATCAAAAACAGGGTCAAGGTGAATCACCTTGGCCCTGTTTTAGTATCTACGCGGTCTCATCCTTTTTCACATATCGATGGCTACTAAACCGCCTACTGACCAGAAGTAATGCGGTAGACATCGAACACTCCCTCGACACCGCGCAGAATGTTGAAGATATAGCCCATCTGCTTAGTGTCCGAAACCTCGAAGCTAAAACGCATTACGGCAACGCGGTCATCGGAGGTATGAGAGGACGTCGACAGGATTGAGACCTTCTGATCGGAGAAAACGCGAGTGATCTCCGAGAGCAGTCCGTGACGGTCAAGTGCTTCGATTTGCACCGTAACCATGAAGACCGCACCGGAGGAATCCGTTGCCCAGGAAACCTCGATAATGCGCTCGGGCTCCTGGTGCAGTTTCTCCGCATTAGTGCAGTCCGTACGGTGCACACTGACCCCACCGCCGCGGGTGACGAAGCCAAAGATGGCATCGCCCGGCACAGGCGTACAGCATTTGGCGAGCTTAGCGGCCATATCCGCGCTGCCTTCTACCAACACACCCGTGCTGTCAGCGCGGCGCGGAGTGTTGTGCACGTTCATCTTTGAAATTGGCGTGCGGGAGACCAACTGCTCTTCGGCATCGTCCGCGCTCGAGAACTGCGCCATCAGCCGGTGAGTCACATGCTGCGCTGAGACCTGCCCCTTACCGATAGCGGTATAGAGCGCATCGACATCCGCATAGTGCAGCTCGGAGGCAATCTGCTTGATGGACGCCGGAGTGAACAGGCGGTGCATCGGCAGACCGCCGCGCTGTACCTCTGCAGCCAGCGCGTCACGGCCGGCATCGAGTGCCTCTTCGCGGCGCTCCTTGGCAAACCACTGACGGATCTTTGCCCGCGCACGTGGAGTTTTAACAAACTTCTCCCAGTCCTTAGACGGACCGGAATCGGCATCCTTGGACGTGAAAATCTCGACGCGGTCGCCAGTTTTTAGCGGTGATTCCAACGCCACTAGCTTGCCGTTGACTTTGGCACCAATACAGCGGTGACCTACTTCAGTATGGACCGCGTAGGCAAAGTCGACCGGCGTGGAGTCCGCAGGCAATGTGATGACATCGCCCTTAGGCGTGAACGCAAAAATTTCAGTGACTGAGAGGTCATAGCGCAGGGAGTCCAGGAACTCGTTAGGATCTGCGGCCTCGCGCTGCCAATCCAGCAGCTGACGCATCCACGCCATCTGATCGACTTCGGCGGAATCTCCCTTGTGAGAGCCCTTGGTTTCCTTGTAGCGCCAGTGTGCGGCAATGCCGTACTCAGCGTTGTAGTGCATCTCATGGGTGCGAATCTGCACTTCTAGCGGGGAGCCACCTGGACCGATGACCGTTGTGTGCAACGACTGGTAAACCCCGAAACGCGGCGCGGAAATATAGTCCTTGAATCGCCCCGGCATGGGTTTGAACAGCGAGTGGACGGCACCCATGGCGGCATAGCAGTCCTTGGTCGTGTCCACCAGAACTCGAAGTCCGACCAGGTCAAAAATCTCGTCGAACTCATGGCCGCGGACAATCATCTTCTGATAAATCGACCAGTAGTGCTTCGGCCTGCCCTGTACCTCAGCAGCAATGTGAGACTCCTTCAGATCCTTCTGAATCATCTCGGAGACTTCCTGGATGTACCGGTCCCGCTGCGGCGCTCGATCTGCGACCAAACGCACAATCTCGTCGTACTTCTTCGGGTACAAAATGGCGAAGGAGAGATCTTCCAACTCCCACTTCACGCTGGCCATTCCCAAACGATGCGCCAGCGGTGCAATCACCTCGAGGGTCTCACGGGCCTTCTTAGCCTGCTTTTCCGGCGGCAGGAAGCGCATTGTGCGCATGTTATGCAGCCGGTCAGCCACCTTGATAACCAGCACGCGCGGGTCCTGGCTCATGGCGATAATCATTTTTCGCACGGTCTCTGCCTCGGCGGCGGAGCCCAACGCGACCTTATCCAATTTGGTCACGCCGTCGACCAACCGTGCGACTTCTGGGCCGAAGTCCCGCTCCAGGTCCTCCAGCGTGTAATCGGTATCTTCGACCGTGTCATGCAGCAGCGCTGCCACCAGCGTGGTGGTATCCATGCCGATCTCGGCCGCAATAGTAGCGACTGCAAGCGGGTGAGTGATGTATGGCTCGCCGGATTTCCGATAGACGCCGTCGTGAAGGCGCTCGGCGGTATCGTAGGCACGCTGAAGCACAGCCAAATCTGCGCGCGGATGCACCTGTCGATGCACCGCGACAAGGGGATCTAGCACCGGGCGGATTTTCGTTCTGTTGCCGGTAAGGCTTCGCGCTAGGCGGGCACCATAACGGCGTGCGGGCCCTTCAGCCATGACTCATTCACCCCTTATTAACCACGTACAAAGGCAGATCAGCAAGCTTCTCCCGAGCTCCCAGGCCTTCAACCTCCAGCACGGTGCACAGCCCGGTTACCTCGACACCAGCTGTCTCCAGCAGGGCGCGAGCTGCACACAGGGTGCCACCAGTTGCCAACACATCGTCGACAAGTACGGCCTTCTTGCCCTTCAGCTCAAACCCACTAGCCGGAATCTCAAGCGCGGCCGTACCATATTCCAGTTCATAGGTCTCGGTCAGCACAGGCGGTGGTAGCTTACCCTTCTTACGAATAGCGAGCACTCCCAGTCCAAGCTTGTACGCCACCGCAGAACCCAGCAGGAATCCACGCGCATCTAGGCTGCCTATAACATCAGCCCCGAACTCTTCCACCTTGGCGGAAATCTCGTCCACAATCAGGGCGAACGTCGTGGCGTCGGCAAGCGCCGGCGTCAGGTCCTCGAAGAGTACGCCCTCAACTGGAAAATCGGGCACGAACCGAATCTGATCGGCTAATGCCTCACGCGCGTGTGCATACGACACAGGTTTAAGCTCCTTTTCGGCGAAAAGAAAAAGTGCGGGTACCTGTCAACGATACCCGCACAATGCGCTTTTAAAGTAGTTTCACCCGAACCACTGGGAGGCGCTACCTCCTACTGCCCCGGACGCCAGGACAGCGGCTTGTCTTCATCGCCCTCAAGCTTCGGAGTCGTCACCGTTCGTTTCGGCGTCGAATGTTCCATCTCGCTTGCCGACGGCTCCTTCGAGCCCGAGTCCTCCGCAACATCAGTGGTGGCGGAATCGGTGCCCGAACCGGCTCCCTCAGATGCCTTTGCGCGGGCAGACAGTACCGCCTCTTCATGCTTGCGGTATTCACGCTGCCGCGACTTAAGAGACACCAACAGCGACGAAGCCAGGAAGATCGAAGAGAACGTACCTTGAATAATGCCGATGAGCTGAACGAGTGCAAGGTCCTTCAGCGTTCCGACCCCTAGCATGCCCACGGCGATGACCATCAGTGCCAGGATTGGCAAGAGCGTCGACACCGTGGTGTTGATAGAACGCATGATGGTTTGGTTGACCGCCAGGTTCACCAACTCGGCGTAACTTCTACGGGTCGATGAACGATAGCCTGCCGTGTTCTCGTCGACCTTGTCGAAAACCACGACGGTGTCGTACAGGGAGAACGACAGCACTGTCAGCAAGCCGATAATGGTTGCCGGGGTGACGTCAAGACCAATGAGCGCGTAGATGCCCATAATCACGATTGCATCCACAACCAGGGCGAGAATTGCGGCAATGGCCATGTCGCGCTCGAAGCGGATAGTGATGTAGACGAATACCAAGCCCAAGAACACTACTGCAGCCAGCAGCATGCGGTTGGTAATCGACGAGCCCCACGACTCCGAAACGGTCGAGTCACCAATCGCATCCGGGGTCTGCTCCCCCTGTGCGTCGACGGGTTTGAATGCGTCGTTCAGTGCGACGCGAGCATCATTAATCTCGCCCTGGGTCAGCTTCTCTGAGGTGATTTCCAGAATGCGGCCTTCGCCAGAACCGATGATCTGCACCAACTCCGGCTTGACGCCGGTGGCGTCGGTGAAGACCTCCTCAGCCTGTTCAGTCGTCACTGAGGCCGGCGGCATAGTCATCTTGGTACCGCCCTCGAAGTCGATACCGAAGCTGAACCCGCGAATCAGCATCGCTGCGAAAGCAACAACGATGATGGCGACGGCAATCTGGTACCAGCGCTTCCGCTTGCCGACGATGTTGATTCCACCCTCGCCGGTGTAGAGGCGGCGGAAGAAGGAGTCGTCTTTCACGCTTTCTGGCTCAGTGATTAGCGCCGGATTCGTCTGAGTAGTATTCATGGATTCCTACTTCCCCTCATTCGCGCTGGAGTGAGCTGCACCGGTGTCGGCAGCCGTACTGGCGGAGGCATCGGAGGCTCCGGCCTTCTTACCGGCAGCTACAGTCTTATTCCTCTGTGCAATCTCCATGACCGAGCCGAAGCCGTTCATCGACGGCTTGGACAAAGCTGGCCACTTACGAGTAGCCAGGATGACCAACGGCGCAGTCACGAGGAAAGCCGTCACAATGTCGAATGCTGTGGAGAGACCAAGTGTGAACGCGAAACCGCGGACATCGCCAACGGCCAGGATGTAAAGAACCACAGCCGCAATGATGGACACAAAGTTACCCGATAGGATGGTGCGCCGTGCTCGTCGCCAAGCGTGCGGAACCGCGGAGCGGAAAGTTCTACCCGCGCGGATTTCGTCCTTAATGCGTTCGAAGAAGACGATGAAGGAGTCAGCCGTTACGCCGATAGAGATGATGATGCCGGCGATGCCAGCGAGATCGAGCGAGTAGCCAATCCAACGACCAAGAAGGACAAGGACGCCGTAGACCATCGCTCCAGCTGCTGCCAGCGAAACCAGCGAAATCACGCCCAGGCCGCGGTAGAGAGCAATCGCGTAGACGACAATCAGGGCGATACCGATAATGCCGGCAAGCAGACCGGCTTCCAAGGAAGCCGAACCAAGCATGGCCGGGATAGTCGTGGTGGTGCCGCCCGGCTCGCCGTCCTCACCTGCGAACGACAGCGGCAGTGCACCATAACGCAGGTTATTGGCCAGCCCCTGTGCCTCGTCGATTGAGAAGTCGCCCGTGATGCGGGTGGCAGAACCAACTGGGGTTGCCTCCTGAATCACCGGGGCGGAAATGACCTTCGAGTCCAACACGATAGCGACCTGCCGCTGCAGGTAGTCATTGGTCAACTTGGTCCATGTGCGAGCGCCGGTGTCATTCTTCCCGGACTTGAAGCTAAAGGAGACCTGAATCTGACCAGACTGCTGATCGTAACCACCGTTAATCGGCGCATTGGTATCAATAGCGTCGCCGGACAGACGCTGGCCCTTGGCCTCGTCCTCCTGCCCAATCAACAGCGGAGCCTTGCCCAGGAAGATGGCTTTACCGCCTTCGGGCGCACAGGTCACCAGCGGCTTGGCCGGGTCATCGGCACCCTGTAGCGGATCAACTGCATCGCGGTTATCGCAGGTCATCAGCGCAGCGGCTGCAAACTGTGTCGTTGGGTCTTCGGACTGGCGAGTCGCCAACAGCACGTCACGAACCTTCGTACGCAGCTCGGCCGCTTCAATTGAGTTCGCCGGCTTTGCCGGAGCTGTTGCGTCCAACTTCGGGGCCTCGCCCAGCGACTTGGACAGCTCCTCGGGAACCGGCTGATCTGGGTTCTGTTCCTTGAAGGCATCAATTGCACGCTTCTGCGTTTCGTTCATGTCCTTGTAGAGGTCATCAACACGCTTGGCGGCGTCCTCCTTCGACAGGACACCGACTGACACCCAATCTTCAGCAGTCTTCTTAACTACCTCGCCAAAGGCAGCTTCATCAGGGCCCTGGGTGGGCTGTTCTACCGGACGGAAGAAGAGCTGCGAAGTCTGGCCGAGCGTACGCGCCTCCTGTGAGTCTTCACCCGGCACGGTAATGACCAGCGTGTCACCGTCGGTGACAACTTGAGCGCCGCTGACGCCCATGCCGTTTACGCGGTTCTCCAGAATCTTGCGAGCCTGGTCCAGCTGATCGCGCGTCGGCTTTTCGCCCTGCGGCACCAAGGTTACTCGGGTACCACCCTGCAAGTCGATGCCCAACTTTGGCTTGGCTGATCCGCCGCCGGTGAAAAAGACGAGTGCGTACGTAAGGATGAGGAAGCCAACAAACAGTGCCAACAGCCACTGCGGCCAGTTCCTCTTGAATGTATTCGCACCGGATCTGGATTTGCTGTTCAAAGCAAAGTCTCCTGAATCGTGACGTTTAGGTACTTAAGCGCTTCGGGTAGAAACGCAGGTCTATAACCGCACCGCGAAATCGCGCGATACCAGGAAGAGGCATTGCGGGCGTCGCTAAGCAAAGCTATAAACACCAACCGCTAGAGAATAACCGATTTAGCGTAGTGCGCCGGTTTTGACTTGTACCTATTTAGTGAAAATCTTGCCCACGCTTGCCGACGGCGAAACCTGGGACGCGCCCGCTAACCCCACGGCGCACGCTACAGCTTGGATGCATGCAAACCGGCGGAGTGTGGGCGTGCAAAAAACTGCTACTGCTTTTCGGTGGAAGCGGAACCGTCTGTACCCGGGTTATCCGGGGTACTCGAAGTATTTGGGTTCTCAACCTGCTCATTGGCGTCCGAAGCTGCATTGTCAGCCGGACCGTGGCCGGTGATTTCTTGGACGTCGCCGACGTGGTCATCTGGCGCATCGGAAACACGGCCACGTCGGTCACGGTGAGCGTAGCTAGCTCCGGTACCGGTGGTGAGGTTGCGGGCAATGGCGCCCTTTTCCCAACGGGTCACGATGCCGTCAGCAATGATGAGGTCGACGGTCGTTTCGGTCGTATCAACGACCACACCATGCATACCGGAACCGGTGATGACCTCTGCGCCCGGGGCCAACTTATCCTGCATGTCCCGAATGGTGCGCACCTGCTTGTTCTGCTTGATAATCTGCCAAATTGGCAGCGCCAGGAACAAGAAAATAAGTAGGAGGAGAATAGTTTGATCCATGTCTGCCGAGTTTAACGAATTGCCAGCTAGCAATTCCACACTGCCCCGGCCGGGTCGATGAGAAAGCTATTCTCCGATAGTTCCCTCCGGCGGCTGCAACCCCAAGTGCCGCCATGCTCGGGCAGTTGCCACGCGTCCGCGCGATGTACGCGCAATCATCCAGGCACGGACCAGGTAGGGCTCGCACACTTCTTCCACAGTCGAGGGCTCCTCACCGACTGCCAACGCCAGGGAATTCACGCCCACCGGGCCGCCACCGTGCCCCTTGACCAGGGCAGTCAGCACTGCGCGGTCCAAGCGGTCCAGCCCAAGCTCATCGACATCGAAGACAATCAACGCCGCCTTGGCCGCACCAAGATCAATAACGCCACCGGAGTGAACATCTGCGAAATCGCGAACGCGACGCAGTAGACGGTTGGCAATTCGCGGCGTACCTCGCGAACGCGAGGCAATCTCCACTGCAGCCTCAGGGCTGATATCCACCCCGAGGATCCCAGCGGCACGGGTAACCACCTTTGTCAGATCCTCGACCTCGTAGAACTCCATCTGCGCAGTAAAACCGAAACGGTCACGCAGTGGGCCAGTCAGCATACCCGAGCGCGTCGTTGCGCCTACCAGCGTAAAAGGTGGAATCTCGAGTGGAATTGACGTAGCTCCAGGCCCCTTGCCCACGATGACATCAATACGGAAATCTTCCATTGCCATGTAGAGCATTTCCTCCACGGGCCTGGCAATGCGGTGGATCTCGTCAATGAAGAGTACATCGCCCTCGAGCAGGTTCGATAGCATTGCTGCCAAATCGCCAGCGCGAATAAGCGCCGGACCGGACGTCATTCGCAGGGACGACCCCATCTCCTGCGCAATAATCATGGCCATGGTGGTCTTACCCAGGCCGGGAGGTCCCGACAGCAGAATGTGGTCCGGAGTCACATTTCGTCCCCGTGCCCCGGAGAGCACCAAATCCAGCTGCTCGCGGACCTTGGGTTGGCCGATAAACTCCCCTAACGACTTTGGTCGCAGGTTCGATTCCGCATCGACTTCCTCGACCTGAGCGCGGGCATCGACATCACGTTGTGCACCATTTCCCCCACCGCCAAAATGGTCGTTGGCTGCTCCATCTAAAGAGTCCCTGAAGGGATTGCCCGACACGTTAAACTCCGTGCGCTCGATATCGCTCATAGTCCCCTCATCCTAGTGCACTGCCATTTTTCATCATCAATGTAGCTGCAGGTCCTCGACCTGGATTTACTTTTCGCCCAATGTCTTTAGCGCCGCCTTCAGCGCCATTGATGTATCCAAGGTCGGATCAATCCGAACAACAGTCTCCGCTGCCTCATTCGCATCAGCTTCCGGGAACCCAAGCCCGACCAAAGCACCAACGACCTGATCCAGATCTGCCTTCAAAACAATGCCAGGCGCTGCTCCGCTTGCAGCTTCCTCCGGCTGGGATACCGCCCTATCCGCGAAAACCTCGACCTTATCCTTCAACTCAACCAACAGGCGCTCCGCCAATCGCTTGCCGACGCCGTTAGCCGCCTGGAGGGCCTTGGCATTCTTTGAGGCAACCGCATTGGCAATCTCGGCCGGCGACAGTACCGATAGAACAGACATCGCTACTTTTGGCCCCACTGTCGAGACAGTGCGCAAGAGCGCAAACATCTCACGTTCCTGCGAGTTGGCAAAACCAAAAAGCGTAATCGCATCTTCACGAACCGCCATTGTGGTCAACATGAAAGTCTGCTCATGCCTCACCAACTGAGAAGCTAACCTGCCCGTAATGGTGACCAAATGCCCGACACCACCGCACTCGATAACGCAATAGTCCGCACCGAGATCGATAACCTCACCGCGTAGAGATGCAATCACTTCTCACAATTCCTTTCACTACGGCTTCCCTAAAGACACCGCGATAAACGCCGAACTCACAAGTGTGCTCTAGCAGGCTCCCCTACCGCGAGGGATTCTCACGGCGAGAAAGCTCCAACTCCCGCTCCTCGTGTTGCTTAGCAAGCGCAGCCAAGGTGTCGCGCTGGCGTTGCAGAACCGGACCACGCCAACAGTGGCAGATAGCGATGGCCAACGCATCCGCTGCGTCCGCAGGTTTTGGCGGAGTTTCCAACCCGAGGATTCTCGTCACCATCATGGTCATCTGCTTCTTATCAGCCCGACCGTTGCCGGTAAGCGCCTTCTTTACCTCCGACGGCGTGTACATATGCACTTCCAAACCGCGTCTCGCCGCAGCGAGGACAAGGACACCAACCGCGTGCGCAGTCTGCATTACGGTGGACACGTTGCCGCGCTCGAATACCCGTTCCATCGCAACCACGTCCGGCTCGTACTCATCCATCCACTGCTCCACGGCATTGGAAAGCCGTAGAAGACGATCTTCCAACGATGCCGTGGTTGGTGTGCGGGCGACCCCCACCGCAATGGGAATGACTTTCCTGCCCTGAGCACCTTCCGCAATGGAGAGACCACAACGAGTAAGGCCAGGGTCGATACCCATCACCCGCAGAGATCCAGCTCGATAATTCACCTCTCCACTAATACCACATTTCGAACAGCTGTTTGTATCGTAGCTACACGGGGTACCAACCGTTGGTTCTGATAGGTTTAACACCATGAATTCACCGAAGAAGCTCTACGGCGTTCTCGCTGCAGCTGAAATGGTCACGTGGGCTCTGCTGCTCTTGGGGCTGGCACTGAAGTACCTGTTCAAAGTCACTGACATCGCCACCACCATCTTCGGCGGCATCCACGGTTTTACGTTCCTGTGCTACGTAGTCACCACCATCATGGTGTGGATCAACCAGCAGTGGAGCTTTGGCCGCGGTGTCATCGGCCTCGCCTCTTCTATCATTCCATTCGCAACCTATCCGTTTGAACGAAACACACTGAAGGCAGGCCTCTTGGATCGGCCCTGGCGCTTTACCGACGAATCCGAGGAGCCACAGGGCATTTTCGAGTGGGCACTCGCGATGATTATTCGCCGCCCGTTTATCTCGGCATTCGTCATCCTGATTGTTCTCGTCGTGGTCTTCACACTGTTGCTGATGGCGGGACCTCCGACTCAGTGGTTCTCTTAAAACGGTTCTACTAAAACTTTCAGAAACCAAAATCGGGTTTATTGGCAAAAGTGTGTCCGTCTGGCGTGTCGACCGGTGCGTCGGCGGGCGGGCACCCTTCGCTACTTACCCCAATGCGAGTTACTGACTGCGTTTATGACAAAAATGACCTGAAAAATCGTCTGGAAGTGACATAAACTCGCACAGTTTCACATTTGCAGCCGTATTCACACGCGCAGCCCGTAATTTTTCCCCAAAAAAAATCCCCATCGGACGATTCTCCGATGGGGATCTTCCATTTACACCAGCTCGCCGCGCAATTCAGCGCTGCAGACTACCCTGCGGGGGCACCCCTTTAACGCCGGGAAGCCGGTCAGCGGAACCGTCGCCAAGCAAACGCCTAGTCGTCGAGTTCGGCGATAACCTCGTCGCTGATGTCGGCGTTCGAGTAGACGTTCTGCACGTCGTCGGACTCTTCGAGAGCGTCAATCAGACGGAAGAGCTTGCGTGCACCGTCAGCATCGAGAGCCACCGTGGTAGAAGCGCGGTAGTCCTGATCTGCGGAGTCGTACTCCATTTCGGCATCGACAAGAGCGGTGCGGACATTCATCAGATCGGTAAAGGCGGAGACAACCTCGAACTTTTCGCCCAGGTCGTTGACCTCCTCTGCACCAGCATCGAGAACCGCCATAAGCAGGTCATCCTCGGTCAGCTCGCCCTTCGGCAGCTCGACGACACCCTTCTTTTCGAACAGGTAAGCCACGGCGCCGTTGTCTGCCATGTTGCCGTTGTTCTTGTTGAACGCCGAGCGCACATCGGAAGCAGCACGGTTACGGTTATCAGTCAGGCACTCCACAATCAAAGCGACACCACCAGGTGCGTAACCTTCGTAGACAATCGTCTCCCAGTCAGCACCGCCGGACTCCTCGCCGGAACCACGCTTGCGGGCACGCTCAATGTTGTCGTTGGGAACCGAGGCCTTCTTGGCCTTCTTAATCATGTCATCGAGGGTGGGGTTACCAGCAGGATCACCGCCGCCGGTACGAGCCGCGACCTCGATGTTCTTGATCATCTTTGCCCACTCTTTGGCGCGCTTGGCGTCATTAGCAGCCTTCTTGTGCTTTGTGGTTGCCCATTTTGAATGACCCGCCATGTGCTAGTTCCTACCATTCCTCTCGTCAATACCCATGTAGATGGGAATTCGTCAGGTGTTCATTATACAAACCGGGGATTTAAATGCCGACAAGCTCTCGCAAAAAGAACTCGTGGAGCCGCGTCTCCCCCGTCGACTCCGGGTGAAAGCTGGTGGCCATCGCAGCCCCCTGCTGTACTCCGACCACTGTACCTGCGGTCTCTCCAGCCGATTCTGGCACCCGCGCTAGCACCTCAACATCATCACCGACACGCTCGACCCACGGTGCGCGAATAAAGGCGGCGTGCACAGGCGGCTGGTCACCGCTGATCGCCAGCTGCGGAATATCCAAGTCAGTTTCGAAGGAATCCACTTGCCGGCCAAATGCGTTACGACGGACGGTGATGTCAATCACCCCCAGGCTAACGGCATCCGCACGGGTATCGAGCACTTGGTCGGCAAGCAAAATCATGCCGGCGCAGGTGCCATATGCCGGAAGGCCATCGCGGAGGGCTTCCCGCAGCGGGTCTTCAAGCTCATTGAAGACCATCAACTTGCTCATGGTCGTGGACTCGCCGCCGGGCAAAATTAACCCGCTAAGTCCTTCCAAGTCGCGCGGCAAGCGCACCTTTCGGTGCGAGACGCCGAGCTGGTCAAGAACATATCCGTGTTCGGCAACGTTGCCCTGAAGAGCTAGGATACCGATTGTTTCCTGTGTCATTAATCTAGGTTCTCACTGCGAGCATCGAAGTTCGTCGCCACTGGCACGGGCTCAACCCCCGGAGCCAGGCTTCGGGTCAGCCCTTCCTGCGTGACGACGGCCACGAGCTCGCCCTTTTGGTTAAAGATGCGACCGTGAGTCAATGCGCGACCCGCGTGCGCCGATGGCGAAATCTGGTCGTAGAGCAGCCATTCATCCGCACGGAACGGACGCATAAACCACATCGCGTGGTCGAGGCTGGCTTCCTGGACTTCAACGCCTGGATGCGGAACGAGTGCCGATGACAGCAAAGTCATATCCGACATGTACGCCAGCGTGCAGACGTGGAAGGTCTCGTTATCCGGCAGGCGATCCTTGCACCGGAACCATACCAGCTGCTGGGACGGGGTGTACTTGTTGTGTTCGAACTGATCATCCGGCACTACCCGGATATCCCAGTCCGCCCACTCGCGCATTAGTAGACGACGAGTGTTCGTCATCTCAGACGAGTCGGTGACCACATCTTCAGGATTTGGCACCTTGCGCATCACGTCAGAGTGCTCGAGTCCCTCATCCCCCTTACGGTGGAAGCTGACCTGCATTACGAAAATCGTACGGCCATCTTGCACAGCTTCGACGGAGCGGTGGCAGAAAGACCGGCCGTCGCGAATACGCTTGACCATGTACACCGTCGGGATATGGGGGCGGCCCGGGCCTACAAAGTAGGCGTGGAGGGAGTTCACCGCGAAGGTATTACCCACCGTGCGCGTCGCCGCGACGAGGGACTGGCCGGCAACTTGGCCACCGAAAGTGCGCTGCAGGATTGACTTAATGACTGGGCCACGGAAAATGTCCCGGTCAATCTGCTCCAGATCTAATACCTCGCGGATGTTAGCCATTTTTACCAGCCACGCTCAGCGAGTCGGTGCGGCTGCGGAATCTCGTCGACGTTGATGCCGACCATTGCCTCGCCGAGACCGCGGGAGACATCAGCGATGACCTTCGGATCATCGTAGTGCTGGGTTGCCTGGACGATAGCCTTGGCGCGCTTCTCCGGATCACCGGACTTGAAGATACCGGAACCAACAAAGACACCCTCAGCACCGAGCTGCATCATCATTGCAGCGTCAGCCGGAGTTGCAATGCCACCTGCGGTGAACAGCACGACTGGCAACTTACCGGTCTCAGCGACCTCGCGTACCAGCTCGTACGGTGCCTGCAGCTCCTTGGCGGCAACGTAGAGCTCGTCCGGAGCCATAGAACGCAGACGGTTAATCTCAGCGCGGATGGTGCGCATGTGAGTCACAGCGTTGGAGACATCACCGGTACCGGCCTCGCCCTTCGAGCGAATCATGGCAGCGCCCTCGTTGATGCGGCGCAGAGCTTCACCCAGGTTGGTCGCGCCACAGACGAACGGCACGGTGAAGTCAAACTTGTCGATGTGGTTCGAGTAGTCGGCCGGGGTCAGAACCTCGGACTCGTCAATGAAGTCAACACCGAGGGACTGCAGAACCTGTGCCTCAACAAAGTGGCCGATACGGGCCTTGGCCATAACCGGAATGGAGACGGCATTGATAATGCCCTCAATCATGTCCGGGTCAGACATACGTGACACGCCACCCTCTGCGCGAATATCGGCGGGGACGCGCTCCAGCGCCATCACGGCAGTTGCGCCGGCATCCTCAGCGATCTTGGCCTGCTCCGGAGTAACGACGTCCATAATGACGCCGCCCTTCATCATCTCAGCGAAACCGCGCTTGACGCGTGCGGTGCCCTGCCCGGAGTTGTTCTCAACCGTGCTCAACGAACCCTACTTCCCTAATAAAACTGGTGAATGTGACTGTTTGTAGTCGTTTAACACTATAACGCCTGAACTAGACAGTGCTGTTCATTGAGTCAGAAAACACCGCGAACTTCCAGCACAACAGCGGGTTTTCCCACAATTAAGCCGTTGTCAGTCCATCTGCAACATCGAAATATTCCGGTTCAGGTGCAGTGCCCGCCAGCCGCAGCACGCGCACTAGCGGCCTGGCTCGCAGTGCTTTCGTATCCGTCACCGCATCATTGTAGAAACGGCGGGC
This sequence comes from Corynebacterium sp. LK33, assembly GCF_014334955.1. Taxonomy (NCBI): domain Bacteria; kingdom Bacillati; phylum Actinomycetota; class Actinomycetes; order Mycobacteriales; family Corynebacteriaceae; genus Corynebacterium; species Corynebacterium sp. LK33. The sequence continues at coordinate 10,187 of NZ_PDGU01000027.1, read as the reverse complement.
GAGCTCGAGCCGCGTATGGGCGTCAGAAAGCTCAATTGCCATCGTCCGGTCCACGGGCTGTTCCTCATAGAGCGCCACAATTTTCCTAGTCAGTTCGTTTTCCACGTCTGCACGCTGCCCAGTGTTGTTGGCTCTAAGTGGTGTGGCTTCCACCTTCGCCACTACGCCGGCGAGTTCCGGGTAGGCGGCACGAGCGACTGCGGCCCTTCGCCCCAACGCCGCTTCCAGTGAAGAACGCGCCAAGTCCGTGCGAATGTGCATACGGTTCAAACGCGTCGCTGTCGATGAAGCCACCAAACCGCCAACGAGTACGACAATCAGCGCAATGACTAGGACAACGACCCAGATTGGAACGGTTACGTCCACCGAAAACCCACTTTCACTCCGCTGCGTTTAATCAGCTGCCACGACGGAAATCTCTATGGCGCAATGACGACCTTTTCGCCATCCATGCGCACCGTATCGTACACACGCAGAACGCCGTCGGCGACCTGCGACCAGTCATACTCCCAAGCCCGCTTATGCCCGAGTGCGCGAAGCTCCTCCCCCAACTTTGGCTGCGTCAAAAGGCGTACGACTGCATCCGCAAGGTCTGCGGAGTTACCGTTTTCAAAGTGAAGCCCGTAATGGCCGTCGTCAAGCACGAGTTTGAACGCATCGATGTCGCTGGAGATCACCGGCGCACCCGCCGCCATCGCCTCTACCAGCACGATGCCGAAACTCTCCCCACCACGCTGCGGGGCAATGTACGCATCCGCATCGGCGAGTATTGACGCCTTAGCATCCTCCGACAGTCTGCCGACGAAATGCAGGACATCTGCGTTTCTGCCCGCTTTACGACGAGCTGCCGCGATATCACCATCACCAACGACACAGACCTCAAGCTGTGGAATCTCCGCACGTATTGTTGGCAACGCGTCGAGCAAGACGTCAAAGCCCTTACGAGATTCGTCGAAGCGTCCGAGGAAGACAAGCCGATAGACCCCTTCACACCGTGGCGGAATCTCAGGCAACGATGAGGCGGCCGGGCAGGACTCGAAATCTCCAACACGGACACCATTGGGAATGAGAACCGGGTCGCCGCCGAGTTGCTCAACCTGCCAGCGACGCGCCACTTCCGAGACAGCGATACCTCCCCGAATGCGTTCGAGGTACTTCCGCAAAAATGGCGTGGCCAGCTTCAATGCCAGGGAATCTGTCGCCGCAGAGTGATAGGTCGCGACGATTGGGCCGACCGAGTTTACTAACGACAGCATGGAAAAACTGGGCGAATTCGGCTCATGGATATGAAGGATGTCAAAGTTACCTTCCTCGATCCATGTGCGGACTCGACGGCTCGTGCGGGGACCAAAAGAGAGCCGAGCGACCGAGCCGTTATACGGAATCGGGATGGCGGCACCACCTCGAACAACGAAATCCGGCACGTCCGCCTGCGCGCTAGCCGGGCCGATAAGACTGACCTCGTGGCCGCGACGGATAAACTCCTCACACAAGTCAATCGCGTGAGCTTGAACCCCTCCTGGGACATCGAACGAGTACGGGCACACCATTCCGATTCGCACGGCTACTTTGACCTCTTCTTATCCGCCGGCCACAGTGGCTGCATCATGTGCCAATCCGCTGGATGCTGGGCAATATCAGATTCAAAACCAGTAGCGATGTCCTGGACAATGTCAGGTAGATCGCGCCCCTCAGTCGGCACGAATGGATGCGCTACAAAACGCCAACCATCGCGCGTGTAGGACAGGCCCGCGGGCATAAGCCGAGCGCCCGTGTCCTGTGCCAGCTTTGCTGCACCGACCGGCATTGTCGTCTGCTCGCCGAAAAAAGTGACCGGGACCCCGTGGCCGCCGAAGTCACGATCAGACAGCAGGCACACAACGCCACCTTCTTCCAATCGCTTCTGCAGTTCCGGCATCGCGGGTTTGCCACCGGTAAGCGGGAGAATGTGGAATCCGAGGGATTCGCGGTACTCCACGAAAGCGTCGTAAAGTACCTCTGGCTTCAGCCGTTCCGCCACGGTACTGAACCGACCATGGCGGGAAACGAGCCACATACCTGCCATATCCCAGTTACCAGAATGCGGCAGTGGGATGACGATGGAATCTCCGGCCTCGAGGGCCTCAGCAACTCGTTCGAGCCCATCGCTGGTGGATTCGACCGTGTCTGCCAACTCTGGCGACGCGATGGAGGGCAACCGGAATGCCTCCACCCAATAGCGTAGATAGGAACGCATGGAAGCCCGAATAAGACCTTGCGGCACTTCCTCAGGCGAACAGCCCATAACGCGAGCCAGGTTCTTGCGAAGCTGGCGGGTAGTCGCTGGATTTGCTGCTACACGATCGGCGGCTATGTTGCCGATGCGGTAGGCCACGCGTTCCGGCAGCAGACCAAAAATCTTCCACCCGGCCATATAGCCGAGCGCAACGAAATCATCTTTCGAGCGAGGCAGGAAGAAACTAGTCATCGTATCCTCCTTTAGTTGTTGGAATCAGCCGAACCCGTGGACTTCGTAGCAGAGTCAGGGTTGATAGATGAACTATCAGCTGCGCCTTCTGGCGGGGCGATGGGATCCAACGCTCCTGGCTGCTTAGCCACCATGTACAAGCGCTGAACGACGGTGAATACCGACCCAATCGCCAGGAGCCACATTGCGACGTAGAGGGCATAGTCCACGCCAAGCCCCTGGAGCCCAATGCCGATTAGACCGATAATCAGGCGCTCCGCACGTTCGACGAGACCGCCGTTGACCTTGAGGCCGCTAGCTTCTGCCCGAGCCTTAACGTAGGAAATGACCTGGGAAGATCCCATGGTGATCAGTGTCAGAATAAGCAGCACTGAATCCGCGTCATGGTGATACACCACCCAATACGCTATCGCCCCGAACAGTGCAGCATCCGTAATGCGGTCACAGGAAGCATCCAGCGTCGCTCCGTATTTCGTTCCCTGCCCTCGAAGTCTGGCCATCATGCCATCGAGCAGGTCAAAAGCAGTGAAAATAGCGATTGACACCGCAGCTGCGAAAAGATGGTTGGTAGGAATCAGGATTACCGCAAGCAGAACGGAAACTACCGTTCCCACCAGGGTGACCGTGTTCGGGCTAATGCCGACCCGCAAAAGTGCAGCGGCAATCGGTTCAACTACTGGGCGGATTGGAGCCCTGCCACGGACACTCAGCATGCTGCCCCATCCTCTTGATTAAGGGCACGCCAGCCGTCGGCAAGCAATTCGCGAGTCTGACGAAGAGCCTGCGGCAACACTTTGGTGCCATCGATCACGGTCATAAAATTGCTGTCACCCGACCAGCGCGGTACGACGTGCATATGCAGGTGATCGGCGACCGAACCGCCGGAGGCCTTGCCCAAGTTGAAACCTACATTGACGGCGTGCGGACGCGAAACCGATTTGAGAGTACGAACCGCATGCTTGGCAAATCGCATCATCTCGGCTGTTTCTTCGTCGGTCAAGTCCTCAAGGTTGGCGACTTCGCGATATGGAACCACCATGAGGTGCCCTGGGTTGTACGGGAACAGATTCAAAACGGCGTACACCCACTCGCCGCGAGCGATAATGAGTGCTTCCTCATCGCTTTGCTTCGGCAAATCAACGAAGGGGTTACGGGATGGCTTGGAGTTATGCACACCACGCTTGACGATGTAATCCAGCCGGTACGGTGCCCATAAGCGCGTGAGCCGATCCGGTTCGCCGTAACCGCTGTCAACGTATACGCCATCAGACGATTCTTGCTGGCCGGCATTGCCCTGCTGCTGCGGAGGCAACTCTTCACTTCCCGACTGATTCACTGCCATCCCCTTCGTTGCGTGGCCGGAACCCCATTCGAGCCCCGACCACATATATTTCTCTGCTGTAGTTTACGACCTCGCGGTCAACTTCTTTGGATTACCACGCGTGGTTCACCAGTTAAAACAACGCAGTCGAATTAGAGAGCGTTAACGACCTCTAGAGAGCAGAGACATTCTCCTTGTTCGGCTGTTCGTTATTCCGCGAAGCAACCCAATCACAGATGATGTCCACAGCCTTCTCAACTGCCACCCCGTTAATCTGGGTGCCATCGAGGAACCTGAAGCTGACGGCACCTGCCTCAATGTCACGGGCACCAGCCAGAATCATGAACGGAACCTTGGCCTGGGTGTGGTTGCGAATCTTCTTCTGCATGCGGTCATCGGACGTATCCACGTGGACGCGGATGCCACGAGACTTCAGCTGTGCAGCAAAGTCCTCCAGGTGTGGGATACAGTCATCCGCAACCGGAATACCAACAACCTGTTCCGGAGCCAGCCAAGCCGGGAAAGCACCTGCGTAGTGCTCCAATAGGACGCCAAAGAAACGTTCGATGGAGCCGAAAAGCGCACGGTGAATCATAATCGGGCGCTTCTTGGTTCCGTCAGGTGCGGTGTACTCGAGCTCGAAGCGCTCCGGCAGGTTGAAGTCGAGCTGTACCGTCGACATCTGCCAAGTACGGCCGATGGCATCGCGGGCTTGGACGGAAATCTTCGGACCATAGAAAGCGGCTCCGCCCGAATCAGGAACGAGCTCGAGGCCAGAAGCATCGGCAACGCGCTGGAGAATAGCTGTGGACTTCTCCCAAATTTCATCCGAGCCGACGAACTTCTTTTCGTCCTTCGTAGACAGCTCCAGGTAGAAGTCATCCAGGCCGTAGTCACGCAGAAGCGAAATGATGAAGTCGAGGACATTAGTGAGCTCTTCTTCCAGCTGATCCTCGGTGCAGTAGATGTGGGCATCGTCCTGCGTAAAGCCACGGGCTCGGGTAAGACCGTGGATAACGCCTGATTTCTCGTAGCGGTAGACGGTGCCGAACTCGAACATACGAATCGGAAGTTCACGGTAGCTGCGACCACGCGATGCGAAAATGAGGTTGTGCATCGGGCAGTTCATCGGCTTGACGTAGTAGTCCTGCGGAGCCTTGGTGCAGTTGCCGTGTTCGTCATATTCGCCGTCGAGCTGCATCGGCGGGAACATGCCATCCGCGTAGAAGTCCAGGTGACCAGACTTCTTGAACAAGTCACCCTTAGTTACGTGCGGCGTGTTCACAAAGTCATAGCCCGCTTCGATATGACGGCGACGGGAGTGCTGCTCCATCTCGTTGCGGATGATGCCACCCTTGACATGGAATACCGGGAAACCAGAACCAATCTCATCCGGGAAGCTGAACAAATCCAGCTCGGAGCCCAAACGGCGGTGATCGCGCTTCTCAGCCTCGAGCATGCGGTCGAGGTACTCGTCTAACGCTTCCTTGGACTCCCACGCAGTGCCGTAAACACGCTGCAGGTTATCTCGAGATTGGTCACCCCGCCAGTACGCAGCGGAAGAACGCGTGATCTTAAAAGCAGGGATGTAGCGGGTGGTCGGCACGTGCGGGCCGCGGCAAAGATCAAACCACTCGGTCTCGCCAGTACGCGGATTGACGTTGCGGTAGCCGGTCAAGGTCGTACCTGCACCACCGACGTCGACATTGGCCTCATCATCTTCGGACACCTTGCCGGCCGACTTTTCAACAATCAGCTCGAGCTTATACGGCTCGTCGGCAAGCGCTTCCTGCGCCTCATCAGCAGACTCGAACGCAAAGCGCTCGAACCGCTGACCAGACTTGATGATCTTCTTCATACGCTTTTCGATGCGCTTGAGATCCTCCGGCGAGAAAGGTTCATCGACACGGAAGTCGTAGTAGAAACCATTGTCGATGGCAGGGCCAATGCCCAGCTTCGTCCCAGGGAACTCCAACTGCACGGCCTGAGCCATCACGTGAGTCGCAGAGTGGCGGATGACATCGCGACCGTCCGGAGTATTCGCCGGAACGGGCTCGAAGACGGTTTCCACTTCTGGCTTAAAGGACAAATCCTTCAAATTGCCTTCAGGGTCGCGGACACAAACGATGGCGTCAACGCCCTTGTTCGGGAAACCCAGGTCTCTCATCGCCTCGCCCGCAGAAACTCCTGCGGGCACGGAAAACGGTGCTGGGGTTGCAAATTCTTCTGACACGGCGTGCGTGTACTCCTTTTCAAAGTGTCTTCGAAAATCACATACCTGGTGACCTTCGTCAGTCGTTCACACACTTTACCGCACGGCCAAAACTCAGGCCTCGAAAAGGTCCTGCGCCCAGTACTCCTCCTCAGAAGTTCCTCGCGGCATGACAAACACAGCGGATCCAATGTGGAAAATCCACTGATTGAGACGGTCGTTCTTGGACAGCCGCTCCTGAATCGGATCGAACTGCTCCAACGGGTCCTTCTGGAAACAAATGAATACCAGGCCGGTGTTGGTCTCGAATCGACCATTCGGTTCCGGTGGCAGGTCATAGTTGTAGACCCGTCGCAGAATCCTTTGATTAGGTTTCTCCTTCGGAGGCATTGACAGTGCAACATGGCTGTTCGGATCCGTCAGAGGCAGACCATATTCATCAGTCTTCGCCAGGTCGACGGTCTCAAACTCGTCCTTACCGCCAATTGGCGCACCGGTGCCGATATCTCGGCCGGTAATAACAGTGCGGCTTTCGCGGTCCAAGACATCCCAGCCTGGAATATCCATTTCAATACGGCGGACAACCATCGCTGTACCGCCCCGCAACCAGTCCGGGCCACTATCAATCCACACTTGCTTGTCGAATTCTTCACGAGTGCGCGGGTTGACCGTACCGTCCTTCTGACCGAAGAGATTACGCGGGGTTTCGCCTTCCTGCCTAGAACCATTGGCGTGCTGGAAACCAGCTTGCACCCAGTGGACATCCAAATAGGAACCCGCATTTCGGATCATCATTCGTGCCGCATGAGAGACCATTACCGGGTCGTCCGCACAAATCTGCAGGCACAGGTCTCCGCCGTTCCACTCCGGGCGAAGCTCATCGTTAACGTATTTTGGCAGATCCCCCAGCCACTCCGGCTTCTGGTCTTCCCTATCGATGATTGTGAAGAAGTTTTCCCCATATCCAACTGTGATAGTCAGATTGGCCGGACTCCCCATGAGCTCGGGTTCCAAATCCGTTCGAGTAGCCTTGCCGGCTGTCATTCGGCGGGCATCATCCGTCCAGGCACGCATGAGGTTTTGAAGGCGATTGCGATCTACCCCCTTCTTCACGTTGAAGGCTATTAGCCATAGATTCGCCTGTGCGGGCGTCGCAATCCCCGCCTGGTGAGCGCCATCAAAAGGTACGGTTGCTGTCTGCAAAGGCGGTTTCGGCGGCTCTTCCTGTGGACGTTCCAACCCAATCGCCTGGGCTTCCGGCGCCCCCAGGGCGAGCGCTGAGGCTCCTGCGGCGGTGCCGAGCCCGCCAAGAAAACGCCTTCTGGAAAAGCCTTCGGACATTTTGTGCACTCTTACCTTTCTGATTACTTCGAACTGGAGCACATGAGGTGGCTGGGGATTCGCCAATTTTTTAATAGCTTCAACGCAACCACTGGCCTATCCAATTCGACCGTATCGAAAACCTTTTTCGGAAAAAGAAAAGCGCCGGAGTTCGTTGCATATGCTGCAATAACCTGCCAACCCCAGCGCTTCTGCCACCATTAGATTCCAGTTAGTCAATTCCTCGACGTACCTGAGCTCACGCCCGCTTTACGACGAGCGATTACTTGACCAACTCGTCACAAGAATTAGTGACCCGAGTGATCCATCTCACCGCCGCCCATGTGCTCTGGGTTGTTCAGGTCACCGTCATTACCGTAGTCCTCTTCACCTGCTGGCTGGACGCGAACCTCAACGTCCTGGGTAATGCTAGAGCCGTCGGAAAGCTCAATGACGAGCTTGTATTCAGCTCCCACATCCATAGCTTCATCATTGTCCATAATCATGAAGTGAGTGCTACCCGGTTCGAGAACGAGTTCGCCATTAGCCGGAATCGTCAAACCTTCCGGCACCTCGAACATCTTGCCGTCCTTGGTGTCGTGCTGCTCGAACTTCGTGCCTTCCTTCAGCCCCTCAAGCTTGAAGGAGGAAACCTTGATGTCCCTATCGGTGTTGTTGGTCAGCGTACCGAAGATGGCGGTCATGCCCTTGTCAGCCGGCTTTTCCTTGATGTAGGCATCGGCCAGCTGCACAGCAGCATCGCTCTTCTCCATCTGAGAGGTAGCTTCGGTCGCAGCGGAGGTTGCGGACTCAGTCACTTCAGCAGCAGTGTTATCGTCGGACGAGCATCCTGCCAGAGCAAGGGTCAGGGCTGCGGAACCAGCGATCAGTGCAGTTGCAGTGCGATTGAGCTTCATGTGTCTATTTTGCCTTTCGATTAATAACGATGACGACAGCGGCGATGATGACGATGAGTCCACCACCGAGGCCATAAGCCCATAGCGGTATTGACTTCGTTTCCTCGGCGTGCGCACCGGTCTGACGAGATTCTGCCCCAGCTTCGGCTGCGCCAGCAGCATCCGGATCAGCCACTGAGAAAGTGGTCTTACCCCGAGTGGAGTGGCCATCCGAGGACGTGATCTGGAAACCAATGATGTAGTTACCAGGGCCTGGATTAATATCCTCAGGGATATCCAAAGAGACCTCATTACCTACTACCTCTGGCTCGTGGGAGTACAGGACTTCCTTGGCATCTGCATCACTAATTGCAACGGTGTTGAAATTGTTCTTGGGGTTGCCGGAGAACTTGAGAGAAACGTGGTGCGGAAATTCATCGAGAACCTGCTTGTCGCCTGGGTTAGACGACAGCACGGAATCGTGGGCATGCGCGGGGCCAGCATTAATAACTGACGCACCTGCAAAGACTACAAGCGCCGCAGCGGCGGCTACTGCACGCCGGAAACCCGACTTTGAGAACCGAAACGTTTCGCCTGAAGCGACCCGGGGACTCACTAGAACAGTTCAACTCCTTTAAGCGGGACAGTTCGAGAAGAACAGCAGTAGTCTGACCGCTGCCCTTATACCTATTGTCGGATGGTAGTCCAGAAAAGTTCCCGAGAGGGACGAATATAGTTCAGGTCACACAGCAAAACCCCAGCCGCGCAGTTTTTATACGATGCGTCGACCGGGGTTTTAAATGGTAGTCCCAACTGGGTTCGAACCAGCGACCTTTCCGGTGTGAACGGAACGCTCTTCCACTGAGCTATGGGACTCGGACAGAAAAGCATTATGCCTTTGCTGCTCTGCGGAATAAGTTAGCACGCGTTTTGGGAATTTCCCTAATTGAGTTTCTTTGCGTTTGCGATTCCGCAGCTCGAAGATTTCTTACCCCTCCTATGGGATTGCATGCCGCTAGCGACTCGATAGCCGCCCAGGAACAAACCCGCGAAAGTGAATAAATGACATAGTTGCGATTCAGAGGCGTCAAAGATCCGCCTTTAGCCCAATCCCCACAGGCACAATACAGATGCTCACCTGGTAATTTGTAATCAATCGCACAAGCACGCTAAAGTATCTTTCGCACCGCAAGAGAGCAATTGAGATTCTTCTTCGCTCTTCTTGCAACGTGATGCGGATGTAGCGCAGCTGGTAGCGCATAACCTTGCCAAGGTTAGGGTCGCGGGTTCGAGTCCCGTCATCCGCTCTGGTTTCTCAAGAAGTTAAGCTCTGTGGTATAACTTCGAGGCAACCACTGAGGCGGCAGCCTCACGGTGGAATGGCCGAGTGGCGAGGCAACGGCCTGCAAAGCCGTGTACACGGGTTCGATTCCCGTTTCCACCTCAGCAGAGATTCCTTACCGGTTTCGATGTAATGCGCGTTTAGCTCAGCGGGAGAGCGCTTCCCTGACACGGAAGAGGTCACTGGTTCAATCCCAGTATCGCGCACCACGTAAGCCCTTATGGGCGAGCGTATTTGCGGATGTAGCGCAGCTGGTAGCGCATAACCTTGCCAAGGTTAGGGTCGCGGGTTCGAGTCCCGTCATCCGCTCAGTGCAAAACCCCCTTCTCCTGGAAGGGGGTTGCGCTTGAAAGCTTCTATATAGCTTTTACCCCAGCGCGATTAGCTCAGTGGGAGAGCGCTTCCCTGACACGGAAGAGGTCACTAGTTCAATCCTAGTATCGCGCACCACGTAAGCCCTTATGGGCGAGCGTATTTGCGGATGTAGCGCAGCTGGTAGCGCATAACCTTGCCAAGGTTAGGGTCGCGGGTTCGAGTCCCGTCATCCGCTCAGACTAACCCCCTCCCCGGGTATCCGGGAGGGGGTTTTCGTTTAACCTTTGCTAGGCAACCAGTTTCATTGAGTCCTA